>NZ_JASJOU010000027.1 GCF_030068605.1 Xanthocytophaga agilis
AAGGGTCTTTCAGTTCCAGGGGAGAGCGGCCTTGCCGATCAGTAAAAGGATCGCCATACCGGTCTCGCTTATAAAATGATAAGCCTCTTTTTCCTTTTTTAAGGGTATCTCTCAAGCTACTGTCTTTTCGAATACTATCAGGAGGGGCACCTACCGAATAGGTAACCTGAGATAATTTCGGATAAAGCTTATATCCCCGTTTATCGTTCTCGGATTCTGACCACCAGGAACTAAGCGAAAACAATACTCCACCCGAAACTAGAATGTAACTGCTAAACTTCAATGTCTGATAACAGGATTGTTATGGATAATTTCAGATTATATCGTAAGGAAGTACTATTTATCAAGTAGTTATACAGATAGCATTTCCTTTGGTAATACAAAATACACGGGTTTGTTTCCCATTTCTGTTAGAAATCCGCGTTGATAGTGTCGCATGTATGAAATAAACAGAAAATCAGTATTAACAAACACTAAGTTTCTGGTCTTACTATGATTGACTATCAAAAGTAGAATATAGACCACAGTCTCTCCGACAACACATCAGTAATAGATCTGTTAGTAAGCGTAAATAGGAGTCCTATTAATTAGGGAAAGGACTTGTTTTTTTATTTAGATTAGCGTCGTATTTAAACTAGCTGACTTTCAAGGCTAGCTTTATAACCTGTTCCAAGCTTAACGAACTGCCTTCCTGCTTCATTACTGTATCCACACTCTTTTCTGCGACATTTCTTGGGATACCAAGAGTAGTCAATGCAGATAACGCTTCATTGCGAATAGTATTTCCAGAGGTAACCGGTAAGGTTTGAGTATTGGATGTAAGATATAGGTCTTTTTTCACTTTATCACGTAACTCCAGTATCACTCGTTGTGCAGTCTTACTTCCAATGCCCTTCACACTTTGAATGGTTCTTACATCTTCGGAGACAATAGCTTGCTGTATTTCCATAGAGGAAAGAGATGAGAGCATCATTAAAGCAGTATTTGCACCAATACCGGATACACTCATTAGATCCAAAAATATTTTCTTTTCTGATCGATCAGCAAATCCATATAGGATCTGAGCATCTTCTCTTACATGAAAGTGGGTATGTAACCGACACTTCTCGCCTTCAGGCAAGGCACTATAGGTTTGTAAAGAAATTCGTATCTCATATCCGACACCATTGACATCAATTATTACGTATGCAGGCTCTTTGTGAGTGAGTCTCCCTTCAATATAAGCAATCATAAATAGTAAACGTACAGTTAATAGGGCGTGGTTAAACGATACAAAAAGATAGTAAAATCACTATAATTCAGATCACACAGTCTAAACGTAGCAATTAAAAAAAAATTATTTTTCCTCAATTTAAAATAGATAGATTTCTGCGGGTATTTGCCCGCAGAAATCTTTATACAGTTTATCGCTGTGCTTCTACAACAGCAATTGCTACCATATTTACAATTTCCCGAATAGAGCTGCCTAGCTGCAATACATGAACAGGTTTTTTCATTCCCATCAGAATTGGACCAATGGCTTCATTACCGCCAATTTCCTGTAACAGCTTATACGAGATATTACCCGAAGTTAGTTCCGGAAATATCAAAGTATTTGCACCAGATTCTGCTAAATCACTGAAAGGATAATTTTCTTGTAATAGTTGAGTATCCAATGCAACGTTAGCTTGAATCTCTCCATCAATGATCAGATTCGGATATTTTTGTTTTGCTTTTTGTACAGCTAAAAGTGCTTTTTCAGGCTGTTCTCCTGCTACTGAGCCGAAGTTTGAGTATGATAAAACTGCCATTCGTGGTTCTATACCAAAGAAGCGAACTTTACGTGCAGTTAATCCAATAATGTCCACCAACTCATCCGCAGTAGGATTAGCATTTACAGTAGTATCTGCAAAGAAATAAGATTCACCTTTGGTGTTAGTAATGATATACATACCAGCAACCCGATTCACTCCAGGCTCAACACCTATTACCTGTAAAGCAGGACGTATGATACGAGCATATTCTTTTGTTAAGCCAGAGATCAATGCATCAGCCTCATTAGCGTGAACCATCATGGCTCCATAGTAGTTACGATCCAGAATCATTTTTCTAGCGTCATACAATGTTACTCCTTTACGCTGGCGCTTCTGGTATAACATCTGAGCATATGATTCGAGCTTTTCTTCAGGCTGTTCGGTAACGTCAATGATCTCACATCTGTCTATCTCTATATAGTTGTCTTCCATAATCTGCTGGATTTTCTTTTTATCTCCCAACAGGATTGGAAAGGCAATGTGCTCATCTACCAGAATCTGAGCAGCTTTCAAAATTTTATAGGTATCTGCTTCAGCAAAAACTACACGTTTAGGCTGTCTGCGAGCCTGAGCAATAATCGGAGACATGAGTTTTTGGTTAATACCTACTCGTTTCTCCAATTGCTGGTGATATACCTCCCAATCAGCAACAGATAGTCTGGCAACGCCTGAATCCATAGCAGCTTTGGCCACAGCTGGAGATACGGTAGTAATCAAGCGAGGGTCAAGAGGTTTTGGAATTAGATAAGTTCGCCCAAATACCAGGGCCTGATCATTATAGGCTTTATTTACTGATTCAGGAACCGGTTCTTTGGTCAATTGTGCCAATGCCCGAACAGCAGCCAGTTTCATAGCTTCATTAATTTCTGTTGCACGTACATCCATGGCTCCTCTGAAAATATAAGGAAAACCGAGTACATTGTTTACCTGATTAGGATGATCGGAGCGCCCTGTTGCCATGATTGCATCCGGACGTGTGGCAATAGCTAGCTCATATGAAATTTCTGGCTCTGGATTAGCCAGGGCAAAAATAATCGGATCAGGAGCCATCTGCTTCAGATGGTCTGGAGTTAGTACATTTCCAACAGATAGTCCCAAAAACATATCTGCATCTTTCATTGCCTCCATTAGGTTAGCTACTGGACGGCTGGTTGCAAATACCCGACGCATGTCATCCAGATCCTCTCTATCTACATGTAAAATTCCATTAATATCGTTCATCACGATATTCTCTTTTTTTACACCCAGCTCAATATACAATTTCACACAAGCCACAGCAGCAGCACCCGCACCATTAACAACTACCTTGATTTCGTCAATTTTCTTTTTTACTATCTCCAATGCATTCAGAAGGGCTGCAGAGGAAATAATAGCTGTTCCATGTTGATCATCATGCATAACCGGAATATTCATCTGCTTCCGGAGCTCCTGTTCAATGACAAAACATTCTGGAGCTTTAATATCTTCCAGATTAATTCCTCCAAAAGTAGGCTCCAGTGATTTTACAATACGAATAAATTCCTGTGGATCCGAACAATCTATCTCTATGTCAAAGACATCAATTCCTGCAAACTTTTTAAACAAGACACCTTTGCCTTCCATTACAGGCTTAGACGCCTGTGCTCCAATGTTTCCTAAGCCTAATACAGCTGTTCCATTAGATATGACAGCAACAAGGTTGCCTTTTGATGTATACCGATATGCATTTTCCGGATTTTCTGCAATTTCTTTACAAGGTTCAGCCACACCAGGCGAATATGCCAGCGCTAGATCTAACTGAGAGCTGAGCATTTTTGTTGGCACCACTTCAATTTTACCAGGCTGGCCCTGTTCATGATATGCCAACGCATCTTCACGGCGAATTTTTAGAGGCACAAAGGGAATACGAATACTCATGTATTGAGAGTTTTGTTGATTTTGTCTATTTTATGTTACTAATTAATCCGGTATCTACCAGAACCACTGCAAGTCTGATTATTGATTTACTAAATCTGCGCGCAAAGGTAGAGGATAAACGAAGAAAGAAAAAAAGTTTGCAAATTATGTTATATGACTGGAAAATCCGTTAATGTAGGAACAATACCTGTAAAAATTGGAGATGTTAGATTGGAATTACAAAAGATTAATAACACTATGTAGATAAGCATTGAAATCAACTTACATTTAATTTTTTATTTTTTCGCTTCTCCAGAGGTATCTCAATTGAAATGGTAGTCCCCCTCTCTGGTACGCTATCAATGTAATAAACACCTAACATCGCCTCTATACGTGACTTCAGATTTTTTAGTCCCATTCCATCTGCTCCATCCTTATTCTTAATACCCTTTCCATTGTCCTCTACTACAATAGAAAGTTCATTTTCGGAATAAATAATTTGTAAAGAAGCAGTAGTTGCTTCCGCATGCTTGAATATATTATTGACTAATTCTACACAAATAGGATAAATGCTAAACTCAATATCTTTTTCCAATCGTTCTTCCAGCCCAAACAAATCCAGTTCAAAATCAATTTTCTTGGTAGCATTAATGGAATAAATAAATCGCTTCAAGGCAACCTCCAATCCTTCTTTTTCCAATACTTCAGGCAACATATTATGAGAGATATTACGAACCTCAACACATGCATTGGCTACCATAGTCAATACATTCTCGTATACATTTTTCTCTCCTTCTGACAAATTTTGAAGATCCAATGTCTCCAGACTAAATTTTAAAGCAGATAATAAACCACCCAGGTTATCATGTAATTCGGCTGCAACTCGTTTTCGTTCCAGTGTTTGCCCTTGTATTAAGGCCTGCTGAATCTCCTCATTTTTCCGGCGTAATTCTTCGTTTGCTCTTACCAGCTCAGAAGTTCTTAGATGTACCCGGTCTTCCAAAGTATCTGAAAGCACTTTCAGGTATTCATTCATTCTGGCTAGTTCATTCTGTTGTACAGCAATCTCTTCCTTCTGATAAATTATTTCAGAGGTACGTGTTCTCACCTGCATTTCCAATTGTACCTGTCGTTGCTTTAATGTATCAATACGCAACCTGTAAAAACCCCATACAGAAAAGAGCACTACGATCGCCATTAGTGCTCGGAACCACAATGTTGCCCACCAGGGCGGTGTAATAGAGATAAATACAGAAGTCCATTTAGAATTCCATATACCATCATTGTTACTGCTTCTTACTCTAAATTCATAATCTCCAGGCTCTATGTTAGCATAGCTAACATATCTTCGGCTACCAGCATAATTCCATTGCTCATCTACCCCAACCATCTGATACATATATTCATTACGCTCTGGCTCTCGAAAATTCAAGGCGGCAAATTCAAAGGAAACAAAATTGTTCTTGTAAGATAATGTAATATGTTTGCCAGGTGTAATCAGAGTATTGGGATCATACTCCTTGTCAAATACCCGAAGTGAGGTAATAGTAGTAGATGGAGGATAAGGATTTACTTTCAGACTGTCCGGATGAAAAACCAATACTCCATTATTGGTTCCATAATAAATATATCCTGAATTATCTCTTACCATTATCATCCAGTAGTTTCCTTCCAGAAACTTTCCTTTAAAGTCGGTAACATGTTTTGTATGTATATCCAACTTGGAAATTCCTTCATTTGTACTCATCCAAAGATTTCCATGCAGGTCAGTAGTAAGATTGAAGATAGTAGTAGCCTTAATACCTTCCTTTACCCGAAAATGAGTGAAGCGTTCTGTTGAAATATCAAACTTCTCCAATCCATTTTTATGTGTACCCAACCATAGTACACTATCTCCAGAACTTTTTAATGATGTTAAATAATTTGCAGCAAGGCTATAAGGAGTTTGAGGTTCCTGTGTATAATAGGTATATTCATTGGTTTCCGGCTCAAATCTTACCAAACAATTACGTTCAGTCTGAACATTAGCAGAAATATAAGGTACTGTAGATATAAAGAACACATATTTCTTTCCTTTATGAGTTACAATACATGGAAAAGTAGCCTGTCTGCTTCCTCGTCCTCCTACATTATTTAACAGTGTAGGTGTATAGTTTTTTATCCTTCCTGAGGATGTCTCCAAATGTGTAAGTCCATGCTCCCAGCTTCCCATCCATATACCAGTTGGATCAGTAGCAAAAGAAGATCTAAACCAGCTGTTATTACTAAGACTATCTACCGTTTCACGTTTAAAACCACTAGTTGACAAATTGTGTGTAGCAATAGTATATTTCCTAAATCCTTTACTGGTTTCAAGCCATAGTGCATTATCTTTTGCAAGAATAGAATGAAAAGCCATGGGATCATTTTCTGTACCAACATGCTTTTTAATACTTTTAGACTTTGTATCCAGAAAGAAAAGTCCATTTTCTGTTCCAATCCAGACTCCAGATTTTCCCTGATCGTCTCCTACATCCAATGCAGTTATACTACTACCAATCAATCCATCGTCATTCATAGAACTTAAGGGGTAATGCTGAAAATTAGCAGACTGCAGATCAATCTGGTTTATCCCGCCCCCGAAAGTGGATATCCATAACAAGCCCTGGCAAGGATAAAGTCCCCGAATAAAACTACCTGTAATACTTTCAGGATCTTTGGCTATATGACGAAACCGGGACACCTGATTTGTCATCAGATTAATACAGCTCAATCCGTTTTCAGTAGCCACCCATACCTTTCGGTTTATTTCCAGAACAGTCCAGATACGATCATCTGTTATGCTGTTTGTTGAACCAGGTTTATAGAAATATTTTTGTGTAATCTGACGGGTCATCAGATCCATCTTATTTAACCCTTCTTTGGTACCGATCCATAAAGCAGGTTCAGATGGAGACGCATATACATATCGGATATCATAGTGACTTAAAGAGGTCGTTTTTTTGGAATCAGGCAAGTGAATAGTATATTTTCTGGTTTCCAGATCAAATTCATACAATCCATTCATGTGAGTTCCAATCCACATTATTTCTCTTCCCGCCTCTATGGTCTTTGTAAAAGTATTAAATTCCAGATGATCAATGTGGGCAGGGTTTCTGAAATAGTAGTAATTAAATTCTCGGGTCAGAAGATTGTACTTTACCAACACACTACTTTTTCTTTGCATGAGTGTAGCAATAAACCAAACTATATTTCCGTCCAGATATATGTTTCTAACAGAAAACACATTGGCTAAAAAAGAAGCAAAACCTGGTAAGTCTTTTGCGTTTGTAAAGATACCTGTAGTTTTATCAAACATCCATAAACCTGAATTGCGCCAGGCGCCCAACCAAAGTTTATGATCAACTTCTTGAATAACAGTAATAGAAAAATCACCTTCTACTGGATTCTCGTAATGCCTGAAACTGTATCCATCATATGAATATAGGCCATTATTTGTGCCAATCCACATTAATCCATTACTATCCTGAAAAGTACAGAAGATCTCCAGATTGTTTATTTCAGCAGGAGCCTCTAAATGTCTGAATATCTGATTTTGAGATCGTACAGATAAAATAAGGCTACTTGAAAGCAACAGAAACAGTACTAGCTTTTGAATCATAAAAGGTTTCTCATCTTTCAGCAAGAATTATGTAAGTTACATAACTTTGTACAATTTCTATAGACTTGAATGACAAAGTGTGTATTTTTTATTCAGATCGTAAATATATAAATATAGAGCCTACTTAAACAAACAACAACTATTTGAATATCAACTTATTTAATATACGTATTCCATTAATCTTTAGTATATTTCTGAATAATTTAAATTCAAAATTCTTGTTTCACTTATAAAGCCGTTACCCATCATGGGTAGAATATAGAAAATCACACGGATCTTTGAGCAAGCGTTCGAATTAACTGATTGGCATCTCAACACCAAAATACTATATTCAGGTCTATATATTTTACTCTCTACTACTATGTAAAGAGTAAAAATCTGGCAACCTTTGCACAGATTTAAGTTTTATGATAAAAATTATTATCGCAGACGATCACCGTCTTTTTTTAGATGGTATTGCGGCAATTCTGACGCAGATTGAAAATGTAACTATTGCAGCGACAGCCAATAATGGTGAACAGGTAATTCAGCTATTACAGAAACATACCTGTGATGTCGTTGTGATGGACATAAATATGCCTGTTTCGGATGGATTAAGTACTGCCCAACGTATTAGTATCACCTATCCTAAAGTAAAAGTGGTACTAGTCAGTATGAATGTAAACCCTGAATATGTAAAGGAAGCTCTACGAGCAAATGTATCAGCTTATATACTCAAAGACTCGAGCAAAGAAGAACTCCAAAAGGCAATTTATAGTGCAGCAGAAGGTAAGAAGTACTTCAGTGAAGCTGTAATGCTTCATCTGGCTTATGAGTATATGCCTCAGACAAACCAATCAGAACAAAGAGTAAAGTTAACACATCGGGAATTAGATGTGCTAAAGTTATTAGCTCAGGAATTTACAGCTCCTGAAATAGCCCAGAAACTTTATATAAGTCCAGATACAGTTGAGACGCACAAAAAGAATATGTTGAAAAAATTAGGGCTAAAAAATTCCTACTCTCTCATTAAATATGCTGTCCAGAACGGTTTAATCTGATTAAAATCCATCTTTTATCTTATTCTCTTTAACCTGGAAATACGGCATTCATCTGACAGTATTTCCAGGTTTTATCTTTTCTTTCTCCTCATATTTCTTACCTAAACTATCTCTCCCCGAAAATAGGTAGACAAAATATCCCCAAAAGTAGGTAGATAAAAACCTTATTATTGGGTATTTACTAATGAATAAATAAGGTGAATCTTTGATAAAAATTACATATGTAACTGACAAGCCAATTTCTCAGCAGAATCTGATTTCATAATTAACTTCTCGCAACATATACTATAACTATACAACTATTCCTATGCATCGCTCGGTTTCACCTATCAATACTGAAAATTGTACATCAGAGAAGCAAACGTCTGATGAACTGTGCTTTTTAGATCAGTTTTACATTACTCATCGGGTTGAATTTTTAAAATGGGCATACAAACACTACAGTCTATCACCGGAAGAGGCTATTGACATTTATCAGGATGCAGTAATTGTTCTTTTTGAGAATTATCAAAAAGGAAAGCTGCAAGAATTACGATCTACGGTAAAAACTTACTTTTACGGGATTGCCAAAAACCTTATATATGTTTACTTAAAGAAAAGAACGAAACAAAAAAGTCATATTGGTACTTTTTCAGAATTAGACACACTAGCAGATACTATTTCATCTTCAGACCCTCATAATGATTGGTTTGAAGAAACAATAGATGTAATTAATGAGACTGTTCAAAAGCTATCATCAAAGGGCCAAACTATTATCCAGCTATTCTATTATGAGAAGAAAAGTCTCAGAGAGATTACTAAAATACTTGGTTACAATAGCGAAGACGTTGTAAAAACCACTAAAATGCGGTATAAAAAGCTATTAAAACAAATGGTTCAGGAAGAACTTAATAAGCAATATGCTGCATAACTACTACAACTATGTTATAACACAAAAAAGCTCATTTGTTCAAACAAATGAGCTTTTTTGTGTTATAACGAATAAGTAATCTTATCCCATAATGAGTTTCTGTCCAGGCTTTAAGTCATTCCCTTTCAACTTGTTTAATTTCTTAATGATATCAACTTTAACACCTTGATTTTTAGAAATACTCCAGAGTGTATCTCCTGCCTGCACTTCATAAACACCTTTTTTCACATTAGCGCCAGCAGTCACTTCATGATCACCTTCTGCTTTATTTGTTTGCTTCCATGTATGAGACTGTACCCAAACAGCTAATTTCTGCCCTGCCTGTATTGTGTTATTACGTAAATTATTCCAACGTTTTAATTCACTCACACCAACATTATACAATTCTGCTATACGACCTAGTACATCTCCTGACTCAACTGTATGAGTTACCTTCTTACGCCCGGCAACAGCAGCAGTATTAGGTATACTGGAACGTTTATTCATACTAGCAGCCATAACTGCAGGTGTAAACGAAGGCTCTGGTAGTGGCTTCTTAGGTGCTGCGGCTAAAAACATATCTGCTTTATATTCCCGTAAAACCGCTAGCTTTTCCATAGGTAATCGCAATGGGTAATTCTTCATATAAGCAGGAATTACACTCTTTTTCAGATGAGGATTGAATGCAAGCACTTCAGTCATACTAATATTCAACTCATTTGCCAACAACTCAAGATCTACAGGCTGTGTAATATGAACAGTATCAGATTCTATATAAGGTCTAGGTTCTGCAACTGAGAATAAATAATCCTGATGAAACTGCATTACATAGGTAGTAGCAACATAGATTGGTACATAGGATCGTGTTTCTTTAGGAAGAAAAGGATAAATCTCCCAGAAGCTAGTTTTGTTCCCTGCGCGGCGGATAGCTTTACGAACAGCACCTGGGCCACAATTATAAGCAGCCATTGCCAGTTCCCAATCCGAAAACATTCCATATAACATTTTCAGATAAGCACATGCTGCACGGGTAGATTTATAGATATCCATACGCTCATCAATATAAGCATCCTGATACAACCCACTCTCTTTACCAGTATACGGCATAAATTGCCACAATCCAACAGCACCAGCACGAGAAACAGCTTTAGGATTTAAGGCAGATTCTACTACAGATAAATATTTAAGCTCTGTAGGCATACCATTCTTTTTTAGCTCTGTTTCAAAAATGGGGAAATAGAAAGACTGTTGAGTTAATACACGTCGAACATAATCCCTCTTGCGCATAGTAAATAATTCCATGAACGCCTTAATATCCTTATTATAATGGAGAGGTATATCAGATTCGATCTGGGTTAACCGTTCTTTAATCAGTTCTTCCGGAAACTCAAAGGTAGTATCCTGAACAGGTTGTATACGAACAGAATCTTCTTCATCGAGAACAATTGGAGGAACGTCAATAGGTAAAGGAGGAGGTAAGGGAATATCCTGAGTTTCTTGAGCCTGAGCAATAGTCAGAATAAAGAAAGGAGAAAAAACAAAAAGCCATATCACGTGGCGCATACGCTGCGTCAGTTTCTGATTCATATCAGACAAGGTTTAGTAGGTTAGAACAAATCCTTAAACACGGTAAAACTACAAAATATTACCTAATTGTTAAGATCTGATGTACTTTATACAGCAAAAATGCTATTTTTATAGAACCCTGCTCAAGTAAAAAAGATAGTAAAATTTACCTTAATGGCATTTTATATTCACTCTCTAAAAAAAATCAAACAATCATTTTTCTACCAAATACACTATTTACACAACTCTTATTATTCTCACTTTTCTGCTTAAAAAGCTTCCTTTTGCAAATAATGTGCAAATGTCAAAAGCTCATCTTCCTCAAAAAAGTCACTCATAATCTGAATCCCAATTGGTAAACCTTGTGAGTCAACACCTGTTGGAATAGAAATGCCAGGAATACCTACCACATTTGCCTGCACAGAAAAAATATCAGCTAAATACATTTCTAATGGATCTGAGGTATTTTCTCCTAGTTTAAATGCTGTAGTTGGTGCTACAGGAGATAAAATAAAGTCATGTTCAGCAAATAGCTCCTTCGTTTTTTCCTGAATCAATCTTCTGACACGTTGTGCTTTTGTATAATAAGCATCATAATAATTAGCGCTCAGAACAAATGTACCTAACAAGATACGACGTTTCACTTCTTCTCCAAATCCTTCTGAGCGAGTCTTTTTGTACAAATTATCCAGCGAATCCGCATCTTTAGTTCTATATCCATATCTTACACCATCAAATCTGGACAAGTTAGAACTTGCTTCTGCTGTAGTAAGAATATAATAGGTGGGTAAAATATATTCAAGTAAAGGAAAATCTATCGCTTCTATTTCGTGCCCGTTATCTTTTAACCATGAAAGTGTTTTAAGTATTGTTTCACGGATTTCAGGTGCGATTGCATCGTTTTCAATGGTTTCACGGATGTAAGCAATCTTGTATTTTTGACGGGTTTCTTTTTGTTGGGAATATGTGTTAACTGGTGTTTGCGAAGAAGTACTATCCCACTCATCTTTCCCACTCATAATCTCCAGTAATAAGGCAGCATCCTCTACGCTTCTGGTAAAGGTACCAATGCAATCAAATGAAGATGCGTAAGCAATAAGTCCATATCTTGAAATCCGGCCATACGTCGGCTTTACTCCCACTATTCCACAAAATGCAGCGGGTTGTCTTACAGACCCGCCTGTATCAGACCCCAGTGATGCTAAACACATATCTGCTTGCACAGCCACAGCCGACCCTCCGGATGAACCTCCAGGCACTCGTGTAGGATCAGCCGCATTCAATACAGGCCCAAAAGCAGAGCTTTCGTTAGATGAACCCATAGCAAATTCATCACAGTTCTGACGACCAATGATTATTGCATCTTCGTCAAGCAAACGTTGCACAGCAGTAGCTGTATAAGGAGATACAAAGCCTTCGAGAATATTACTACCAGCCTGTACTCTATGTCCTGTATAACATAACACATCTTTCAAACCCACCACCATTCCAGCTAGCCTTCCAGCCTTTCCCGCTGAAATCTTCGCATCGATTTCATCTGCACGTAAAAGAGCTTCATTAGTATATACTTCCACAAAAGCGTTTAAATGTTTTTGCTTTTCAATATTCAGAAGATAATATTCTACTAATTGCCGACAGGTAACAATGCCAGACTTGATATCCGATGAGATTTCCTGTAGTGTGTTGTATCTTTTCAAAACAGCAAATAAGGGGCTTGTTAAAAAATATGTGTCAAATGTAGGTAGAATCACCGAGATAACACAACCTAGAACATATGAAAGATTTCTAACCAGCTAGGAAAGAAGGTTTATCTGGTAAAATCACGAACCTTATACAAAAGAAAAACCACATACAGAGAAACGATTTCAATACCATCTCTCTTTATGTGGCTATAAAACTGTATTAAGAAATTATTTAATAGCTTTCTTAGGTTCGTCTTTTACGCTGTCTTCGATTTCGTTTTGCACTTCACGAGTTGCATCTTTGAATTCCTTAATCCCTTTACCTAAGCCCCGCGCCAGTTCAGGAATTTTCTTTGCTCCAAAGAAAATCAATACAAACAATACAATCAGAAATATTTCGGGACCGCCTAAGTTACCCAGAAATGCAAAAATGGCTGAGAGTTCCATAATGAGAGTTTTTAAGGTAATAATGCAAATATACGTAATTTGTTATCAATCGGACTTCTATCTATCTTTTTTTTCATATATGAGACAATAGAAACTTACTATTATACTACAGAAAGAAAAGAATCTGGGGAAATCATTATTATTATACAAACGAGAACCCACTTTATTTGGTATAAAGTTCCTGAGTTTTAATGGAATCTTAATGTTTGCTGTGTTATCTCAAGGCTCTCCGATTCTTTTCATTAGGGGTATTACCTTGATCCGACCATGAGGTTCCTTTACTTTATCATCTGTAATTTTAACAATATGTATTCCAAAAGGGGTCTTGGCAACAAATATATCCCCTTTTTTGCCATTAAGAACTGGGGTTTCAATTTCTTTAACCATCAAACCTTCCCCAAACCAACCAATGTCACCACCTTTTTTGGAAGCTTCATCTGCCCCATATTTTTTAGCTGCTTCTGCGAAATCTAATCCTTTTGTAATTTCTTTCACTATCTTATTAGCCTTCTTAACAGCGTTTGCAGTGTCTTTTGCAGTGTTCCCTTCAGGTTTTAGGAAGATCTGACTTGCTTTCATCCGATAGGTACTATCAAACTCAATTACTTTATATAAAATCGCATATCCATCTAAAAACAAAGGGCCAACAATGTCACCAATCCTTGCATTAAAGAACATTTGTTCCATAAATCCAGCTAGCTCGGCACGTGTATAATAGTCATAGTGAAAAGGAAAATTACTATTATTTACGACAAATAGTGAATCATCAACTGTTGCTTTGAAATAAGGTTTACGGACATCCGCCCAAATCCGAGCTTCCTGAGCAGCAGATGCAGAATCTGCAGTTTGTCCAAAAACAACCAAAGGTGTAACTAAAATGGTAAAAACGAGAAATTTATAAAACAGGTGGTTCATATAGGGAATTCGGTTATCTGACAAAATTCGCGTTTTTTCTATTGTGAAGCAATAGTCTTGCAGAAGGATACAGTTTACAACTAACGATCTACTTCACCCATTACCAGATCCAGAGAACCAATTACAGCTATTAAATCTGCCAGCAATGCTCCACGGGATATTTCAGGTAAAACGGAAAGGTTATGAAAGCTACAGGCTCTAGCTTTCACTCTAAAAGGAGTATCGCTTTTTCCAGCAGGATCTGTTTTAAAGAAAAATCCGAGTTCTCCTTTTGCACTCTCTCCTCTTATATAAAACTCCATAGATTTGGGTCGGATCTTTTTAGGCACTAATGCTTGCGGATCAAATTCGCGGGTTCGCACATACTTCCCTTGCAACTGCTCCAGGCATTGTTCTACAATTTTCAGTGACTCATAACATTCCAATACTCTCACATTATTACGATCCCAACAGTCACCCAATATCCCCATCTCCCCTTTTCCAACAGGTATTTCAAAATCCAGTTCCGGATATACAGAATAGTTATCTACTCGTCTTAAATCCCATCGTAACCCTGAGCCACGCAATACAGGACCGGTACAGCCATAGTTCACGGCTACTGCCAATGGTAAAACACCAACATTTGCAGTGCGCTGCACAAATATTTTATTATCAATTACCAATTGCTGAAGTTCAAGTAATTTGGGTTTCAGATATTTTATAAAATCGCGGCAACGATCTTCAAAACCCACAGGCAGATCATAGTATAGCCCTCCTATCCATATATAATTGTATAACATCCGGGCGCCACATATCCACTCAAGCAATCGCTGAATATGTTCCCGATCTCTCATTAACCATAAAAAAGGAGTATAAGCACCAATATCAAGTGCATAAGTACCTATCGCCACAAAGTGAGAGGCAATGCGATTAAGCTCAGCCACCAATACTCTTATATATTCTACTCGTTTAGGAATATCCTTATCTATACCCAACATTCTTTCCACTCCCATAACCCATACATGTTCACTATTCATTGCAGCCATGTAATCCATCCGGTCTACAAATGGAATGGTCTGATTATAGGGTAAAGATTCTGCATGTTTTTCAAAGCATCTGTGCAAATAGCCTAAGTGTGGGACTACGTCTACAATGGTCTCTCCATCACTGATTACTTCCAGTCGAAGAACACCATGCGTTGAGGGATGCTGAGGCCCTACATTGATAATCATCTCTTCAGAACGAAGCTGTTCTGCCTGAAACTTATTGGGTTCAGAAATAAGTAGATTATCAGATTTGACTATATGTTGAATGGTTTGACTCACCTTAAATCAGGAATTGAATTCTTTGTTATCTATCCATACAAATGTATAGGATTATGTTTTTAATAAAAAACATGATTCATTCCGAATTATAGATAGAGACTAGTCTGCATGAGCCACATAGACTGGATTTACGGCACACCATACTCTTGCGCCAAATTCGTGGTAAGAGAGATTAATACCCATAATTCACAATAGCCAACTACTTGTGGTGAATTATGGGTCCCGGAGAAAGTGATCAAAATAAAAAATGATGTAAAAAATGCAAGCTGTGCATGGAACAGACCAACAACTTTGCATGCGAAAAAGTTGTTGCTGTAAACTATGCGCAAACAAAAAAATCTTCTCTATTAAGAAGTGACGTCTTAATAGAGAAGATTTGGAATGACTCAGATTCATAACTCTAAGAAGAAAGCCACAACTTATTCCGGCAGCTTATCTTCTATTTTATCAAGATAAGCATCTGAATATTGTCCGGCAGCCTGATAAACAATCTTACCACTCTTATCCAATAGAAATACATAAGGTACGTCTTTATTATCAAGTCGTAGAGTTTTCTTGTAATCCTCAATATCACCCTGATACAGAACGAAGTGTTTCTGATACCCCTGCTGTACACTTTTCTTTAACTGTTTCTCAATTTTTCCTGCAATTAAGGATTTTGCTCCCGTAATCATAGGAACCACATACAGATTCATATCATAATCAGGGTCCATAATAAAATAATCATACAGATTATCAAACCAAGGTGCTATTTGTTCTGATGCTTTGGCTGAATAGGTAAGTATCAGAATGGAATATTTCCCAGCTACTGCTTGTGGAAGAATGATTGATTTGTCATCCAGAGTTGTTCCTTTAAGGGTAGGAAATGTCTGTGCATGTACTGCAATAGATAAGGCAGCAAAAATGACAGAAAAAAGAACTTTTTTCATGAAAAACGGAAGTTGTGTTATACCATTCTTCAAACGGGAAAACAACAGATAAGTTGCACCACTTTTAATACTTTACTTTAATCCCATGATAGGTTTCCTGTTCAGTGTAATCCTTTCTTAAAGGAAAACCTTCCCAATCAGCAGGTAATAGAATACGACGCAAATCCGGATGTCCGACAAACTGTATCCCCATAAGATCAAATGCTTCTCTTTCATGCCAGTTGGCAGTGCGCCATATATGACTAACTGTTGGCACTTTAGGCAAAGCATCTTTGTTAGTGCGGGAAAACAGGATCTTTACCACTAATGAATGCTCATAGGGAATAGAATACAAATGGTAAATTATCTCCATTGTCCCTAAATCCGGCCCGTTATCCAAAGCAGTAAGACATTCTAAAAAATCGAAGTATGTTTGAGAATGCCCATATAAAAATTGACAGATATCTGCAATACGTTCAACAGGGACTGTAATGCTGGACTGTAGAGTTTGTATATTCTCAGCAACAATTACTGTTTCTCCAAACTGTTGAATCAGTAAATCTTTAAGTTCAGAAAACGTCATTTAACTGTTCTGTGAAGTAATTAGTGACTGAGATTCTTTCTCCTTATCCTCTTCCAGCATCTGCAATAACTTATGAGGTGCGATTAATGATTCTTTCCGAATCTTTTCCTGCAATTTCAGAATACCTCCAATCAGTGCTTCGGGTCTTGGCGGACAACCCGGTACATATACATCTACTGGAATAATCCGATCTACTCCTTTCACCACATGATAACCATGTTGCCAGTAAGGACCACCACAATTTGAACAGCTACCCATTGAGATAACATAACGGGGTTCAGGCATCTGCTCATATAACCGACGAATGCGATCAGCCATCTTAAATGTAACTGTCCCGGAGATAATCATTACATCAGATTGGCGAGGAGAAGGACGAGGGAATAATCCCAGACGATCGAGATCATATCCGGAAGCAAATGATCCCATCATCTCAATAGCACAACAAGCCAAACCAAATCCCATAGGCCATAATGAGGATAAACGAGCCCAGTTTAATAAATCATCTACTTTGGTGACAATCACGCCACCCGATTCAAATTGTTGATCTAATAATCCCATATTATTATTTATCTCCCCGAAGCACCAGACATACAACGAAGATATAGACTAAGTATTATCATTTATCAATGAAGCTCTTACTCTCATATTCTAGTTGAGTAAGATACTTTACTGCCAAAGATACTAGGTTTATAAGAACAGGGGCTATCTGATTTATATTTTTTAATTCTGGGGAGTCATTATTTCAACAGGAGTAGGAACATAACTGGGAATAGTAATGACAAACTGAGTTCCTACACCGTGTTCAGACTGAACATTAATGCTACCACCTAGTTTTTCTACAACCTGTTTAGTTATATACAAGCCCAATCCGGACCCATGCGTTCCGAGAGAAGCCCGGAAAAACATATCAAATATTTTGTCTATGTATTGTTCCTCTATACCCTTCCCATTATCTTCAACTACAATTTTAGCAATTCTATTATCTGCCTTAATAGATATTCGAACTCTGGCACCAGCACATGCTTTCTGATACTTAATAGCATTGGAAAACAGATTTAGCAGTATAATTTCAATTCGAGAAGAATCTGAATAAAAAGGCTCTGGTACACGTATATCTTTTATCAATCTAATTTCAGACGCATTTTCCAGGTATTGCAGACTGCTCCAGCACTCTTTAGTAAGCTTATTAAAATCAACCTGCTCTTTTACAATATCCAATCTGCTATTACGTGAAAAACTCAATATATCAGAGAAAAATGCATCCAGGCGGTCTACGCTTTTCTCAATCAGCTTCAGATATTCCGTTTTTTGTTTTTCGTCTGTTTCAATTTTGATAAGATTTACCAGACCCAATACAGACCTCAAAGGAGCTCTCATATCATGAGAAGCCCTATATACAAAGGTATCCAGTTCAAAATTTGTACGTATTAACTCATTTTCAGCTCGTTTCCGTTCTGTAATATCTCTAGAAAACACAGCAACCCCTGTTACTTTGCCAAACTCATTCTGAATAGGGTTATAAACAGTTTCATACCATGTACGATGCAGATTAGATTCTCCCAGCTCTTCCACCACCATAAACTGTTTTCCCTGAAAAGCCTGTTGTAGGTGATTTACTATTTTATCTGTATCCAAACCTAGTAAATGATCTTCAATTACATTTACACCTTTGGTTACTTTTGCACCGTATGCTTTTTGCATCAACTCCTTATGTGTAGAGTTATAGATGAGATAGTTATAATCTGTATCCAATGCAAAAATACTACTCTGAGTACTTTCCAGAATTCCCCGTAACTGTTCATTCTGTTGTTTTACTTTTTCCTCCGCAAGCTTATGTTCTGTGATATCTGTGGTAATTCCTTCCATTCGCAAAGGTTTTCCATCTTCATCCCATACTATTTTGCAGCGGTCACGCAACCATCTGAGCTCTCCATTTTTACGAACTACTCTATATTCTATTTCATCAGATCCTTTCTTATGAACTTCAGCTTCAAAAGCCTCATAATCAGACCGATCGTCAGGCAATACTATATGAGACCAATAATTTCTGTTTTCATAGAAACTTGGCTGTGAAAAGGCAAATACATGCTCTGCAGCAGCATTGATATAAAGAATGTCTCCATCTGGCAAAGTAGCAGCCCATACTACCTCATTTAACGAAGCCAGTATGCTACTTAGATTGCTTTCCGATTCCCTTAAACGTGTTTCTGTATGATACAATACACTAATCAGGTAAATGATACAGAATCCGATAACCCCTACTGAAAGAATAAAATTTGCTGCATAGAATGAATGTTGGGTTTCAGCAGAAATAGGGAATAGCCATAATCGGTGTTCTGTAAAATCCAGAAGTCCTAAAAAAGCAAATGACAAGGCAGTCATTAATATAATTTTTTCCTTATCATGAAAGCCATAAATTACCAGAGTACTGGTAATCAGAGGAAAATATAATAAGTAGATACCTGCTTTATTACCCAGAGCAGAGGAAAAAACAAATAAGAAAATATTCGTAATAATATAGAAAATATATTTTGCAGTCTCTGTTTTATCCTGTTTGTTAATACGAAATACAAGCGTATAAGCTCCCAGGTAAGCCAGTAATAAAACAATTATGTAAATATTCTTGGGAAAGTTTACTTCGCGCAATAAGGTACCAAATATCACAAGGCCCAGCAAGTGATAGAATAATTGGCTTACAAGTATAAAGTTTCGAACGGTTAACGAAGCATTCCTTGTCGTTTCGGACGACGAAAAGAATAGTTTATAAATGGTTTCTAGCATTAAAGAAGAGCAAGCAGAAATCGCTTTGAAAAATATGCAAAAGACTTTCTTAACTTACGTTGTAATTTTACAAACAAATTTATTAAAAACAACGCTTTACTGCAAAAATTATTGTCACAGGTACAATTATCTCCTTTATACGCATTAGAAATACTTTAGTTTTATTTGCGTTTTTTGCTTATTCAGCAAAGATATTACATGCTTCTTATACTATTGTATGTTCCTATTTTTAGCAGAGTTTATACAAATAAAAAGACTTTGATGTTTACACACCAAAGTCTTTCAAAAACTACTATCAGAAAATGCTATAATTTCCCTCTAAGAAACTGTCCTGTATAACTTTTTTCTTCCCTAATCAACTCCTCAGGAACACCTTCAAAAACCAGATAACCACCTTTATCTCCTCCTTCTGGCCCCAGATCTATTACCCAGTCTGCAGATTTTATTATCTCAGTATTATGTTCTATCAGAACAACACTATCACCTTGTTCTACCAAAGCATTAATTGCATTCAATAACTTTTTGATATCGTGAAAATGTAACCCTGTAGTAGGTTCATCAAAAATGAACAATGTTTTTCCTTGGTGTGCATTTCCCTTTCCAAGGAAAGAAGCTAGTTTTACCCGTTGTGCCTCCCCTCCGGAAAGTGTATCTGATGATTGTCCTAAACGTACATATCCCAAACCAACGTCTTGTAAAGGCTTTAATCTATCCGCAACTTTCGGAACACCTTGAAAGAACTCAACAGCTTCATCAACAGTCATATCCAGTATATCAGCAATATTCTTATCCTTATATGTCACTTCCAGCACTTCCTGCTTAAAACGTTTACCATGACAACTCTCGCAGGTCAGGTGAATATCTGCCATAAATTGCATCTCAATAGTTACATGTCCCTCTCCCTGACATGCCTCACATCGTCCTCCATCTATATTAAAGGAAAAGTGTCCTGCTGTATACCCACGGGTTTTGGCTAAAGATTGGTCAGCCATTAGCTGACGAATATGGTCATACGCTTTAATGTAAGTAACAGGATTGGATCGTGATGACTTTCCTATGGGGTTCTGATCTACAAATTCAACTGCAGTTAATAGAGACAAGCTACCACTAATTGACTCATACCTGGCAGATTCTTCATTATGTAGGCCAAGATGTTTTGCCAAAGCCGGATATACTATCTTTTTTACCAATGTTGATTTTCCGGAACCACTTACACCTGTAATAGCCGTTAATATCCCCAGAGGAATTTTTACATTGACATTTTTGAGATTATTTTCTCTTGCCCCTTTAATTTCAATGGCATCTGTCCACTGACGGCGACGTTTAGGTACAGGCACTTCATCTGTTCCATTCAAATAACGTGTTGTGTACGTATCTGCGGAGTCTACATCTTCCAGACTACCCTGAAAGATTAGTTCACCACCATGTGCACCTGCATCAGGCCCTATATCAATAATCTGATCAGCAGCTCGTAACACCTCTTCTTCATGTTCTACTACAATCACAGTATTTCCTAGGTCCCGAAGCATTTTTAGTACACTTATCAGCTTTTGTGTATCTCGTGGATGCAGTCCAATACTAGGCTCATCCAGAATATACATAGAACCAACTAACGCACTACCTAATGATGTTGCCAGTTTAATCCGCTGATATTCTCCACCTGACAAAGTAGAAGAGATTCGATTCATAGTAAGGTACCCCAAACCCACTTTATCCAGATAGCTCAGACGATTACGTATCTCCGTAATAATACGTCCGGACACTTTTTGTTCATACTCACTCAATTCGGTTTCATCAAAAAATCTTGTAACCTGTGTAACGGGCATTAATACCAGATCAATAATAGACTTTCCGCCAATCTTTACATAGCCTGCATCTTTCCGGATACGGCTTCCACGACAGTCGGGACACACAGTCCTTCCACGATACCTGGATAGCAAAACTCTATATTGAATTTTATAGGTTTCTCCTTCTACATAGCGAAAAAACTCATCAATCCCTTTAAAATATTCATTTCCTTTCCATAATAATGTCTTTTGCTCTTCCGAGAGATCTTCATACGGACGATGAATAGGAAAATCAAAACGTATTCCATTTTTAATAAGGGGAGTCAACCACTCACTCATTTTTTCTGTACGCCATGGAGCAATAGCCCCTTCATACACAGAAAGTGTCTTATCTGGAATGATCAGATCCGGATCAAGGCCAAGCACAGTACCAAACCCTTCACAGGTGCGACAGGCTCCATATGGGTTATTAAAACTAAAGAAGTTAACGCTTGGCTCTTCAAAGGTAATACCATCCAATTCAAAACGATCAGAGAATAGTTTACTTTCCTTATCAACAACCTGCACCATACACTCACCATCACCTTCAAAGAAAGCAGTTTGTATAGAATCTGATATACGGAACTCATTATCTTCATCATTATGTCGAACACTGTTCCGATCTATCAATATAAATACTTGTGAATGTTTTTGTTTTACTTTCTTATCAATTTCACTTAACCGTTTTGTATCACTAATAATCTCCTCAATAAAAAGAAGTTCATCATTCCATTGAATACGTGTAAATCCTTTTTGCAATAATATATTCAACTCATCCAGTAATTTACGTTCAGTATGAGGTTTCAGCGGAGCTAATACAAGAAATCGTTGCCCATCTTCAAAACTGTACAGATAATCTATTACATCTGTAACAGTATCCCGGCGTACCTCCTGACCTGAAACAGGAGAATAAGTTTTCCCAATTCGTGAAAACAATAATTTTAAATAATCATAAATTTCTGTGGTGGTACCTACTGTAGAACGTGGATTGCGGGTGTTAACTTTCTGCTCAATAGCAATAGCAGGAGAAACACCTTTTATATATTCGACCTCGGGTTTTTCCATTCTTCCTAAAAACTGGCGGGCATAACTTCCCAGACTTTCCACATACATCCGTTGACCTTCGGCAAACAACGTATCAAATGCCAGAGAGGATTTACCAGAACCAGATAAGCCAGTAATGACAACCAACTTATTCCGAGGAATAGCAACACTAAGATTTTTAAGATTGTTAACACGTGCACCCTTAATAATTATGTATTCTCTTGGATCAAGATCACTTATACCTGGCAAGGTTGTTGCTTTGGAAACCATAGATTTATTACTCATAGTCAAACACTTACATTTATAAAGAACCGATCAAACGCTGACAGGTTCATAAATATAGCCTTAGCTTATATTTATACTTTTCAAAAATAGTATCAGGGTATTATAATGAAAGCTGATTTTACACAAAAAAGTTTAGTAGACACACAGATTTTCAACATTTTCACTGACAACAGGTTCATTTTCTTTTTTTTTATACAAAAAGAAAAAAAATATTACTCAGTTCGATAAACAGCTTGCAAAATACGTATCCACTATGTACTTTTGATTAATTCCAATTTAAAAAAAATCTCTCACTAAAACCCACATTCCGCTGTCTATGGTAGACTTATACGCAAACGTCCTAAATGTTTCGCTATATGAACCAAAGTTTGTTGAACGACAGCGTTCTTGTCACTCTTTACAAAAATGGCAATGAGAAAGCCTTTGAACTCCTTGTCAAACGTTATAAATCAAAGGTCTATACTGCAATTTATCTAATTGTTAAAGATTCTTACACAGCTGAAGATCTATTACAGGATACCTTTATCAAAGCAGTAACTACAATTAAATCAGGTCGCTATAATGAAGAGGGTAAATTCTTACCTTGGCTTTTGCGTATAGCGCACAATCTTGCTATCGATTATTTCCGTCGGGAGAAGCGTTATCCAACTATAGTAATGGAGGATGGCAGTAATGTGTTTGATACACTTGAATTCTCTGAGGATTCAGCAGAATCGATTCAGATTCGTCAGGAAACTTATAATCGATTGCGGGATATGATTGATAACCTCCCTAGCGTACAAAAAGAAGTCCTGATTATGCGTCATTATAATGATATGAGCTTTCAGGAGATAGCAGATGCTACAGGAGTAAGTATTAATACTGCACTAGGTCGTATGCGTTATGCATTGATTAATCTGAGAAAACAGATGACAACAACAGATCAGAATAGATACGTATCAAACTAGAAGCTGTCTAAGTTAAGACTAGTAGTTTTAGAAATAATACGAATTTTATAAAAAGGCTATCTGGCTAAATAAAAGCCAAGGTAGCCTTTTACTTTTTTTTAATATATCGTATATACAATTTTAAGAATGTATCACGCGTTATTCTAACAAATATCTTCCTTTTACTCTTCTATCCTCTCACTTTAGAAACTTAAAAAATAATTATGACCAAAACTTTTACTTCTAACGACATTATCAGGTATATATATGAAGACTTACCTGAAACAGAAAAACAATGTATAGCAGCACTCATCTCAACAGACAAAGAATTTAATGCATTATACAAAGAGTTACAACAGGCTCAGGAGATGCTTAACCAACTAGCTCTTGCAGAACCATCTGATAAAACCGTAAATAAAATTCTGGAGTTTTCCCGTAATTATACAGCTTGTCAAGTATAATTTTATATAGAAGCATTAGAAAGGTTAGATCAGAATGTACTCCGATCTAACCTTTTTTCTTTTATTACAGCTATAATTCTACTAGTTTAGCATCCAGCATTATATAAAAAGTACAAGAACTCTCTTAGCAATAACTCTTTCATAAAAAGTCGGTTACTTTCTATAGATTAGGGAGATAAATAACAAAAAAAGCCAGCTGTACAAAAAATGTTTAGAATTGAACTGCACATCTGCTTTGCTGATGTGAAAGTTATTTCTTGATTTAATGACAAAATTAATAAAGTTTTTAATCATATACCTTATTGCTTGTCTTGTCAGTGCTCAATCCAAAGCACAGGGAGAAGACACACTAGAAGCCCATTTACAAAAATTGCCAGATGTTGAGAAAGTAAATTTTCTCAACCATCTCGCAGAAGTTTATTCTGTTCGTATTCCTTTGCAAGCCTTAAAATATGGACAGCTTGCCTTAACCCATGCTCAGACAGCCAACTATATACAAGGTCAAGCCAAAGCTTTCAATAATATTGGAGAGTATTATTTGAATAATGGTGAGTATGATAAGGCCAATGAACAATTTCAGCAAGCATTAAAGATTGGCTATACTATCTCCGAAACAGAAATTATAGCGACTTCATTAACAAAGATTGGTGTAGTTTATTATTTTAAAGGAGACTACCAGAAAGCACTTCACTATTTGCATCAAACATTGCCCCTTCACAAAAAGCTTTATAACCTGCGTGCTATTGCCAACACACAGAATACCATTAGTTATATATATGCGAATCAGGGA
The DNA here is from genome assembly GCF_030068605.1 of Xanthocytophaga agilis. NCBI lineage: Bacteria > Pseudomonadati > Bacteroidota > Cytophagia > Cytophagales > Rhodocytophagaceae > Xanthocytophaga > Xanthocytophaga agilis. Next base: position 24,756 of record NZ_JASJOU010000027.1, read on the forward strand.
GTCCCGGAGAAAGCGTTAGAATATGCATTACAATCTCTACGTATTCGAAAAGAATTAAATGATCCCAATGAAATTGCCAAGTCACTTAACTCTTTAGGTGATTTTTATTATAATCAAAGTAGCCTGCGTAAAGCCCTTCATAATTACCTGGAATCTCTACGTATTAGTCGCCAGACAGGAAATCAAAGAGGCATTGCATTCGCACTGGATAATATTGGTAAGGTATATTTACGCCAGGATCGCTTTCAGGAATCATTATTATATTTCAGAGAAGCTCTTACTATCAGTGAACAGCTCAACAGTGCAAAACAAACCGCTACTACCTATATTCATATGGGTAATACGTATCAGGGACTCCATGATAAGGCAAAAGCATACCGCTATTACACAGCAGCCTTACGGGTTCATTATAATCTAAAGAATGATCTGGAAATGGTCCCTATTCTGAATCAAATAGGCAAGTTCAATGCACTAAATGGGGATTTTAAGACAGCACTTTCCTTTCATTATCAAGCACTAAGCAAGGTAAAAAACAGTCAATCCCGCTTATTAAAACGAGATACATATAAAGCACTGGCAGACAGTTATCTCCAAATGAAGAATGCCAATTCTTTTATGGAATACTATCAGTTGTACTCTCAGTTGCAGGATTCTATTCAAAATGATGCCAGTCTCCGCAAAATCGCAGAACTCCAGACCCGTTTCGAATTGGAAGAGAATCAACAACATATTGAGCATGAGAATGAATTAAAAAATCTGGAGATAGAAAGACAGAAAACTGTCCAGAACTATCTGATTGCGATTATCCTTGCCGGCACATTTCTGATTATTACACTTATTGCATTTTATATCTCACATCTTCGGGCTAACAGACAGTTAAAAGTACAGAATGAGACTATCATTCATAAAAACAGACAATTAAGGAAAGTAAATGAAGCACTAAAAACACTAAATGATAAACTCATTGTATCAGAGGCAGAACTTCGCAAAACCAATGAAACAAAAGATAAGTTCTTTTCCATCATTGCTCATGATCTGCGAGCTCCACTAGCCACTTTTAGCTCTTTTCTTACAGCATTATCAGATGCAGATGATAGCTTTACTCAAGAAGACATTGAGTTTATCACAAAAAGTACCCAGAAGTCACTTAAGAACTTAACAGATTTACTGAATAACCTGCTACAATGGTCCCGTTCTCAGATGGGAAGTATTCAGTTTAATCCACAATCAATTATTTTACAAGAGCTTATTCAGCAGACAGTAAGCCTGGTTACTGAAGAAACAGCCAACAAATCCATAAGTATTGTCTCTAAAATTAATCCAGAAGCTATAGCATTTGCAGATGCCAATATGCTAGACTTCGTGATACGAAATATTGTATCCAATGCTGTAAAATTCACTCCCAGAGGTGGTAATATTACTATTGAGTCCTTTGATGTCCAAGACAATAAACTCCTGGGTGTCAGGATAATAGATACAGGGGTTGGAATATCTCCAGATAATCTGAAAAAACTATTCGATCTGCAAATTGGCTTTACAACAATAGGTACAGCCAATGAAAAAGGTACCGGCTTAGGGTTAGTACTTTGTAAAGAGTTTGTGGAGAAAAATGGCGGAAAGATCTTTGTTGAAAGCGAACCAGGTAAAGGTACACAATTTTCGATTACAATTCCTAAAAATACGGCAAGGCTATCTGTTAATTAAATTCATACAAATAGCAGGAATATTTCTTACATTTTTTTGTACGTCTTTTGCAGCTTATGGATATTTGTAAAAATATATAAGCATGACAAAGAAGGAACGGTATCAGCATTTTATAGCTTATTTCAGCGAGCATTCGGAAAATCCACAAACAGAGCTAAACTTTGACAATCCATATCAATTACTTGTTGCAGTAATTCTTAGCGCACAATGTACAGACAAACGAGTCAACCTGATTACTCCCGCTTTATTTGAACGTTTTCCTAATGCCTTCGCACTTGCTAATAGTCATTTTGACGAATTATTTCCATACATCAAAAGCATCTCTTATCCCAACAATAAGACAAAACATTTGTTGGGTATGGCGAAAATGATTATCTCGGATTTTGGAGGGGAAATACCAGAAACAGTTGAAGATCTACAACGTCTGCCAGGCGTAGGGCGCAAGACAGCCCATGTAATCGCATCTATCGTTTACAATCAACCAGTTTTAGCAGTAGATACCCATGTATTTCGTGTATCTAAACGTTTGGGTTTGGTAAGTGCGAAAGCATCAACACCACTAGCCGTCGAAAAAGAACTGGTCAAATATATTCCTACAGACCTGGTTTATAAATCGCATCATTGGCTTATTTTACATGGTAGATATATATGTGTGGCCAGAAAGCCTAAATGTCCAGAATGTCCACTTACCAATTTTTGTCTGTTTTACGCAAAGCTCATAAAAAAACAATCCAGCGTGCCAGATACTATTCAGAAAAATCCATCGTTGTAAAAAGAGTGTAGGTAATAAAAAAGCGAAAGACTAACAGGTCTTTCGCTTCTGTGTAATATATTCAACAGAAATAGACTATTTTCGAATAATCATACGCATAGAACGGCTTGATGTACCAGCTTCTACAGTATAAATGTAAATACCATCAGGCAAATTATCAGGTCTCTTAAAGACAACCTCATGCTCTCCAGCCTCAAATGCCTCATCTATGATACCCGTGATTTTACTTCCCACAATGCTATAAAGTGTAATCTTTACTACTTGAGGACGTGATATATAAAAACTAATAGTAGTCTGTTCCTGAAAAGGATTTGGATAATTAGCTTTAACTGTAAAGGTCGGATCTTTCTCTTTAACAGAATTAACGGCTATTACTTGCCCAAACGAATGGCTTAACACTCCTACCTGTACACTCAATATAAATAAAAGTAATAGTAAACGTCTCATAGTTCATAGTATTAAAAAATCAAAATAGAAAATAGCTTGGTTAAGTTTAACTTTGTATCACAAAATCTGTACCAGCTTTATGACATGTACGAATATAGATGCTTTTTTTATAAAATAATATACTATTTTTTCTAAAGGAGCGTTAACGTAACTATTCTGCCTAAATCGTCTTTTCTCAAGCTACAAGGATTAACAATTTTTCCAGCATCTCTTTAAGAAAGGTCACATTCAAACTTTATCGAGAAAGTCAGGCTTACTCTCTATTCCTTTAGTTAGTAAACCCTTCCTGTCATAAATAACCACTGCTTGCTGTTTTTTTCATATTAGTAATTGAAGCTATACATAATATAACCTCTTAGTTTCATGCTCTGAATAAAAAGAATCAGATCTTTCACTATTTTATCAATAAACTAAAGTCCTTTATATATTTGAATAAGATACAATTTGTGCTTTTGAGTAGTAATAGCCTATGTTTGTCATCTTTCTATAAGACTATCAGATTCTATCTCTAAGACAACAGCAGGCAAAATAAATACTATTCAGATCACAATTTTTCCAATCTCTATACTTGGTAGTGCTAAATTCTCTGTGTTTATCCGATAACACGATAAAGGCTAAAATAGTTTGTACTTTTCCAATCTTTTCAATACCTTTTTAAATACAACAGTATCAATATTCAGGTTACAGCTTCTTCAAATTATTATGTTTGACAGGACTATTTGATTATCTGAATCCTTCCCGACTGGTTTATTTTCTTCGATTCTAACTGGTAAATATATGTTCCTGCAGAGAGTGATTTTGTATCTAAAGTAAGTTCAGTTTCACCTGCTGTTACTTTTTCATTAGAAAGGAGAGAATAAACAAGTTTCCCTTGCATGGAGTATAATCGCAGAGAAATACGATCACTCTGAGCTAACTTAAGTTTAATATGAACTAGAGAAGTAGAAGGATTAGGATATACATCTATGTGAGTAGCTAGTTCAGGTTCATTTGCTAATACTAATGCATCTTTTAATTTCTGGATACGCCCCGAAGAATAGCTACATATATATAACTCATGATGCTGATCTTCACCAAAGGCGGAAATATTACCATTCATTTTCATCAAAAACTCATTAGTTGCTCTTTTGCTTGTAGTATCATAGGTTAATGTCCACATATTGCCACTTACAAAATCTCCATAAATATACTTACCATATAATGCTGGCAAGAGACTACCTCTATATACAAGTCCTCCTGTTACCGAACGACCTGTACCAGATGATTGTATATAATCCCAGATAGGATCTATCAGACTTTGTGTTGGACAGTTGGCAGAAGGGTTATAGCAAGCCTTTCCTTCCCGATATCGCCATCCATAATTTCCTCCTTTAGTAATAAGGTTAATCTCCTCGCGGGCATTTTGCCCGACATCTCCTGCCCACAAATAGCCTGTAACTGGATCAAAGCTAAACTTCCAAGGGTTACGCAACCCATATGCATAAATTTCCGGCCTGGCACCAGCTCTGGTAACAAATGGATTATCAGATGGTATGGAGTATGTGTCAATTCCAGGTATCTGGTTTACATCTATACGCAATATCTTGCCCAATACGGTAGATAGATTTTGCCCGTTATTTTGAGGATCACCTCCACTCCCTCCATCTCCTGTAGCTATATATAAATACCCATCCTTTCCAAATGCCAGTTTTCCCCCATTATGATTTGAATAAGGTTGATTAAAAACCAATAATAGTTTCTCACTGGTGACATCTGCCAGATTCGGATCATTTGGATTTACATGAAATCTAGAAATTACGGTCTGGAGTTGCCCCTTATCTGTACGAGTATAGTTTACATACAAATAACCATTGTAACGATAGTTGGGATCAAATGCCATCCCTAATAATCCCATTTCCCCTCCGGAAGTAATACGGGTACGTATATCCAGAAAGGTAACAACTTGACTACTGGTTACATTGCTATCATTGGGAAATACTTTAATAATACCTGCCTGTTCTACCACAAACAACCGATTTGAAAAATCGTTAGCATGAGTAATTTCAATAGGTTTTGTGAAGGTGCTTAGTTTAGGAAAAGCATCCTGTAACAACAAAGAAGATTGGGCACCCACATATACAGGTACACTCAGAAAGTAAATCCCCAGAAATGTATTTATCACAGTAGTAATTCGTTCTAATCGCATAAGAGCTAAGTTTATATTTATAGGTAGTGTTTTTTGTTAAATGAAAACATTCTGCTGTTGATTGTTTTAAACTCTTTACATTTGAGACAAAAGATTTACTATAAGATACCAGAAATACGTTTTTGCATGAAAATTGGATTGATTTCAGATACACACAGCTTTTTGGACTCAAAGGTTTTTGACTATTTCCAACATTGCGATGAAATATGGCATGCAGGAGATATAGGTGAGCCAGAAGTAATAACCCAACTTGAAAACTTTAAGCCTGTCAGGGCCGTATACGGAAATATAGATGCACCAGAAATTCGCCAAAAATATCCTGAAAATCAAAGATTTGTTTGCGAAAATTCAGATATTTGGATTACACATATCGGAGGACACCCTCCCAGATACAATCCAAAAGTTTTAAAGCTTTTGAAGGATAATCCGCCGAATATATTCATTTGTGGACACTCCCATATATTAAGAGTAATGCCGGATCAGCAATTTGGGAATTTCATCTATATGAACCCGGGAGCAGCTGGTCAGGAAGGTTTTCACTCAATTCGTACTATTTTACGTTTTGATCTTGAGAATAAAAAGATTTTTAATCTGGAAGCTATTGAATTAGGTAAAAGAGGGAGATAATTAATGAAACCTCCAGCTTCAACCAATTATGAAACACCATTGTTATGTCCAGTTCAACCACATTGTTATCTCTAGACAATGAGACTATTGCAAGACGCATTGCTGTAGTCGATATGCTGAGAGGAATCGCCCTGATTTTATTAACACTAGGCTGTATTCTTGTCTGGTTTCACGAATCTGCTCGCTTTTCACAAAATCAAACCATTTCAGTTGCTGTTACAATTACCCGATATCTCGCAGAAGCAGGTGCATTAGCTTTAATCTTTGTTTTGGGGATGAGTATCTTCTTTTTCAAAAAATATCATTTCTCTATAGAAAAATATAATGTGGCAATTGCTTCATTTATTATTCTAGCTCTATATAGTATTCTCTTCTCCGCTCCTCTATTTACCTTTTTAGTTCAGTTCTCATTCTGGTTCTGGGTAGTAATACTGCTAGTATTATTATGTCTGGGTTGGAGTGCAGGCTATTTATTTCAGAACTACCTGTTGCTGGATGCAGAAAAATATATGGTTTATATGAACCGTAAACACGATTTTCGTAAGGTGATGCTTGTATTTGGACAAGCCCCCCTATTCTTTTTTATAACTATGTTATTTTTTGTTCAGGTACTGTCATGGCTCACGGTTCTCTCTGCGGGATTCACATGGACAGATGTTCATTTACTAGCTGGTTATACTGGATTACCTAACGATTTTGGCTACACACTTCCGCGTGTTTATCTGGTCGGTTTCTGTCTGCTAGCATTACTATATCCTCTTTGTAAAGCATATGGGCACTTTAAAGCATTACATCCACATGGCTGGCTTAAGTATCTCTAACCAGTCTTTTCGTTACTCACCTTTTCCTTTGGGAAGCTTAAATCGGAATTGAGTTCCTTTACCTGGCTTACTTGTCACTGTAATCTTAGAACCGTGTGCTTCTACAATATGTTTGGTGATAGCCAGTCCTAATCCTGTGCCCCCGCTATCTTTTGAACGACTTTTTTCTACACGATAAAACCGCTCAAATATTCGTTTGAGGTGTTCTGGTTCAATTCCAGGTCCATCATCCCTTACTGAAACTACCAACTGATCTTTTTCACTTTCAATTTCAACAACCACTTTTCCAGCTTCATTACCATATTTGATGGCATTATCAATAAGATTAGTCATTACCTGACTTATACGATTCTTATCGGCATAGGCAATCATCTTTGGAATTTGATGCTTATCAAACTTAAGCTTTATATTCTTTGCTATTGCGGTTTCTTCCAGTTGCTCAAAGATATCACTGGTAAGCTGATAAAGATCAAAATGCGAAAACTGCATTTTAATCTCGCCACTTTCCATGCGGGATAAAGTCAGCAGATCCTGCACCAGAATATTGAGGTTATCAAGGCTACGGGCTGACTTCTCCAGAAACTTATCCCGAACCTTTTCATCCTCAATGGCGCCATCCAGCAAGGTATGAATGAATCCTTGGGCAGCGAAGATTGGAGTTTTAAGCTCATGCGAAATATTTGCAACAAATTCTCTGCGGTATTCTTCCATTCGTTTGAGTTCATCTATCTCCTGTTGCTTGCGGGTAGCATAGGTATAAATCTCCTCATTCAGTCGCTTGACAGGATTAGCATCCCGGAAGATGCGTTTTTTAGGAACTTTAAAGTCTTTTTGCTTAATTTTATCCAGCATAGTATAGATCATATTCAGTTCTCTGAATACAAGAAATTCCAATGCTACATAAATAAAGAGAAAAGAAGACAAAAATGACAGACTAAACGTAACAACTAAAGCACGTTCAGACACATTATCAACAAAAGCTAGAAAAACAGTAGTAATGCAGGCAATTAATAATGCTGCAAGAAGAGAAACTCCTTTAGAACCAAAAAGCATGACACGATAACTACGTTAAATAGTTGTCTGAGAGATTCTGACCCATTACTACAATTACGTAAAGATCTCAAAACTCAAGCAAGTATAAAACGATAAACAAGAAACAGTCTATTCTGTCAGATCAAACTTATATCCAACACCTTTGACCGTTTTAATATGATCTTCTCCGATTTTCTCTCTTACTTTTCGAATATGTACATCTACGGTACGAGCCAGGACATATACGTCCGTACCCCAGATATTTTGCAATAAATCATCCCGGCTAAACACTTTGTTAGGATTTTGAGCCAGAAAATAAAGTAATTCAAATTCTTTCTTTGGCAATGTAATCTGATTGCCCCGATTGGTAACAGTATAACTTTTCCGGTCAATGGTCAGATCACCAATTGAAACCTTATCTTCCTGTTTCCCTTTCTTGGATTCACGCCGAAACAAAGCGTTTATCCTGCTCATTAGTGCTCTTGGCTTAATAGGCTTGGTTATATAATCATCCGCACCTACATCAAAAGCTGCTACTTCAGAATATTCTTCAGCCCGTGCAGTCAGATATATGATAAAAGTATGATTAAGCTCAGACATTTCACGTAACCGACGCCCTGCTTCTACCCCATCCATATGAGGCATCATAATATCCATCAATATCAGATGAGGGATAAATGTTTTTGCAATCTCAATAGCTTTTTTGCCATCAGATGCCACTTTTACCTCATATCCCTCTTTGGTTAAATTATATTGGAGTAATTCTGCAATATCTGCTTCGTCATCTACAATCAGTACTTTGTACGTTTGATTGATACTCATAAAGGTTAGGTTTACAGTAAGAGGATTCTGCTTATTGCCTGTAATGACAGATAGATTTATATTATCTGCTCAAAAATACTATCTTTTTTTGGATAAAAAATCTCACCTGCTATAAACTAGCACAATAATAAAAAACCGGAAGGCATAATCGACTGCATTCCGGTTTTCGTATGTAGCAATTCTTTAAATAATATTATTTTTGCAAAGCTTTTTTTACAGCATTCTCAAGAGACTTTCCATGGAGGTCAGTATCCAGGATTACTCCATCTTTGTCGATCAGGAAAGTAGCAGGAATTGCCTCAATACCATAGTCCTCAGCAGCTTTACTATACCAGAACTTTAAATCGGATACATGGTTTTCCCATGTTAATCCATCCTTGGAAATAGCTTGTTCCCACTTTTGTTTATTCTGATCTAAAGAAACACTATATACAGTAAATCCCTGATCTTTATACTTTTCATATAGTTTCACGACATCAGGATTTGACTGTCGGCAAGGCCCACACCAACTAGCCCAAAAGTCAAGTAATACTACTTTGCCTTTTAATGAAGAAAGCTTAATGACCTTTCCCTGAGGATTAGGCAAAGATATCTCCGGAGCCTTCTGACCAGCCTCTGGGGTTCCAGTTCTGGTAGGATATGTAAATGCTGTAACTCCACTCAATACAGCAACAATCATCAATGATTTTATAAAAGCGGTCATTTTTATAGAAGTTATTATACTATGGGAAAGATTATTTTTATACAAAAGTATTATTTAAAAACTATTTTATGTTTTAAGCCTTTATAGCTTTTAAGTTCCATTTCTACAGCACCTACAAACATATCTGCTTCTATTTTTACAGGAATCCGGTTTTTGTCATCTGTAATCCAGACACGAATGGAAGACTCTCCATCAAACATCTCATTTTTAGGCATAACAGGCGTTATTTTGATACAACGAATTTTTCCATATTTCGTTGATATCTCTTCCTTCCCCCTATATTTTACTTTAAAGTCATATACCTTATCATCAAAAAATGCAGGTATAGGGACTACATCTCCAATACGTAATGTATTAAAATCAATAATCCGCATATAACAATATCCACTGATGATATCCTGAATATTGGTAGGCATATCAAACTCTTTGGATACATCATTCTTCTCTTCTGAACGAATTGTCTTTCCGGCATAATTAAAATATACAGTTTCCTGCTTTTTATATTTTCCTTCCTGAAGGTCCGTCTGAAACCTATGTGGAATCAATGCAGATGTATCTACATACGATTTCCAGGTATCTCTGATTTTTACAATCCAATCAAATGCACCTACAGATTTACCGTATGCAGTCACCTCAAAGCAGGGACGATCATTAATCTTATGGATTTGGTTACTTACCTTCACTACTCCCTCTCCTGCATTAATAAATCCATAGTGTACACGGTATTCCAAAATCTCTCCGGGGCCAAAGCTTTCATTCTCCACTATACGATAAGAATCTACTATATGAAAACCACATAGACCTATAATGGCAAGAAGTGAAAACATTATAACGTTCTTCTTCATCGCAAGGTATTTAATAATTATTCATAGTTGAAACATAAACCTGCTTAACAAAAATACAAAATTCGTGCTAACTTATACAGAAACGTAAGTTTTGACAGTATTTTACTATAAATCAGTTTGCTAGGCTTTTCTGCAAATATAAACCCCCAGCTTTTTGTTATACCAAAAAACTGGGGGGAATGTTACAATTACCTGATAAAGTGTCAGGAATATAAACTAAAATGGTAATTAATTCTTAATAATTTTAAATTCTACGCGTCGATTTTGTGCACGTCCTTCTTCTGTCTCGTTATCTGCAAGAGGAACAGATTCCCCATATCCATGAACCACAATACGGCTAGGGTCAAGACCTTTACGAGAAGTAAGATAATCTTTTACGCTGGTAACTCGACCTTCTGAAAGCTTCAAATTGTATTCATCTGTACCCATAGCATCTGTATGTCCGGCAATTTCGATCGTAATTGCCGGATTCTCAACCATGAATTCGGCAACACGATCCAACTCTGGATAAGAAGCATCATTTAGCTGAATCTTATCAAAATCGAAGAATACGTTATTTAATCTAACAACTACGTTTTTCTCTATTGGCACCAGATACAAATCGCGACTTATAATTTTACCTACACTAACAGTAGTATCTTTTGATGTTGCAGGTAAAAGAGGAGTATCATCAGAGTTTAGTACCGCATCGTTGGTATTACCTGTTGCAGCTACCACAAATTGTTCTTTATTTTCCAGCACACTTACATTCCGTAGTGTAGTATCCATTAAGGAAGCAGTTTGACTGGCATCCGCTTTTAATCCAGAGAGGTCAATATTATCAGACACAGAAATAAAACCAGGAGCTTTCGCACGGAAACCATATCTCTTACCATAAGGCAATACGATTTTGTATTCACCTGTCGTAGCATTACTACGAGCAACCCCTAACTCGCCACCACCAGGCAATACTTCATAGCTAATCATAGCATCCAGAGGCTGACGTGTCTTGGAATTGAAAACCTTACCAGATACTAATACAACAGGGTCAGGACGAAATTCTTCTTTCAACTTTACACGTACAACATCACTTCCCCCCTTACTATTTTTATCAGCTACCAAATAAGCATATTCACCAGTAGCATCCATTGTATAGTATGTGTCTGCTTCTTCAGTATTGATTGGACTTCCCATATTAACAGGCTTAGACCATTTCTGCCAGCCATCACCTTCTCTACGAGCAATGTAAATATCATGTGCACCTAAACCTCCTGGACGATCACTACTGAAATACAGCGTTTTACCATCTGCAGCGAGAAAAGGCGTATCTTCACTTACGTTGGTGTTAATATCTGCACCTAACGATTGAGGTCTGGACCATTTTCCATCTTCCTTCAACGTACTAACATACAAATCACTCGCTTCACTATTTTTGACCTCACTAAAAGCCAGTATCAAAAATTTACCGTTGTTAGCCAGAACTGCATTGGTAAATACACCTTTATTCATCTCCTGGAACCCTTCAATTTCCAGTTGTTGAGGTACAGACCAGCCATTAGCTGTGCGATTTGAGGCAGAGAAACCAGGTCCTTTGTACTTCCCATTTTTAAATGCACCCCGAATGATCAATGTACCACCATCAGGTGTAACACTCTCTACAGAATTAAACTGTTCGAGATTAAAAGGCAATGGCATCCGCTTAGCTTTGCTCCATTTTCCATCGGGCCTTTTTGTACAAAACCAGATTTCCTGAGATTCATCGGCTCCAAAAAGATTGTCCTGACGACCATCAATTGCAAAATATAATGTTTGTCCATCAGGAGTCATTACTGGACCCAGCTCATCATAGGTACTGTTTACAGAATCACCCAAATTTTCAATTTCATATGATTTGGGATCAATGCTAACACTACGTTTTTGTCCCCATACAAAAGTAGCGGACAAAAAAAGTAGCAGAATAGGGAAAATTTTAGAAGACTTCATGCTTTTCGTAATAAAATGTGGAGTAGATAGTTACATTGCTGGTATAAACTGATTTATAGGATTTTAACTTCAATTATCACGAAGTTACAAAGATTACAGACACAGACACGGATTAAACTTCTTTTTTTGGTTTGTACAAGATTTATTCCATCAAGTTACGATTAGAAGGCTAAATATATAGATTAAAGTCTGTATACATATTATTTTCTCAGAGGTTACATGTGTATGTTTTTAAGACATGATTCATCTGGTTTCTACTTAACTTTTCATCCAATATCTATTTACAACTCTTTTTTAGTATAAAAATCACTCTCAACTATTAATACGCCTTGTATTATTTATGTAAGTTATTTTCATAAAACTATTCTTTAAAACGCTTTTTTTTTCCTAACTGTAAGAATGCTACAATATCATTAAGTTACCTTAACAAGCTCTGATTCAACTTTTATATGAAAGTTGTTATGTTTATATAAAATATGAAAAAAGTTTTTGAAGATGCTTACAAAGATAAAAACTTTTCTTTCCGGACTATCTACAAATCAGGAACCTACACCTGAAACTAAGCTATATGACTTAGGCTTGCTTAAAGATACTGTAGGCAATAACCCTGATAGTTTGAGAGAAATTATCACCTTATTTCTTCAAAGTAAACCTGCAGAACTGGAGCAATTAGAACTGGCGGTCAAAGACCATAACTTATCTGCTATAGCACGATGGGCACACTGCATTAAAGGAAATCTGAAGTTGTTTGGAATGGACGAAACTTACAATCAACTGGTCTGGATCGAATTGATTGCTAAAAAAAATGAGAAACAATGGAACAATGATATTGAAGTTTATTGGCAAAGAATAGATCAGACATTTACATTAATTCTTAGTCAGTTACCCAAAGAATTAGCATATATGCCTGTCGGATAACTTTTGTATTACTAACCATATAACTAAAAAAGCCTGGTATACCAGGCTTTTTTAGTTATATGGTTTTGAGCAATTGTTTAGGCAACAGCTTTCAATGCAATATATTTAGACTTTTCAAACTCGCTACGAGCATATTCATAATCTACAACAAATTCACGAATATCAGTACGTGATGGTAGATCAAACATGAGATTTGTCATGATAGCTTCGCAGATAGAACGTAATCCACGTGCCCCCAATTTACATTCTACAGCCTGATCAACAATATAATCTAAGGCATCACTATGGAATGTAAGCTGAATATTCTCCATTTCAAACAACTTCTGATATTGTTTGGTAATGGCATTTTTAGGCTCTGTTAGAATCTGACGTAAAGTTTCCCGACTCAATGGCTCCAGATAAGTTAATACCGGAAGACGTCCAAGTAATTCGGGGATCAAACCAAATGAACGAAGATCCTGAGCTGTCACGTACTTCAGCAGGCTTTCATTTTCATGTACTGTATCAAAGGCAGCACCTCCACTAAATCCAATAGGACGGGTATTAATCCGCTTACTGATGTGACGTTGGATACCTTCAAATGCCCCACCACAAACGAAAAGAATATGTTCTGTATTAACAGGGATCATCTTCTGATCAGGATGCTTTCTGCCACCCTGTGGAGGAACATTTACCAAAGAACCTTCCAGTAACTTAAGTAATGCCTGTTGTACACCTTCTCCACTCACATCCCGGGTAATAGATGGATTATCAGATTTGCGGGCAATTTTATCTATTTCGTCAATATATACAATGCCTCTCTCAGCCTTCTCCACATCATAATCAGCAGCTTGTAACAAACGAGTCAGAATGGTCTCAACATCTTCTCCAACATAACCAGCCTCTGTAATTACAGTAGCATCAGCAATACAGAAAGGCACTTGTAACAGACGAGCCATAGTGCGGGCAAGGTATGTTTTTCCTGTACCCGTTTCGCCTACCATGATAATATTTGATTTCTCAATAAGCACTTCATCCTCAGTCTTAGGCTGCATCAAACGCTTATAGTGATTGTATACAGCTACAGAAAGTACCTTTTTTGCTTCATCCTGCCCTACAACGAACTGATCCAGAAACTTCTTCATATCGGAAGGTTTGATCAGATTCAACTTGGGAGTTGTACTTTTCTCTTTTGGGCGAGTTTCTTCAATAATAATCTGATGTCCTTGTTCAATACAACGATCACAAATATGTGCGTTTATACCTGAGAGCATCAGGGAAACTTCTTTTTTGCTTCGCCCACAGAAGGAGCAGCTAATCTGAGCCATAAATGTATAGTAGAAACTTGTGCAGCACTGAATTATTTTGTCTTCAAATACTGCGTATTGAATTTCGATTTAATAATATTTATCTGTCTACTCTGCAAAAGGTAAACCGAAGACAAAAGTAAACAGATTTTTGTTTACATCCGTTTTTTTATCTATCAAAATAAAGAACCTGCTTCTATAGTCAGAAAGCAGGTTCTTTATATAATTGATGCAGAAGCAATTTATGTTTGCTTATATTTTGTCAACAACTTTATCAACTATTCCATAAGCTAATGCCTCATTGGCATCCATCCAGTAATCACGGTCAAAATCTTTCATGATCTGCTCTACAGTCTTTCCACAGTTATCCGCCAAAATCTGAGCACCAATCAGTTTTGTTTTTTCGATCTGACGTGCTTGAATCTCCAAATCAATGGATTTTGCCTGGAAGTAACCACCAATGCTAGGCTGGTGAATCATTACTTCTCCATGTGGATAGATAAATCTACGACCTTTTGTACCTGCGGAAAGTAGAATAGATCCCATAGAAGCAGCCAGTCCCATACATACAGTAGATACAGGCGACTGAATCATTTTCATGGTATCATAGATTACCATACCTGATGTTACTACTCCACCAGGGCTATTAATATAGAAAGTAATTTCTTCACCTGGCTTTTCAGCATCCAGATACAACAACCGGTTTACTAAATAACGGGCAGAATCATCATCCACTACCCCCCACAAAAATATTTTACGTTGTTCTAAAAATTTTTTCTGAAAAACCCGATCTCCAAACACATTTTCTAACGCTTCTGGTTTTGGCATCTCAGGCTCTTCATCAGCATATCTATAAGGATTCATATTATCTTTAATTGTTAAATGGTTGAAATAGCTAAGGGATTAAAAAGAAGAGACTACTGTCAACTACTAAGTATGTCTCAGCTAAGATTAACTATCTATTACTTTAATGGGGCTTCTTTCTCTTCACGAATCAGGATTTCATCAATCAATCCATAGTCTAGTGCTTCTTTGGAAGTAAGCCAGTAATCACGATCAGAATCTGCTTTCACCTGATCATGAGACTTACCACTATGATTTGCCAGGATAGTGTACAATTCATTTCTGAGTGCAACAAGTTGCTTCACAGAGATCTGAATGTCAGAAGCTTGTCCACCAGCAACCCCAGATGGTTGGTGAATCATCGTACGGGCATGTTTCAGAGAGGAACGCTTGCCTTTCGTACCACCTGCCAGCAATACAGCAGCCATGGAAGCAGCAATACTTACATTAATAGTAGCGACATCCGGACGAATGTACTGCATGGTATCATAAATACCCAAACCTGCATAGACAGAACCTCCCGGACTATTGATATACAATAGAATATCCTTCTTAGGATCGGCAGATTCCAGAAATAACAACTGAGCTATAATTATATTAGCAATGTTATCATCAACCCCCATCCCTAAAAATATAATGCGATCAGCCATGAGACGCGAAAAAACATCTACCTCACGGAAGTTCATAGGACGTTCCTCAATAACGGCACGGGTCATATTTTCGACATGATGAACATAGCCATCAACCGCTGAACCGCTGATGTTTTGCCCTTTCACGGCATATTTGCGAAATTCTTCGCTACTTAAATCTTTGTAGAACATACGATTATCAAAAAAAAGTTGCGGATGGCAAAATACAAATTATAACGAAACAAAAAAGCCCTTTGCCAAAAAGGGCTTTCTTCTCATTTACAATTACCGTACCTTTTTCTAAATAATTAAAGAAAGACATAAATGCAGGAAATAATGACCTGCTAAAACAAAATCGGGCAAAACACTCTATAGTAGAGGTTTGGCCCGATAAAATAGTTAGCCAATATAACAATTCGCTATATATGAATCACTTATGAAGCTGCTTCTTCTGTTTTATTAAATTCTTCCGTACTTACTTTCTTTACCTGAGGAGTAATTTGGTCTTTTACGAACGCTGCCACTTTGTCAGTAAATACGCGCTGGAAAGTATTCATATAGTTCTGCCCTTTCTCAGCTTTCAGGAAGTTATCAGCTAATTGATTCAGAAGGCTTTCGTTCTCAGGAGTATCGTTCTGCAAGAAGTTATAGACTTCTTTGAAAGAATTTTTGGCCTGTTCCAATACCTCTTCATGCTCTACTTTCAGGTCGTTATCCTTGGCAATTTTATCTTTGATAATTGTCCATTTCAGACCTTTTACAAACTCATCATATTCTTTAGCGATCTCTTCATCTGAAAGATTCTTGTTTGATACTTTCAGCCAGCGTTTTAAAAATTCATTAGGCAGGTCAATGTTTGTAGTTTCTACCAGTTGGTTCTGAATATCGCGTAACAAACGGTTGTCGCTTTCTTTATCGTATAGCTTCTGAAGTTCCTGTGTAAGTTTTTCCTTAAATTCCTCTTCACTTTTCACATCTTCACCATACACTTTCTTGAAGAATTCTTCATTCATCTCTGCAGGAACCTGACGATCGATATCTGCTATAGTCAATTCAAATTTACCTGCTAGCTTGTCTGCTTCTTCCTGAGGTATTTGGGTAAACAAACGTACAGAATCACTGTCTGCAAAAATTGACTGAATGTCAAAAACAATTACATCTCCTTTTTTCTTTCCAAGGAACAATGGTTTAGCTTCCTCTTTCAGTTTGTTTACAAACAAATATGCATTCTCTTTTTGAAATTCTCCACCTTCAATTTGTTTCAATCCACCAAACGCCAGATCCTGCTCTCCTACTTCTTCCGGATTGATATAGTTTCCATGACGAGCCTTCAGGTTATCAAGTGAATCATTAATATCCTTATCTGTAATTTCAACTTCTGTACGTGTCAGGTTCAGTTTGTTTACATCATATGTAAACTCAGGTACCAGACCAATATCATAACTGAAAGAAAATTCACGTTGAGTATCCCAGTCAATCCCTTCAGCTTCTGTCTGATTTGGAAGTGGATCACCAACAATAGACAGTTTATTTTCTTTAATATAGCTATCTACTGATTCAATCAATAGGTTATTTACCTCATCAACAAGAATACCTTTACCATACATTTTCTTCAGCAAGCCTGCAGGTACTTTGCCAGGGCGAAATCCTTTGATAGAAGCAGTTCTGCTGTAATCTTTTAATTTTTTCTCTACGCGGGGCTGATAATCTGCTTCTTCCAGTGTGATACGAATGGAGGCATTGGTCGTATCTTTTTTGTCTAAGGTGATGTTCATAATTGGATTTGTTAGATGATTAACTGCTGATTAACCTTACATCAACCAGCAATAAAATTTTGTATTCAACTGAAAGCTTGCCAGAACTTCTAATACCCAAATCCGGCCGCCAATTTGCTATTAGTAAAAAAACCCCCAAAACTGCGAAAGCTGCTTTGAGGGTTTAGTGCGGATGGAGGGACTCGAACCCCCACGCCTCGCGGCGCCAGATCCTAAGTCTGGTGCGGCTACCAATTACGCCACATCCGCAAAAGGAATGCAAAGGTAAAAAAGCATTTTAAAAAGTCAAACATCTTGCCTACTTTTTTTTAAAAAAATTCTTTTTTGGAAAAGAACATACGCGCTAGCGATCAATCATTGCATTTTTTTGTTTATTTTATGACATTTAGTTGTCTGACTGCACAGTTTTGACACACATTTGAAACTTGATAGTTATGTAACATAATATGTTGGTATACTATCTTGTTTTTGGAGTAAAAATATGCTTGGATGCTTATTTACATCCGGCAGTTAAGATTCAAAAGATATTTAAAAAGTAAACCGGCAGATTTACAAATGCAGACAGATAGTGTGACAATCGAATCTCAGCCTATCACAGAACAGGATAGAGCAGAACAGGAACGCAGAGAAATTCTCCGAAAATATCGGAAGCTCCTCCGTTCCATAAAACCCATGTTAAAGGATGGAGATGCAAAAATCATAAAGAAAGCATTTAATACAGCTGCCGAAGCACATAAGGGAATGCGCCGGAAATCCGGAGAGCCCTATATATATCACCCATTGGCAGTAGCTCAGATTGCAGTAGATGAGATTGGATTAGGCCCTACTTCGGTAGTATGCGCTCTACTTCATGATGTGGTTGAAGACACTGACATGGAGATTGAGGATATAGAAAGGGAGTTTGGCTACAAAGTGGCAAAGATTATAGATGGTTTGACTAAGATCTCAGGTGTATTTGAATATGGTACATCTCAGCAAGCAGAAAACTTCCGGAAAATGCTTCTGACCTTATCAGATGATGTACGGGTAATCCTTATAAAACTGTCAGATCGCCTACACAATATGCGAACCCTGGCCAGTATGGCACGTAACGGACAACTAAAGATTGCATCCGAAACGATGTATCTATATGCTCCGCTTGCACACAGGTTAGGCTTATATGCGATAAAGTCAGAGCTGGAAGATCTATATCTCAAGTATACAGACCCAGACATCTATAAATCCATTGCTGAAAAATTAAAACAGACAAAAGCTGCCCGGGAAAAATTTATTGCTGACTTCATTGCCCCTATCGAAAAAAACCTGCGGGATGAAGGATATGATTTTATTATAAAAGGACGTCCGAAATCAATTTACTCTATATGGAAGAAGATGCAAAAGCAGAAGATTCCATTTGAAGAGGTTTATGACAAGTTTGCAATTCGGATTATTTTGCGAACAGATCTGGATAAGGAAAAAACTGCGTGCTGGCAGGTATATTCCATCGTTACAGACTATTATACTCCCAATCCGGACAGATTACGTGATTGGATCAGTACACCTCGGGCCAATGGATATGAATCGTTACACACTACAGCCATGAGTAAAACAGGCCAGTGGGTAGAAGTGCAGATCCGGACACAGCGTATGGATGATATTGCAGAAAAGGGATATGCAGCTCACTGGAAGTATAAAGAAAACGGGCAGATCCATGAAAATGAAAAAGGGGTAGAACACTGGATTCAAGAAGTACGTCAGATGCTGGAAAACGAAGACGTTTCAGCCATTGAATTTGTAGACGACTTCCGAATGAATCTCTTCAATGAGGAGGTTTTTGTATTTACCCCCAAAGGCGAACTCAAAGTTTTACCAGCAGGAGCTACAGCCCTGGACTTTGCCTTTGATATCCATACTGAAATCGGGATGCGATGTCTTGGGGCAAAAGTGAATCAGAAACTGGTTCCGATTAATTACATTCTCCATAATGGGGATCAGCTGGAGATACTGACTTCCAGTAAACAGAAACCCAGTGAAGACTGGTTAAAGTTTGTAGTTACCTCAAAGGCACGTGCCAAGATAAAAGAGAGCCTGAAAGAAGAGTATAGACAGTTTGTCAGTGAGGGCAAAGATATTGTAGCTCAGCGTCTGAAGAAACTAAAACTGGATCCTAATACGCATGAGATTGTTAATCAGATGCGAGCCTTTTTTGATGCCAAAACGCCTCAGGAGTTTCTGTATAAGGTAGGAAAAGGTATTATCTCAAAAACAGATATCAAGCGTTTCAAAAATGAGAAGGTTCAGCGAGCTACCAATAACAAGAAGGAGTTTAATGATGCCAAATCATTTGAGGTTGAAATAAAGAAAGTACGTGGGGTCGATTCGGATATGTTACTCATTGGTGAGGACATGGATAAGATTGACTATGAACTGGCCAAATGTTGCAATCCGATTCCTGGAGATGATGTATTTGGATTTGTTACAGTCAATGAAGGCATTAAAATCCATCGAACCACCTGTCCCAATGCTGTAGGACTGATGTCTAATTATGGTTATCGCATCATTAAAGCGAAATGGACATCTCAGAAGGAACTTGCTTTTCTGGCAGGCCTCCGTCTTACGGGCATTGATCGGGTAGGCTTGGTAAATGATGTGACCAAAATCATCTCCAATGAATTGAAAGTGAATATGCGTTCCATCAAAATTGAAACCAACGATGGCATTTTTGAAGGCAATATCATGCTATTTGTTAATGATACAGAGCATTTGGATACGTTGATGAAAAAACTAAACAGAGTACCTGGCATTGTCAATGTCACTCGCTTCGATAACCAATAATTTCTGCCATTGTTAAAGGCAAAAGCCGCGTAAATTAATTCACGCGGCTTTTATTTATTCTTATACTAATAGAACGCGCATCTTGTAGGACGCAAGTCCATCACTACCGGGCCTTTAATTATTACAACATGATCAATTAATTGTAAGAGTATACACCTGTCAGTTCAGGACTTGCTCCATTAGCATATATTTTTCGCTTTTTTTGTGAAGGATACCTATTGACTCCATATTGATAGATATAGACTTCTGTACTGATAACTGTTCCATTTGCACTTTTAAATACCTTTTTGCCAGGATTATTCACATGTATTTTTACTCCTGGCAGATAAGGAAAACGCATTAATGCATTATCAGGATTTTTCTTATCGTCAAAATCCGAATATTCTGTTATATTATAGATTTCTTCACCATTGCCTGACTTAGCAGGTTTAAAAGTAGACTCTCTGATTACATTTCCTTTGGTATCATAATCAAAACGGATGGTATACTTTTCCATATCTCCGGCAGCAATATTTGTCTCCCAACGTTCTTCTTTTAATCGGCTGCCTTCAAATGTATAATAACGTCTTACTCCTACCTCATTCTTGTAATTCAATTCTTCCGTTTTTTCCAAAACTCCATTTTTGTAATAATAGTTAACGGGGTAGCCAGCTTCGTCTGTAGTAAGTTGCTTCACCTGTCCTGCTTCATTATAGTGAAATCGATAGGTAATCTTTTTAATCATAGACGGATCATTTTGCACAAACTGCCATTGAGTATAGTATGTTACGATCTTACCCTCATCATCATATGTCATATCCTGATAATCGAGAGCAGAATACGTAATCTTTACGACTTTCGCAGCATTGGGATCTGTCAAGGCTGGGTTGACAATCACAGATACATCATCCGAATTGCCTAAAGCTTCATTATCAACTGCTGTTAACCGAAATATATAGGTTCCTTCAACCAGATTGGAGACAGACAAAGTAACAGAATCTGCATTCTGCAAAGTTGGCGTACCAGGTCCTGACACCAGTGTCCAGTGTTGTGCTTTGACAGTTCCATCAGAATCACTGGCACTACCAGCCAAAAAGACCATTGATTCAGGCAAGGTAATTACCTTATCAACTCCAGCATTTACAGTAGGTGGTATTGATTGTAAAGAAGGATTTCCATCTTCTTTTTCACAAGACCAGGCAAAAAAAGTAAAAAGCAAAACGGTAGTAACGGCAAGTTTCCCTGCTTCAAATAAATATAGTGTTTTCATAGTTAGTTAAATAGACTAAATACACGATTATGCCACAAACATCAGGATTGATGGTATGGATTATCTCCTTTCAGAGATAATTTCAATAACTTTTCATGGGAGTTTTGTAGCGACTATTGCATATATAGTCGCAGTACTTATGCAGGCAGACTTGAATTTTATCGCAAAAACGTATGACTTCTTAACTTGGGAGTGCCAAAGTAAGAGTGTAGTTTATTCAAATGTAAGAAAAAATCCATCAGTGGTGCAAAAACTCTTTGAATGGTATGCTAGACTTAACAAATGTTAGACCTCAGTCCTATCCATTATTTAAACAACTAAAAATGAACAGATTACACACTTCAAAAATCAATTACTAACTATCCTCATAAAGACATTAGTTATTTTGACCCAGTCTCTTTTTAGGCAAATGGTTCAGAGAATATACATTTGCTTTTTCTTTGTCAAAAGATATTCTTTCCTTTGCATTAAAATTAAATTGCTGGTCTTTTTGTTATATGAGTGAATGTAATATTTTACATACCTTATAATACTTTACTGACCCCATATTAAGAACGCGCTATGCCTCTGAACCAAGCACATTTCGCCGAGGTAAAAAAAATATTTACGGCGTATCTAGAAAAAAAAGAATTGCGCAAAACTCCTGAACGGTTTGCTATCCTGGAAGAGATATATTCGCGTACAGACCATTTTGATGTGGAAGAACTGTATATATCTATGAAAAACAAGAATTATCGGGTAAGCCGGGCAACTGTTTACAATACCCTGGATCTTCTTGTCGATTGTGATCTGGTTACTAAACATCAGTTTGGTAAAAATATGTCACAATACGAAAAATCGTATGGATACCGCCAACACGACCATCTGATTTGTACAGATTGCCACCGCGTTGTTGAGTTTTGTGATCCCAGAGTTCAAAATATTCAGAATATGGTGGGTGACTTGCTGAAGTTTAATGTACTTCACCATTCACTGATTTTCTATGGCAATTGCACAAAGGATCAATGCGAATATAAAAAAGATTAGTAGTTCAATGGCTGAATGGTTGAGACCTGTGAAGTTATCCTTTATAGATAGAGCTTCACAGAACTTGGCTGCTTGGCCATTTATTGCGTATATATCACAATCAACCATTCGATAATTAACCATTTTAACTATTAACATTTGAACAAATGATAGACGTTTTGTTAGGCTTACAGTGGGGTGACGAAGGCAAAGGTAAAATTGTAGATTTTCTGGCTCCACGTTATCAGGTTGTAGCGCGCTTTCAAGGTGGCCCTAACGCTGGTCACACACTGGAGTTTGATGGAATCAAGCACGTATTACACCAGATTCCATCAGGTATATTTCGGCCGCATACTAAAAATATCATTGGTAACGGAGTAGTACTGGATCCTATTGTTTTTCGTCGTGAAGCAGAATCCGCTATTGAAAAGTTTAACATAGATCTACGCAGCAATCTGTTTATTTCCAAGCGTACCCAGCTGATTATGCCTACCCATCGGCTATTGGATGCTGCCTATGAACAAGCCAAAGGCGATGACAAAATTGGTTCTACACTTAAAGGTATTGGTCCGACTTATTCTGACAAGATTGCCCGCCAAGGTTTGCGTGTAGGTGATGTGGTTTCTCCAAACTTTAAAGAAAAATACAAGAAGCTGGTAGAAAAACACCTGGTTATTCTTAAACAACACAACTTCATTTACTTTGATCTGGTTTCCATGGAGAAAGACTTTTTCGAGTCTATTGAATACCTGAAAACCTACAAACTGGAAGATACAGAATACACCATTAACAAATCACTTCAACAGAAAGAAACCATTCTGGCGGAAGGTGCACAAGGATCATTACTTGATATCGACTTTGGATCGTATCCATTTGTTACCAGTTCTACAACTATGACAGCCGGAGCCTGTACAGGTTTGGGAGTAGCACCAAGTCATATTGGAGAAGTATATGGTATCTTTAAAGCTTATTGCACCCGTGTAGGCTCAGGTCCTTTCCCTACAGAACTGAAAGATGAAACTGGAGAAAAGCTTCGTCGTATCGGACATGAATACGGTTCTACTACCGGGCGTCCTCGTCGCTGTGGATGGTTAGATTTACCAGCACTTCGCTATGCTATTATGCTGAATGGCGTAACCCAACTGGTGATGATGAAAGTAGACGTATTATCTGAGTTTGATGAAATAAAAGTTTGTACTCATTATCGTTTAGCAGATGGAACAGAAACAGAACAACTTCCTTTTGATCTGTGTGATGCTCCGGTTGAACCTGTTTACAAGACTTTTTCAGGTTGGCAATCCAACTTAAACAGCGTTCATTCTTTTGATCAACTACCTTCTCAATTAGCTGACTATGTAGCGTATCTGGAAGAGGCATTGAATTTGCCTATAACATTTATCTCTACAGGTCCTGATCGTGTAGCCACTCTGGTAAAAGCCGAAATGGTAGGATAAGTTATTAAAAGGACTAGCTAACTGGTCCTTAAAAATACATACTATAAATAAAAAGACCTGTGCTTTGATAACACAGGTCTTTTTATTTATAGTATGTATTTCAATATTATTTAGTACTTTCTTCCAATGGGCTAAAATCTTTAAATGTTGCTTTAATAGCTTTGTCTGTTGCTTGCTTTTTGTTTTCCCATGAGGCATCCAGTTCCAATGCAACCATACCTTTCAAATTCAACAAAGCCACAAAGTCGTCCAGATCTTTTGTATAATCCTTGCTGTTTCGGGATGACTTCAATGCATATTTCCGGGCAAAGATATCTCCTTTTGTCTGTAGCTCGTTCTTCTTTTCAATGATATAGTTTAATCGCTCAATAATATCCTTTGTAGACCTTCCAATTACTTCTGTAGCTTCAAGTGTACTGATTGTAGCCACAGCCGTTCCTCCTACAGTAGTTACAGCAGCACTGTTTGGTTTTATTACAACAGGAGCTACCCCTGAAATAGCTCCCAACGAAGCATTGGTAATAGATCTGTGTACTTTTCCTTTCTTTGCTCTCTTATAGGCACGTTTCAGTTCTTGTTCCTTCGCTTTCAACTGTTCAAGCAGATCCCATGCACGTACCAAAGCAACCCGGTACTGAGTATACAACTGCAAATCTTTTGCTTGCTCGTCTACTGTATTGATAATCAGAAAATTTACTTTAAGTTCAGCTCTTTTCTGTGACTTATCCAAAGCAAAAAAGGTAATCTGAGTGCTTAACGAATCATTAGGATCTTTCACAAAATCATAACCTGGCTTCCAGATAAATTCATACCGATTGGCAGTAATCTTGTGTAAAGCATCTTTAGGAATACTGGAAGAAGCAGAGATAAAATCAAAAGCAGTTACGTCATCATCTCCGTTAGGATCTGCAATATAAAAGCGGATATCAATAGGTGAATTTTCTCTGGATTTTATAAATGTCTCTTTAGGCACAATGGTAATTTCCGGAGGTAAATCCTGTTGTGTAGCTTCAATTCGGATTCTTCCTTTATTCTGCAGCTTTCCCGGCTGATCTTCTACGATAAAATCAACATACATTGCCTTTGCCTTCAATGCATTAAATTGAGTCAGAGAAGGTTTCCAGGTAAACTCTCCTTGTGCATTCAGTTGCATTCCCTCAGGCATGTTGTCTGTGGGCACAAATACTATCGGATCATTATCTTCATCCTTTACCATACCTGGATTGATCACATATTTATTAGGGGTATTATAGCCTACATACCATGTCTTCATATCTCCAATGGTAGGTGGCTGGTTTACATGCTTCACTTTGAATTCAACAGTTTGGCTGGCAGATTCTCCCTTCTCGTTACGTGCTTCAAAAATGACCTGAATAGACTTTTCTTTATTCAATCTGTCAACGAAATTATATTCAGGTTTCCATGCAAAATATCCACTGGTATCAAAGTCCATTCCATCCTGTCTTCCTTGGGTGATAGCAAAAGTATAATGATTACCAGAACCACCAGCAGCACGTAAAGTAAAAACCAACTCCTTGCCTTCCTCTATCATATTCCAGTTGGCATAACCAGGGAAGAATAACTTAACGCCAGACCCAGCAGCTTCATTCTGTGCCTGAGCGGTATAGAATAAAAAACTAAATATTAAAAATAAAAAGATTTTTTCTTGTACTTTTTTCATGTTGGGTTTCGTAGGAAGTATTGTATGAAATACTAGAACGCAAAGTAAAGTGAAAAAATTTTAACCAAATATGGCAAAATTGTGTTTTTTATTTCTCAAAAGAGGACCATTGGAAAATAATAACCTTATTTGATCCTCTCTGATAAATTCTTCATATCACTCTCTTTTAGTATATTGCTTATTCGTCACAGAAGTATCTGTTTATCAATAAATAGCGCACAAAATTAGAAGTATTTCGGAAGTCCGCCATATTAAATCCAAAAACAACCTCTATACAAAAGATAATCTTGCTTTTTCCCTATTCTTACTTACTTATATCCAGTATTGAAACTAGTGTCTGCTATTCTACTGCATTTTACTGTTGTGTATATGTCATATATAATATGTTATTTTCTATTGTATATATAAAAATGAGGTTACCAACTAATAGATTTAAGTATGCAATAAGATTTTTATCAGTATAATCTTTTTGTTGCTACATTATTCTGCTATATGATAATTTATCCAGGGTAATCGTGTTCTATCCGCAAAAACAACATACCAGAATCTCTATTTTTGTAGATGGGTGAATTCATTATTTTAAAGAAAATATTACATGGCTCACCAAATTATTTGTTCCTGTCCGTTACATCAATATGGATACTATTAAAATAAAAACGGTTCGCTGTCACACAACGAACCGTTTTAAATCAAGAGTAAAAAACTAATTACTCAGAAACTTGTGAACTTATTCCACTGACCATTCCAAAATGCCTCCGGCATATTCTTTAGGCAATTTAACCTCTATTTTCAAGGCTTCAGTTTGCACAGGACTAAAGGTCACTTTATTATACTTATCTTTTTCTATTCCATACGAATTCTGGTTCTGGACCTCTTTCCACTTTCCATCAGCAGCCAGATAAAGCAACTTCCAGGATTCAGGTACACGGCAACCACCCCATGGACTGTCATCAAACCAGTAAAGTTTTACAGAGGATACTTTTTCTGGTTTTGCAAAAGTATATTGTACCCATTGGGTCGTGTCTTTCAATGGCCACCAGTGATAATTCAGATTATCTCTATCGTTTGAATTTTTAGGTTCAGCCTGATCATTGATAGCTAGTAATGTTTTTGTTGTATGAGAAGCTGTGATCGTGCTGGTTGAAGCGATCGTTGGGGCGGGTGATGGACGGGCAGCATCTGGTTCAGTAGCTAGCCAAACGGCCATCTCACCTGAGCCACGGTTAGCCCATGCATAATACGGTATAGCTTTAAACGATACAGCTGATAAATCTACTTTATTGTCAATGGAACGTTTTGCCTGGCTGGCACTGCCTTCGAGTACTTCTACCCCTCCCAGTAATTCTGCTTTGTATTCAGGAGTCAATGAAGCGTTTTTGTCAAGCACCAGGTTCAGGACACCGCCATTGGTATAGTCAGGCCATTCGGCACAATACACAACTGGTCCTCTCTGTAAAGCTACTTTGTTATGATCAGCCTCTACTTTCGCATTAGCTACAACCTTTCTTACAGGCATAGGCAATATTAAGCTAATCTCATCTCCTTTTTTCCACTGTCTCTTAATCACCGCATAGCCATGATCCATCTGATAGGTAGCAGGCTTACCATTTATACTAACTGTAAATGCTGTATTATCCTTTGTAGCAAATGAGTAAAGATTACCAGGAGAAGGCTCGTTTTGTGCCCATCCTGGAATACGCAGAGCCATTTCAAAATTCTGAGATTTGGCAGGATTTACGACAAAATTAATTTTTCCATCCCATGGATACTCTGTTTTTTGAGCAACCTCTACTTTACTTCCTTTAAAATCGATGGTGGCAGTGCTGTTTACATATAAGTTTGTATAAATACGAGTTGCATTTTTGGCATACATATAACCTGGTAAGGAAGGAATAAAGCGACACACATTACTAGGACAGCAGGCACAACCAAACCATGCTTTACGGGAATGTTGTCCAAGAGATTGCAATGGATTGTCATAAAAGAAGCGATCTCCACTGACAGATACACCGGAAACAAGACCATTGTATAAGGTCCTTTCCAATACATCATAATACTTGGCGTCACCATGCAACAGAAACAAACGATAGTTCCAGTATACATTACCAATAGAAGCACACGTTTCATTATAAGCAGCCATGTTAGGCAGATCATATGCAGGTCCGAATCCTTCATGACCACCTGCGGCGCCAATACCACCTGTAATGTATAGTTTGTCATATACTACATCTTCCCATATCTTATCAATAGCATGTACATAGGCTTCATCACCCGTAATAGCAGCAACATCGGCCATTCCGGAATACATGTAGGTAGCACGTACAGCATGTCCAACAGCTTCTGTCTGGTCTACTACCTTTTTATTATCCTGACTATATTCTGTTCCTTTGCCTCGAGAATCCAGAAAGAATTTTGCCAGATCCAGGTATTGTTTTGTGCCTGTAGTGCGATACAATTTTACCAACGCCATCTCTACAATCTGATGTCCGGGTTCATAATCCAGTTTACCAGGTCCGAAATCACGGCACAACAGATCGGCATTTTTGATAGCAATATCCAGCAAGGAACGTTTGCCGGTGGCCTGATAATGAGCGACAGCTGCCTCAAACAGGTGTCCACTATTATATAATTCATGGCTCAGATCCGACTCCTTTACCCAACGTTGCATACCAGCCCAGGGATGAGGATGTGCAGGATCAATAGTACGTGCAGTATATAAGTAGCCATCGGGTTCCTGTGCTTTGCCAATGTAATCAATCAATGTATCCAGCCTTGCTTCCAGGTATTTATCCGGAAAAGTTTGAAGAGAATAACTGGCTCCTTCAATAATCTTATAGATATCTGTATCATCAAAAGGATATTCTGTACAGAACTTTCCTTCTTTGGTATGCGCTGCAAACAAAAAATTATCGACCCGGCCAGTTTTGTAACAATGTCCCAATGCAATCGGAATAGTTACCTCATGGTTCTTTTTAATACGGGGAGCCCAGAACTTGTCATTCACCTTTACAGAGGTAAACGGAATCGGTTGAATCGGATACTCCCTATCCTTTGTCTGGCTATAGCCTGACATGCCCAACAGGAATAAAAAGGACAAACAAAACATTGTCCTGATGATGTGCATTTTCATAAGTAAGCTAATTTATATAGACTATTTGGTTGCAAGGTTTATTCTTTTCTATCAACTAAAGCGATCTAAACAGCTTTATTATTAAAGATAGGCTATACCTGGGTAATGTGCACTTAAAAATAGAGAAACTGATAATTTTTGTCTAAAACATGTTAACATACTATCATACTTACAGACTATAAGCAGTACAGGTAAATATTCTATTGGTCTTTGTACTACCTTCCTGTTTGGTAATCTCCATTCCATGTGCATTGGCATTACCATATTTAAATAGAATTGCGCTTAGTTTCTGAGAGAAAAATACTCTCCAAGTACAAAGGCGGAAAGATGCTTTCAGGAGGATATATGAGCATCCCGAATTTTAGATAAGGGTTTTACCAGCGTCTATTCTTTTGAAAAGAGTATAGGCGCTGGTTTATTTTTAAGCAATCTTTTTAGTTGAGTTGGTTTATTATCCCTTGAATTATTCTTCCACTAGCCTCTTCATTTTTTACTTGCCCAAAAAGGTTTTATCCTCACTACATCCCTCTTCCTACCATGTTACTTTTTTGCTTGTCCAAAAAAGTACCCCAAAAAGGACACCTCCAGCGATCCTTCCCCCTGTAAGGCCAAAGGCCAACCTCGCGGAGAAAAGATTGCCAGCGCACCTACACTGCCTCTCGCGATTGAAGTGAATATAATTCTCTTTGTAATTCCTTTGCTTCTCTTTTTTAAAGGATGCGGTATTGTTTTTCTCAAAATCCGGGATGACTCATTTTATGTTGATGGCATTGAGCAAGCGGTCAAACCAGTATATCAACTTGGAAGATCTGATTTCTACTTTTTGTCTGCGTTAGTCCTACAAAATTCTACGTCCCTGTACTTTCTCTTTTCTCTCCGGAAAGAACCTATACTTTTGTAATCAACTATGAAAACAAACACTGCCACATCTCACTGGGTATCACTCTACTGGAAATGCCAGTTGATCGGGTGGTCACTTACAAGTTTGTGGTGGGCTTATCAGGGATTGGCAAACTCCATAGAGAAGAGTTATACAGTGGCCGCTATTCATTTCATTGGAGATTGTAGCATCAGCATTCTCCTTACCCATAGTTACAGAAATCTTTCTCTGAAAAATGGATGGAACAAGCTGAATCTGGATTCACTTTTGCCTCGTATTATTTTGTCAGTAGGTGTGTTGGGCAGTCTGTTTATGCTTTTGATTGCCATCAAGCTGTATCTGGTGCGCATGTACTTTATAGATCAGTCTGTAGGTTCTTTTACAGACTTTTTTAAAGATAACTCGATGACACTCCTAATTACAGGTGTCCGTCTGATGGCAGTATGGGTGCTGGCATTTCATCTGTATCACTATGCTCAGTATAGAATACAAATGGCAGAGGAGAATGCCCAACTAAGTATACTGGCAAAACAAACGCAACTGAATAATCTGTCTGCTCAGCTTAATCCGCATTTCTTCTTTAATTCGCTGAATAATATAAAGTTTCTGGTGATTGAAAATCCTCAGGAAGCTCGCCGGGCTATCGACCTGTTGTCTGACCTGTTGCGTACGTCTCTTTATCGAAAAGAGGAACATGTGGTTTCTATCAAACAGGAGCTAAATCTGGTGAATGATTACCTGGAACTCGAAAAACTACGCTTTGAAGAACGGTTGCAGATTCAGATGAATATCCCGGAAGAGGTTATGGCCTATGAAATACCACCTTTCAGTATTCAGACCTTGGTAGAGAATGCCATTAAACATGGCATCAGTACCCGGAAGGAAGGTGGACTGGTAAGCATCTGTATAGAAAAACAGACCTCCTATCTCAAAATCACTATAGAAAACTCCGGAAAGCTTAGTGACTCTACAACGCCTGGCCTTGGTATACGAAATTTGACGGAACGGCTCAATCTGCAGTTTGCAGGAAAGGTGATGTTTGCACTGACAGCACAGGAAGATGATAAAGTTCTGGCAACCATTTGTATTCCTGCACTATGAAAAAAATCCGTGTTATACTGATTGATGATGAACGTTCGGCACGTGCAGAATTAAGAACGGCATTGCTTCCTCATCCTGATTTTGAAATCATAGCAGAGGCAAGCAATGCAGATGAGGCAAAGGATCAGATTGAAACACTGCAGCCTGACTTGCTTTTTCTAGATATTCAAATGCCCGAAAAGTCCGGTTTTGATCTGCTGGAATCGCTGAATCGGGTACCTCTTGTCATCTTTACTACCGCATTTGATCAGTATGCAGTACAGGCGTTTGAAATCAATGCTCTGGACTACCTGACAAAACCTATACGGGAAGAACGATTTGCCAAAGCTCTGGAACGAATACGAGACAGAATTCAGACCGATACAATGGTGCATCAGATGACAACTGCAGAAAGCACACGGCTGACTGCTGATCAGCAACTATTTGTCAAGGATGGGGTGCATTATTATTTTATACGTGTAGGCGACATTTCGCTTATTGAGTCACTGGAAAATTATTCACGCATTTATTTCAATACTAAAAAAACA
This sequence comes from Xanthocytophaga agilis, assembly GCF_030068605.1. Taxonomy (NCBI): domain Bacteria; kingdom Pseudomonadati; phylum Bacteroidota; class Cytophagia; order Cytophagales; family Rhodocytophagaceae; genus Xanthocytophaga; species Xanthocytophaga agilis. The sequence continues at coordinate 55,968 of NZ_JASJOU010000027.1, forward strand.
TATCAGAAACGATCACTGAATCAGTGGGAGGAACTGCTTGACGCTACGTTGTTCTTCCGGATTAGCCGCACCCATATTGTAAACCGTTCCTATATTAAAGATGTCCATCGTTTACCCAAAGGAAAACTTCAACTGGAACTGACGACAGGTCAGCGACTGGATGTATCGAGTCGACAGTCAATCAAATTCAAAAAGATAAATAGCTTATAATATCTCAGAAACCTGATTTTCAGGAACCATACAAATGGCTCCCTGCTATCGTATTACCTAAACTATACCTATGAAAACGCTACACATCTATTTACAACTCGTAAAAGTCCTTTGTATCAGTCTCCTGACTGTTTCATCCGGAATAACTCAATCCTTTGTGTGTCCGAATATTAGCCTATCAGATACCCTGACTACAGGAAAAATTATGGCTGATTTTTCACGCAATGTCCTTTCACACTACACAAGTCAGCAGGATACTAATCCATCAGATTACCTGAATACAGCTTTTCGCCTCCAGATCCTTGCCGGAGAATACAAACAAGCTCTTCAATCTCTGAAAGCGTGTCGACAGCTAGCTACTACCCGATGGACTATAGGTACACTCTATCTACAATATGAAGTGTATACATATAGTCGTATGCAGCAATCTCAGACAAAACAGTCTTTCACGGATACATTTACCCAAACATTCCGCCAATATGTTGAGGCGATGGATAACCAAACACTGCTTCTCAATGAGAGAGCATTTTTAAATGATATACAACCCTTTGAAAGAGACTGGCAACAGGAAGTTTCTCAGCTAAAAGACAGAGACAGCCTTTCGCTGACTGAAGCTGTTCGGTTATGCAAGTCCTACTTTTTGTATGAAGTACATAGACAAATGATACCAATAGCCCGAAAACTACTGAAAGAGCAGGATGACAAACGGTATGACATCCAAGACAATGTACTTATTCCTACGAAAGATGGTGCCAGACTATGGGCAATTGTTGCCAGACCCAAAAACAGTACAGAACCCAAGCCTACAGCACTGGCCTATACTATCTATGCAGACATGCGAAATATCACACAAGCTAAAAATGCGGCTGCTCATGGATATATTGGGGTCGTAGCCCATACCAGAGGAAAAGGGCTAAGTACGGATGCTATAGTGCCTTACGAAATGGAAAGTAAGGATGTGAATGAAGTGATTGACTGGATCATCCGGCAGCCCTGGAGTAACAAAGAAGTAGGGATGTATGGGGGGAGTTATAATGGATTTGCTCAATGGGCAGCAGCCAAACATCTGCATCCTGCCCTTAAAACCATCGTTCCCTATGCAGCAGCGATTCCAGGAAAAGGATTACCCATGGAAAACAATGTTTTCATCAATGCCAATTATGGCTGGGCATTTCATGTCACAAACAACAAGTATATGGACAATACCATCTATACTACTCCGCAACGCTGGCGAAAAATGATGAATAGCTGGTACGAAAGCGGCAAGCCTTACAATAAGATAGATAGTATAGAGGGTCAGCCCAATCCATGGTTGCAAAAGTGGCTGTTACATCCTGCATTTGATGCCTACTGGCAGAACATGGTACCCTATCAAAAGGACTTCTCCGGAATTACGATCCCTGTCCTTTCTATTACAGGTTACTATGATGATGGACAAATCTCTGCACTCCACTACCTGAAAGAACATTACAAATACAACCCGCACGCAGAGCATTATCTGCTGATAGGTCCTTATGACCATGTCGGCTCACAACGACAAGGAGCTGCTGTTTTACGTGGATATGCAATTGATTCCGTAGCCTATATCAATACCCCTGAACTCACTTTTCAATGGATGGATTATATATTCTATCACAAACCCAAACCTGCCATACTGAAGGACAAGATTAATTATGAAGTGATGGGAGTCAATGAGTGGCGACATGCACCTTCGATAGAAAAGATGCATAATATGCTACAGAGCTTTTATCTGTCAACAGAAAAAGCAGGAGACTATTACCGACTCACTACACAGAAACCTGCCAAAACAGAGTTCCTGACTCAGACGATAGACATGGCAGATAGGTCCACCTCTCACAACGACTATTATCCGGACCCTATCATTCGGAAAGAACTCGATGTATCGGATGGGTTAGCCTTTATCAGTGAGCCATTTACGGAACCGGTTTCAGTGGATGGGATATTTTCGGGCAATCTCAAGATCCGTATCAACAAAAAAGATGTGGATGTAGGAGTAGTCTTGTATGAAGTACTTCCCTCAGGTGAGTTCTTTCATCTTTCCTATTATCTGGGGCGTGCCAGTTATGCCAGGGACATGAGTAAACGCCAGCTTCTCAGACCTGACAAAATAGAAAGTGTTCCTTTTGAACGTACCCGTATGGTATCACGGCAACTGCGTAAAGGAAGTCGCTTATTGGTAATACTTAATGTAAATAAAAATCCGTTTGCTCAGATTAATTATGGCACCGGAAAAGATGTGAGTCAGGAAGATATACAGGATGCAAAAGATCCTTTACAAATCCACTGGTATACAGATAGTATGATTCAAATACCTATGAGGAAATAAAAATCCAGGTGTGTTTGGCAGGCGCAGAATTTTATCATCTTACAACAGCTTTGGTAATGTTTTACTCACACTGACCCTATATCGTTGTGAAAAAACCTGAAAAGAAGAAAAAAACGCAGAACCCTGTACCAGATCAATCACCTGTTGTTTTGCTGTTGATTGACTTAATCAGTGACTTTACGTTTCCGGATGCCGAACAAATCTTTGATGACTATGCGCGTATTGTTCCCAATATTGCGAAGCTGAAAAAGAGAGCTAAAGAAGCAGGCATACCGGTTATTTATATAAATGATAACTTTGGCAAGTGGCAATCAGACTTCCACAGTCTGGTTGACCACTGTCTGAAAGATTCCGTAAAAAGCCAGCATCTGGTCAAACAAATCAAACCTCAGCAGGATGATTATACTGTACTCAAGCCAAAACATTCTGCTTTTTATTGTACCACACTGGATGTATTGCTGGAATACTTAAAGGCTGAAACATTGATTATAGCAGGCATTGCGGGTAATATCTGTGTGCTGTTCACAGCCAATGACGCCTATATGCGTGATTATAAACTGGTTATTCCAGCAGATTGTACAGCCTCCAACTCTGTGGCAGATAATACCTATACTCTCACACAAATGGAAAAAGTATTAAAGGCCAACATCCAGCCTTCCACTGAGTTAAATCTGGAAGAATTAAAAAAAGAGAGTTAATACAATGGCACACATTGGCACTTCAGGTTGGAGTTATGATCACTGGCATGGGGTGCTCTATCCACAGGGTATTCCTCCCCATGAGCGACTTTCGTATTACACAGCCCGCTTTCAAACCACAGAACTAAACAGCAGCTTTTATCGCTGGCCGGCACTGAGCACTTTTCAAAGCTGGAATAAACGATTACCCGATGGATTTCTGTTGAGTGTCAAAGCATCCCGATGGCTTACACATAGCAAAAAGCTCTATGCCCCTGAAAGCTGGGTAAAACGTATAGAAACGTCCTGGCATGCACTACGCGACAAGAGGGCAATCCTATTGGTACAACTTTCTCCCCTTTTTGGTTACGACTATGATCGGCTAGCCTATTTTCTGGAACTGCTTCCATCCTGGATGCGGGTAGCGATAGAGTTTCGTCATCCCAGCTGGCATCAGGAATCTATCTTTTCTCTCCTGGAAAAATACCAGGCCGCCTATTGCATTATGAGTGGGGCGCAGTTGCCTTGCATACTTCGTGCTACAGCTCCGTTTGTATATATACGTATGCATGGCCCCGACTATACTAACCTCTATGCAGGTTCGTATTCTGATGCGGATTTACAGTGGTGGGCCGATCGTATCAGGGAATGGGAGGCTATGGGCAAAGAAGTTTTTGTGTACTTCAATAACGATGGCGAGGGGAATGCTGTGCGCAATGCTTCTACAATTATATCGTATTTGTAACTTTGGTATATCTATAAACAACTACAAAGCCCCCACAACCATGTGACATGATTATAGGGGCAGACAATATATAATAATCCAAACAAGGAGGATTAATAATGAATATTATGGGCGTTGTTGTTGCGCCATTCCTGTTCCAGGTAACGGGCATCTTCTTCACTTTTTGGATGCACTCCCAATACTATATTCCCTTCTTTGATATTAGATTCATATAGTTTAGCCCGTTCTTCAGGTATACCAGCACCAATTAAGGCTCCCAGCAAGCCACCTGTCAATCCACCAGCTCCTGCACCAGCTAGAGCCGCTGCCAGCGGACCAGCAACAACGAGCCCTAGTCCTGGAATAACCAGTGTAGTACCAATAGCGGCTATAGCACCTGCAATAGCACCTAGTGTACCACCAATGGCAGAGCCTGCTCCGGCAGCCTCAAGTGATTTATTACCCAAGTCAGTATTGGCACCTTTGTCTCTACTATCTACATCTCCAAAATGTCTTTTACGTGCTTCATCGGACATCACCAGATTGATATCGTCACTGGTATAGCCACGTCTCTGTAAAGCATCATACGCTCTTTCTGCACTTTCACGGTCTTTGAATGTAGCCGTTAATAAACCTCTTTGTGCAGTTGTAGAGGTTTCATATCCATTTTCATTGTAAGTCGACATTGTAAATAAGGCTTAAGTGATTAAATAAACACATGCCACGTTATTGATACATAGTATGCGGCACAAGAACAGATAAAAAAGTATACCCTACTTTTATCTTCTACTGATTATCAAGCTTATACAGATCGTGCATCTTTCATTCTCGACTCTCTTTTATATATTTTCTCATTCTATTTCACATACCGATTATAGATAGAAAGATACTTTTCAATCATCCGATAACTGTTTCCGGATGGAAACTCTCACCTGTCCTTTCAGAAATGGCATGCAATTTTTTGCTTTTGTTATGTCCTTCAACTTAGAGTATGTTTAAATTTTGAGAAAGGATATCGGTTGCATACTTTATAAGCGACCAAACTCAAAAAATATGCAAACTCAGTTTGAAGAACTGACCGATACCCAGTGGCAATTTATCGAACAAATTTTA
>NZ_JASJOU010000028.1 GCF_030068605.1 Xanthocytophaga agilis
GCCTGTGGTTGTTGCCTGTGGTTGTTGCCTGTGGTTGTTGCCTGTGGTTGTTGCCTGTGGTTGTTGCCTGTGGTTGTTGCCTGTGGTTGTTGCCTGTGGTTGTTGCCTGTGGTTGTTGCCTGTGGTTTGTAAAAATAACGATAAATCAGAACCTGTATTAGTAGATGCATCGGTAGAATAAAATACATATACAGACGCCGATAACTTATCTCCCCGTTTGACTTTCAGAATACGGCTTGGTCCCATGGGTTGAGAAGAAGTCAGTTTAGCCGAATTAGAGCCAGAAGAAGCATGTTCACTATTATGGGTTGCTGTTACATTGTAAAACTAAACAGAACAGCAACTATTGAGTAAGCCAAAAATATGATAGAGCAAGCGGTTTACTTATACAATCAGCGAAAATTACATGTAGCATTAAACCATCAAACACCTAATACTGTCCATCAAAAGTTAACAAAAAATGAACTTAAGTAGAAAAAAAAGTCCTTGTCAGACTTACCAACAAGGACTCTATTTAATCTTTTACTAACTGTCAATTTATTTAAGAATGGGACAAGTATTTAGTGTACTATAACAGAAGGGAGTATCCTTATCTTAGGAGCAAAGCCAAGTACTAAATGTTTGTTGGTGACTACAGTAATGAAAGTTCATTTCATATCCTATCCCTAATATTGAGACCACTCAGCTTTGATGAGCCTAGCCTTATCGTAGAGACCCCGATATTCAATTGAATAACCTGATAATCCAATAAAATTGTGCCTATAAATGGCATAAGGATCTCCTTCTTTTTTAACTGAGTGTAGAAGATTACTAAATAAAAAATCCTCTCTCATTAATATTGGAATTACTTCTGTAGAATCGAGTCTTATATAACGATTTGTATTCTTTATCAGAAATGTGAGTTCCTTCGGAGAATCTCCATGTGAACTTATGAGCACCTGAGTTGTATCATTTTGATGAGATAAAACCCCAAAGATAGAATGATCCGGTCTCAGATTCTTCTTTTTCATGTAGTCTAAAATCTTTGCTTTTACAAAAACGGGAATAAAATAGTAAACAGAATCACGACTCTGAGCAAACGAACCATTTACAGACATGGCAAACAGGCATATAGTAATCAGCATTCGAGATACTTTATTTGTGAATGCCAGCTCTTGTTTCAAGCGCATCCCGAAGAATTTGCTTACTCCTTGGTTGTTTATTTGATATATCTCCATTTTGATTAACTTTATATACATTTTGGTTATCAATAGCATATACAGACCCTCCTATACGGCCCGCAGTTATTCGAACACTACCTCCAGCTGCATTAGGTTTTACACTCACACCACGATGTAATGTCATTCCAGGGACAGGATCGGGGTGGGATGCGCCACACCTACAACAATTTGACCACTGGAAGGGTCATTAAGTCCACTTGGTTATGTTCCTGGAACATAACTTATACATTTAAATGTTCAACCGGAAGAGGAGCAGTTGTCAATGTTCCTGAGGAATCAGGTGTTCTAAATCCCAATGTTCCTGCATCATAATCAAAAACAATAGGAACATTAAATTCTGCTCCGGCACCATTCCCTGCACCATTACCAGTTGTGTAAACCCCAGCCATATAGGTTTCTTAATCTGCTTCACTCATAACAGTTATTGCGTTACTATTCTGTTGTAATTCTGCTGTAGCATTCAAAGAATTAGAGCTTCCATCATTTCCTGCAACAATAGCTTTATAAGTATTTTCTTCAATACCTCTTATATTATTGGTTATAGCTCCGTCCGTGCCTTAATACTTACCTATTTTTGAGTAATCATCATCATAAGGTGCCATTCCATCTGGATCTAAAATCATTATTGGATTATTGGCAGCATAAGTATAAGGAGAAAGAGCATAGTATTTCTCAGATTTATTATCAATTGCATGCCACCTACCAATTTGTGAATCGTCCATCCTTGCCCCTAGATCAATCCAATTCAGTCCAAACGGTTCTGCAACCTGGTAGGAACCAGCAATGAAAACACGTTTCTGAAAGACCCAACCGGAAACCGTCGCTTTCCCATCATTGAAACAGGTGTAATTGATAAAGAGTACTACAATACCATTGATAAATATGAACTCTGGAAAGAGGCTTACTTTATCTATCTGCAAAATCCGGATTCTAAATTTGATGCAAACGATTTCCAGCTGATCAATGAGGTGGCAGACAGCTATCTGCGTCGTACGCCCGAACAGGAACTGTTATTAAAGTTCTATGAAGAAGCCGATGAAGAAACAGGATTGTTTCGCACCACCAGTGATATCCTAAATATGCTGTTAGGAAGTAGCAACATCAAAACAATGAATACAGTCAATCTGGGCAGGGCTATTTCAGCACTCAAGTGGAAGAAATCTATTCAAGGTACAGGTAAACACAAACGATATGGCTACTTCATCCAGGAAAAAACGCTTGCAATGAACAGACAAGTCTAGCCAAATTAACAACTTGGGTAAGCTGGGTAAACTTGGGTAAGATGTGGGTAGGATGTAATGAATTGATAATCAGGCTGGGTAAGATGGGTAGGATTTTTGGCCGGTAACTCTCCTGGAAGAAGTGGGAATGATGGGTAAGTATATACTATATATAGTATTTTTTATATTATTCTCTATATACATATATAAGGGAATCTTACCCAGAAAGTAAGAGAGAACCACTTTATCATCTAACTATTTGACTCATACTATGCAACCAACCGAATCCCGTTTACAAGGCCTATGTTTTCAATGGCACTGGAATACATTTCCTCACTACAGAGGCTTATTACATAGGAACAACAACACCGCCCAAAACGCGATTAAAGGGGCTTTAAACCGCTCGATGGGAATTGTCAAGGGAGTAGCAGACCTGGAATACTTCTTTGCATCTACAGGCCATTTTATAGAGCTAAAATCACAAGAGGGCATTCAGACCTGTCCCGCCATCGGCGGGAGCGAAGAACAAAAACTGTTTCAGGCAAGAATTGAAGAACAAGGCGGATACTATCACATTATTCGCAGTTATGACGAGTTCAAGCAATTAATCACCGCTATTCCTACAGGCCACCACCGATGAAAAAAATACAATCACACACAATCTATGATGACAATCCGAACCCTGTAGGGGCAGGGCTCGCCCCTGCCCAGATTCCCACCGAACGATTGGGATTATTCCGAACCAATGTAGGGGCGCACCTGTGTGTGCGCCCAGTTTCCCACAGACCGCGTTTGTGGTATTCCGACATTGTAGGGGCGATTGGCAGATCGCCCACATTCCCACAGACACGGCATGGGATACATCCGAAAGGATTGTCTGTTAAATCTGATCCTTCGCGAATGGAACCAAGGCGACCGCCAGTCGCCCCTACAGGTGTCGGATTAATCCAATCATAGCCTGTGGGAAACCGGGCGCACACACAGGTGCGCCCCTACATTGGTTCGGAATAATCCCAATCGTTCGGATGGTAAACAGGCAATTACATCACACCAAACCCTTACCCCCTATGGCAAAATCGATATACGATTACATCCAGTTCGTGTTAGACAACTGGAAAACCTCGACCCTGGGTTTATTTACTTTCTCAGGGTATATTCTTTGGCTGGCTAATCGAATTGATACACAGTCGTTCGTTTCGTTACTAGCCTTTATTTCAACAGTCGGGTTCGTCTCCATGAGAGACCCTAAATAACACAGATGCATGCCATCCCACCGTATCGGGATAGGCAGCCTTAGCGAGGACGGCATCAATCCCCATCCTTGCTTTCGTTCCCGTCGTTGGTGTTATCACCAACGACCTTGTTTCCCACCGTTCAGGTTGGTGATAACACACAACCTGGGGAAGAGCACAACGGATTCACAACTCGTCCTGTTCACGTTCAATAAACCACATATAACAAACTACCTCTATGAAATTCCAATACCTGATTATACACTGCACCGCCACCCCTGCCGGACGCTGGATCTCCCCTGATGATGTGAAACGCTGGCACACTAAACCCAAACCCTACGGCAACGCCTGGAAGCAAGTCGGCTATTCCGATCTGATTCTGCTGGATGGCTCCAGGCACCAGTTCGTCAAACACAACAATGACCAGGTAATAGACTCTTTTGAAGTTACCAATGGAGTAGCAGGCATCAACTCCATTTCCAGACATCTCTGTTATGTAGGCGGCCTGGACTCGTCTCACAAAATGCCATTAGATAGCCGCACCCCTCAGCAGATCTCAACCATGTTAGACATTCTCGGTGAGGTACTGGGTTATGCCCCTAATGTAAAAATTGCCGGACACAACCAGTTCGATAACAAAGGCTGTCCGTCTTTCTTTGTCCCCACCTGGCTTAAACAGCTAGGCATTCCCAAGCACAACATCGAGTGGCGCGATCCGTTTGGCTATGAGAAGTACTTTAAGCAAGTTTGGAAGAAGTAAAAATACAAAAGCCGACCTGAAAACAAGTCGGCTTTTATTCCTTATTTTGCCTCTGGTAATATACCCACCTATGAACAATAAAAAAGAAGCAAACCGTTACGATAAAATATTCAAGGAAAATCTGGAAGCTGTTACGCTAAGCATGATTGAGAAAGTACTCCGGATCGATGTTGCCAATTATGAGAAAATACCATTAGATCTGCAACGGACCCTGGAACGAAAACCCGATCAGCTACTCAAAATTACAGACAGGCAAGGCGATACGTTTTTACTGCAACTCGAGTTCCAACTGGTCGATGAAGCACGGATGGTAGACCGCATGTTTGAATACAAAGCCTTGATCTGGCGTAAATATCAATTGCCTATTCGCCAGTACGTCTTGTTTCTCTCAGATACGGTGCCTACCATGCCCACCCGTATCGAGCAACACGGATTAGTATTTTTCTTTGACCTGGTCAGGCTTTCGCTGATAGACTATCAATTATTTCTCTCATCAGATAAGGCTGACGAGGTTGTATTTGCGGTTCTGGCGAATTTTGGCAATATGGAGCCAGAGAAAGCAGCCAGCCAGATTTTAGATCGCCTCACCCAGGTTTCACCAACTCCACTGGAACTAAACCGTCACTTGCAACAGTTACGGATATTAGCTAATTTGCGTAAACTATCACCTTTTATTGAACAGATTATGGAATCCATTACTAACTATATCAAAGAAGAAGATGATTATTTCTTCAAAAAAGGAGAGAGAATAGGAGAACAAAAAGGTAGACAGGAAGGTAGACAGGAAGGATTGCAGGAAGGGAAACAGGAAGGAAAGCAGGAAGCGATTCTCAAATTTCTCAAAGATGGGATTCTGACTACCAAACAACTGGCTTCGTATTTTGATGTAACCGAAGAGTTTGTCGAAGACCTACGCAAAAGCCTAGACAAATAGCATATACAGTACTCCAGACAACCTGAGTCATCCTGAATTTTGAGGGAAGTATTTTACATTGGAAGCATTATCCGATAGTAAAATAATAAGCTACAAAGAGAGTTACATCCACTTCAATCGTATGCGGTCGTATAGGTGCGTAGGCAATCTTTTCTCCGCGAGGTTGGCCTTTGGCCTGCGGGCGGAAGGATCGGAGAAAAGGGCCCTTTTTTGCTCACACACAGATCTGGCTCACCAAACTCTCGTTTGGTGCCCTGTTTTTTGGGCAAGCAAAAAATGAAGAGATCAGTGGAAGAGTGATGAAAGTGACTATAATCAAACTCAGGAAGAGAGCTTTTTCAAAAATTACCCTAGGCTTGGGTTTTATTCAAATCCAACATTCAAGATGACTCATGTTACTTATTTCTTATATTCTGAATACACTGTGTATTGACTCAGTAACAGATTCCACTGCGTCACTTCCTCTTTCTGTTTTTCATAGTCCTCTATATTGTCTGACAGATAATCGTTGACAATATCATACTCCATATCATTGACAATCTTTTTTCGCTTTGCGATTTTTGCCAAAATGCTTTTATTTCCTCTGATATCCTGAGTGGCATTTCTGCCAGTACGTTTTTTATATTCGTCAAATAAGGCTTGTTTGAGTTTCGGGTTTTCACATTCTTCCCAGCTTCCCAGCAATTGTCGTTGCAGCATGCCTAACCCAATTGTATTCTTCTTGTTATAAGCATCCTGAGCTATTTCTTTTCTGTGAAGAGTAACGGAAATATGCCAATTCTTCACCTCACTACTTACATCAATCATCAATAGGATTCTTTCCAACAAAATATCGGCTTTTTTCTTTTTTTCCATAGAAATGAGTTGGTTACTAAAGCAGTAAAGATATCACCGATTTAGGCTACAAAAAAGAAGGGAAGCAAAGCCAGAGATTATTTTTCTTTTGTGTACTACCTAGTTGATCGTGTGTCCAGATTAGAAAAACAGGCATGTGGAATAAAGTTTTTGCAGATTTTAACAGGTATTTTTGTTTATACACATAATTTCAAAGTAGCCTGTCAGAATGGCTATGCAAGAGGTTATAGTACCAATCAATCATTTAACTAGTCGAGCTATGAAAGCACTCCCAATAGAACAGCTAGAGAAGTATGCAAACCCTGAGCTGGGAAAGCCGATAAATCTCAATGAGGTTGAATCTTTGTATAAAGAAAGTTTTAACCTTGTTTGTCTGCATGAATATTTTGAAGGGTGGGAATTCGATTTTTCCTACCAAAAATATATTGACAGTTCTGAAGAAACGAATCTGATCTGGATTAGTGACCAAACTCTTCATATAAATGAACACGTATTCGCTTATCCTCTCACCTTGTATGCATTTATTCAGCATTGCAATCAGGTAGGCGTAAACTTAGTGTGGAATCAGAAAATACTAAAGCGGTTCTATACAGAATGAGTAATGAAAAAGACAAAAGTAAAATAAGCTATATAGACATAACATAATCAGAAGATAATAGCCTGCAGTTGCCTATACATGGCAACTGCTTATTGGCCAAACAACAGGACTTTTTAAAATCATCCAGGATAAAAGAAGTATATAGAGCTGTTTCCAAACAAAATACAATTGATATAGTACACCAATAGTATGAAGCATTCCTCAAGCTGACTAGCCGTTTTACACAATGAATGGTATAAGCTCTGAGCAAATAACACCTCAACAAACATATCCAAACAAGTATGTCCAAACGGTTATAACAGATCAGTTTCTCTTTATTTTTGTTTTGCTCTGAGATAATCGTGTAAAATAGAGCAAATATCATTTGCTAGTATCGGCTTGAGCAAATAGTCTTTGATAAGTGGAGTTGTGTTTGCTTTCTGAAGATCGAACTGATTAACAAAAGAGGTCAGCAGATAGATTCCCAGCTTTGATTTTACGTTATTATACCCGGGAATGGCAATGAGTAAATCTGTCAACTTTTTTATAAATTCCCACCCATCCATTTGCGGAAGCACCATATCCAGAAAGATCAAGTCAGGGAGTGTATCAAAATCCCCTTTCAAAAACAACGTTCTGATTTGAGCCAAAGCCGCAGATGCGGTAGAGAAACAAGATACTTTAACCTGAATCTGCTCAAATGGCTGTTCCATTACATCTCTGTTGGATTGGCCTTCACTGTTTATCTTGTGTTCTGACTTAGGAAAACTACTATTCTCTTCTGAGTTCTGTTGGCTTGTTTTTATTGGATGAAACTGTTCGTTACACACCTTTTCTATTTGTTTTTCAAATATCATTCGATCAACCGGATCATCGTCGACAACATAGATTTTCACAAGCATACCGGATTAGTTTTATCTTTAGTAAAGTATAAAGTAGATATCTCCTTTGAAATTACTTATGATCAGAAAATAACTAATTCGATAAATAGCTAAAAAAGTATGCCTGTTCTTTACACTTTTTATAAAAAAAGGAAGAGAACATAGTTAGATTACAATGAATAGGGTTCAGTAGTATTTTGACAGATTTCAGATTATCCGGCATCTTTAAAATTTCATATATTCTATCCTGCACTTACATATAACAGATAGTTGACTTTTATCAAAAAATAGAATTAATTGCATTCTATCCTTTACTGTTTTTTTTGCCTAGATCATTGATTATCAATTTAGTAGGCGTTTTTTTATTTTTCAGATCTGCGGATTCTCTTTAAACTTACGCCAGTATATGAAAACCATACAAGTAGGACAGAAAGTTATTTTAAGAAAAAATATCAATATCCATTCCATTGAGGTTACTGCTGAAAATGACACTCACAGCCATAGTAGAGAGAAAGAAGTAATACTCAAGGAAATTGGAGAAATCCTTAGTGTCGTTGTGGATCAACACGGCCTTGAATGGGTAGTTGAAACCAATCGACTCTTACCATCTGATAACTATTATCTCAATTCAATGGATACCAATAAATAGAATAGATTACTCCCTGGTGAGTAGTAGGCTGTGATTGAAACCAGTTTTTTTGTGAAGAAAAAAACGTCTATAGTATACAAAGTGATATTCGTAACCAGAAAATTATAAGCAATCCTGCAAACCACCAGCCTTTCTTCTTAATCAGGTAAGGTGATTTCTCTAGCGGTTATTTTGCTTTTTCCCATACTGGTTTTGGAATTGACTGAAAAGAAAGTGTAGAGTCTTTCTCCCCCTTCTCTCATTCTTGTTGTAGCGTGCTTATTTCCATCTAGTTAGTTTACACCTGCCTTAAAAATAAAGCTATCATGAGCTTGCTCTTGACTAAGCGGATAATGCACTACTTATGCACGATATAATGCCTATTGCCCCCACTCCCACTGTTACGAAATATACAACGGATGGGTGCATTTAGCCATTGGTCACAGTGGCGATAGACCCTACTTTTGTACTATACCATCTGTTCATTCAATCATCTACCCGGATAGAAAGGTTTGTGAAAAATGTCATTGTCCGTTAAACAGATCACTGAGTAGCATCAGATAGTGCAGCTTATTCTTCCAGCAGCTTTTATTCGCATTATACCTATTGGTAAATTTTTATACTATGCACACTCAAACCACACAAATCCCTGGCTATACCTATGGAGAAGTAGCCACCTCACCCGTATCTGAGGCTGATTTAGACTTGCTGAAGCAAACCGTACTTTTATCTGAAGAGGATGTACTCTATCTGCAAATGGCAGGAAGAGTACTCGAAGACCAGACAGAAAACATACTGGATGTCTGGTATGGCTTTGTAGGCTCACATCCGTATCTGGCTCAGTATTTTGGAAAAAACGATCAGTTGAATGATGCCTATTTAGCCAGCGTACGTAAGCGCTTCGGGCAATGGATCATGGATACTTGTTTTCGTTCTTACGATCAGCAATGGATGAATTATCAGCATGAGATTGGCCTTCGTCACTTGGTTAAAAAGAACCAGACGGATGGAGTAGATGCTGTTCCGATTATACACTTCCGATACCTTGTCACTTTTATTGTGCCAATCACTGCAACCATAAAACCGTTTCTGGCTAGAAAAGGCAATAGTGTAGGCGAAGTTGAGAATATGTACAATGCCTGGTTTAAGGCTATTACACTGACGGTGGCACTCTGGTGTTATCCCTATGTGAAGGAGGGTACTTTTTAAGTTCCATTTTTTGCTCCGCCTTACCAGATAAGATCTCCTGTAAAACATACATATAGTTCTTTATCACTCATTTAAACACAAACCTATTATGACACCTACTCCATCTAAAACCGTAGTCTTTATTACCGGAGCTTTTGTCAGCCACAGTTGCTGGGACGAATGGCGTACCTATTTTGAAAGCAAAGGCTATTCAACCATTGCACCACCCTGGTTACACAAAGAGGGTACTGCGGCTGAATTACGGGCCAGACAACCCAATGATGTGGCGCTGGCAACTCTTCATTTGGAAGATCTGGTAAATCATTATGTAAACATTATCAAAGGACTACCTGAAAAACCGATTGTGATTGGTCATTCGTATGGCGGTATGCTTACACAGATCATGGTGAATCGCGATCTGGCGGCTGCTGGGGTAGCCATTCATTCCGTCCCTCCACTAGGCGTATTTCCCTATGAATTCTCCTTTCTGAAAGCAGGCTGGAAGTCGTTGGGACTGTTTACGTCACTGGAAGAAACCTATCTGATGTCTTTTGAAGACTGGCAGTATGCTTTTGTGAATGGAATGTCATTTAATGACCAGATTGCTTCCTATGAAAAATATATCATACCGGAGTCGAAAACTGTAGCACGGGATGCATTAACCCCTGCAGCAAAAGTAGACTTTGCCAAACCACATGCGCCTTTGTTGTTTACAGCCGGCGATACAGATCATATTACGCCTGCCCATCTGAATCAACGCAACTTTAAAGCATACGAAGAAAACGGCTCTATTCTCGAGTACAAACTCTTTACCAACCGGAATCACTATGTATTGGGACTGCCTACCTGGAAAGAGGATGCAGACTACATCTTACAATGGATAGATAAAGTACAACAGGCTGTGCCAGTGAGCAGTAATCAGGTCGAAGCCTGAGCTAGTTGACAACGCCTCTATAGTCTCACTTACCCATTTTTCAATCTTAACTGGTTCAGTTACTTGGCCTTTGGCTTGTCCCATAGCTTTTCTAGAAATGAGTCCAGTAAATAAAGAAAAAGCACCCTTTTCTGTCCTCCTGTAAGGAACTCGTGGCAAGACCGGCGACCTATGGATTCTGAATATATTTGTTTCTCTCAGAAAGTAAGCATAGCACTATTTGTCACAAGATTCTTTCAGAAGGACAGCGAAAGGGTGGTTCTTTCAGCAGGACAAAAGAGAAGAGGGCACAAAAAAGGTTTTAGGAAAAAATCCCTCTAAAATTCTATTTATTTTTTTCTCACCTAAACTCACTTCAAACCATGAATGCAGCAGTTTCACAAACTTCTGGTGTAGCGTACTATGCCGAAGATCCGCGTATCGACCAAGGTACTAAGGCCTTTTTACAGATTCTGAACAATTCAGGCGGCCCTGCTCTGGAGACGTTGTCTCCGGAAGCCGCCCGGCTAGTGCTGGTAAATGCACAAGCTTCCATACCCGTCGATGTATCAGGTATTGAAACCACAGAGAAAACCATTACCTATGATGGATATACCGTGAAGCTACACATTGTCCGTCCGGAAGGAGTAAAAGAGGTATTGCCTGTCTTTCTCTTCATACATGGAGGAGGTTGGGTATTGGGAGACTTTCCTACTCACCAGCGTTTAGTCAGAGATTTGGTAGTACATTCCGGTTATTGTGCTGTGTTTGTTAATTATACTCCATCTCCGGAAGCTCGCTATCCGCAAGCTCTCAATGAAATTTATGCAACTACCCAATGGGTTGCTGAACATGGTGCAGAAATCAATGTAGATGGAAAACGCCTGGCCATAATTGGAAACAGTGCAGGCGGAGATCTGGCAGCAGCTACCTGTTTGATGGCTAAACATAAATCAGGTCCGAAAATTAGTTTACAGATACTACTATGGCCGGTTACCAACGCAGACTTCGAACTGGATTCATACAAACAATTTGGCGAGGATCGCTTTCTGACGACATCTGTTATGAAATGGATGTGGGATCAGTATGTGCCAGATCTTGAGAAACGGAAAGAAATCTACGCAGCCCCTTTGCAAGCATCTGTGGAACAGTTAAAAGGCTTGCCTCCTACACTGATCCAAGTAGCGGAGAACGATATATTGCGTGATGAAGGAGAAGCCTATGGCTGCAAATTAGATAAAGCAGGGGTAACAGTAACTACCATACGCTACAATGGAATGATACATGACTTTGGCCTTCTGAACGGTCTGGCAACATTGCCCGCTACACGTTCACTATTTGTCCATGCCGCAGCTGAGCTAACCAAATACCTCGGATAGCATTCCAGGCAGGTAGGTGTATAAAGATGCTTACCTGCCTGGCTATAGAGAATGAGAAAAGCGTGATAGCATATGCTGATTCCTCATTTTGCATCGCTGATTTATAGCCAGAATAGCTGATAGGGCTTTTACTCTCCTTCTTCCAGCACGCTTGTTGTCTGGCAGGTTATTCTATAGTCCATTCATAACTTAATGTTCCCTAAACACAATCAAACCATGCGACTTTTATTTATCATTCTTATGCTTACCAGCACTCTTCTAACTACATCCTGTGATGATGACAAAGACGAGGCAGATCCGAAACCAACCTTTGTGTTTGTACATGGCACCTTTGCCGGTCAATATGCCTGGCATCTGATTAAACCCAAACTTGAGGCGAAAGGCTACCAGGTAGTGACCTTTGATCTACCTGCTCATGGCGATGATCAGACACCTGTTAGCCAAGCCAACTTTGAACTGTATGTAAAGACAACAGTAGACAAAATCAATGCGATTCCAGGAAAGGTAGTACTAGTCGGCCACAGCGGTGGTGGAATGGTTATCACAGCAGCAGCAGAACGGATTCCTGCAAAGATTGAAAAGCTGGTGTATATGTGCGCCTTTTTGCCCAAAAGTGATCAGACTCTCTACGAACTGGCTATCTCTGATACGGCAAGCTTGCTCGGACGCAGCCTGCAACCCTCTCAGGATGGATTAACCGCCTCACTACCGGAAGATGTGCTGATCCAGGTGTTTGCGGTTGATGCGTCAGAAGAGATTCAGAAGGTAGTCGCGAAAACACGGCCAGAACCGTTGGCTATCTTTCAGGGTAAAGCAACATTAACGGCTGCTAATTTTGGTAAAATACCCAAGTACTACATTAAAACGCTTAAAGACGAAGGTATCACCCCAGCCACGCAACAGAAAATGATTGATGCCAATGGCTCTGTTGTCAAGACCTATACTATGAACACAAGTCATAGCCCCTACTGGGCTCAGCCCGATGAATTGGTGACTATTCTACAGGAAATAAACTAAAGTGAGGCTGGCCGCTTATCGTTTCCCAAACTTTTCCAGAAAGGAGTCCGGTAAATAAAGGAAAAGCACCCTTTTCTGTCCTCCTGAAAGGACCTCATGACAAGACCGGCGGCCTTTGGATTCTGACTATATTTGTTTCTCTCAAAAAACAATCATGTCACCTAATTTGAAAGCAACGTCCGTTGCGTTGGGACAAATAGAGCCAAGTTTAGGTTTGTGATAATACCCAAACAAGGTTTTACCCACCAACGCAGCGTCCGCTCAATGCTGTCAAGGTAAGGGAGTTTATTTCTTTTTTCCATATTTCTTTATTGTCCTTCTGAAAGAATCTTGTGACAAATAGAGTGGCGCTTGTATTATGAGCGAAAAAAATACTCTCCAAATTCAGTGGCCGCCGGTCTTGCCACGAGTTCCTTTCAGGAGGACAAGAGGGGGTTGAGAGGGTAAAAAGAGAGTTTTCTCAAAAATACATCAGTCATCCCAAATTTTGAGGAAAAGAATATCACATTCCTTAAGAAAAAGAGAAACAAAGGAGTTACAAAGAGAGCCAAGATCACTTCAATCGTGGATGGTGGTGCAGGTGCGTTGGCCTTCCTTTTCCCGCGAGGTTGGCCTTTGGCCTTGCGGGCGGAAGGATCGGGAAAAGGTGCCCTTTTTTGCAGCTAGCACAAATCCTGGCCCAACAAATTCTCATTTGTTGTCCTTTTTTGGGCAAGCAAAAAATGAAGGGGCCACAAGTAGAGTAAAGAAAAGGATTAGAAACAAACACAGGAAGAGACAAGCAAAAAAGTAACAGGGTGATAAGAAGAGAAATGTTCTGAACAATAAACAAACGCAGAAAGAAACATTTCTCAAAAAGAAACCCAAGCCTACACCATTTTTAAAAGCATAGGCTTGGATTTTACTCATATCCTAAATTCATAATGACTCATGTATATACCTATCTGTTTTGTACTTTCAGACAGCATCTGCATTCACCAATGAAAACCTGGTTTTATCAATAGCATCATTCAATGTAGGGGTAGCCTTGAAGCTTATAAAAATACTTAATCCGTTATCGGAAGTCAGGGTTAGTTTTCCGTCAATGTCATCGGTTAATCCCCGGATGAGTTTAAGCCCTAATCCTTCATTGCTTCTTTTTGTCAAGAAGTCTGCAGGTAACCCTTTGCCATTGTCAGAAATTGTCAGAAGTATTTCATTATTTTCTGTCTGTTTGCATTCGACTGAAATACTATTATTCGATTCCTGTTTAGGAAAAGCATACTTAAATGCATTGGTAACAGCTTCGTTCACAATCAGTCCAATTGGTACTGCCTGAGAAACATCCAGCTGGATAGATTCATAATTTTGATGAAAGTGGATAGGATAACCGTCACTAAAGCTTTCACGCAAGTGTTGAATTAGTTCTTTCAGGTATTCCTCCATATTGATAGAAGCTACATTGGTTGCCTGATACAGTTTTTTGTGAATCAAAGACATAGCATATACCCGATTCTGGCTTACCTGTATTGCCTGTAAGGCATCATTACTCAAACTATGGGATTGCGATTCGAGCAAACTTAATACTGTCTGAAGATTATTCTTAACCCGATGATGTACTTCTTTTAACAACCATTCCTTTTCAGTAAGAAGATGTTGCAATTGCTTGTTGGTTTTCTGCTTGATCCGGTATTGATTGTAAAGCAAGCCCATAATTATACCCAATAACACAATGCCTGCCAGGGTAGTATTTCGTATTATTTCTGATTTTTGTATTTCGCTTTGCTGTACCTGAGTTTGCTTGGTTAATAGATTAATAGACTGTGCTTTTAGCTTAATGTCCTGATCTTTTTTCTCAGTTTCATACTGCACCTGCAACTGGGCAATCTGCTGGCTTTTGGCCTCATTGAAAATCGAGTCATTCAGACGTTTATGGAGCTGATAGTGAGCAATAGCTGAAAGGTAATTCCCCTGAGCAGAATCAACTTCAAACCACGACAACTGATTCACTGAAAGATCTGCTAACGAACCAGATTTTTCAGCAAGCTTTTTTTCCAGTTGCAGATATTTCTGAGCCAGTTTATACTGTTTGGTAGCAATAGTAAAGGGTATGACTGCGGTATATATAATGCTATAATCCCCTGGGCTTAAGTCTGGTTTCTCAGCCAGTTCCAGCAACTCATTACAATAGGTTTGCCCCTGTGTATATTGCTTTAACAATTCGTATACAGTTACAAAGCTGGCTTTATTGATTATCATACTACTTATATCAGGAGGAGGATATCTCTTTGTAATGTCTTTCAGAAATACCAGTGCTTCAGAATACTTATGCGATTTGAGTAAAGAATGGCTGATATTTTGAGCCAAACTATTTATCGTATTGAGATCCTTATTCTTTTCAGCAACAGTCAACGCTTTCTTGAAGTAGAGGTATGCCTGTTCGTAGTCTTTTAAATAATAATAGGTAATACCCAAATGATTATAGATTGTGCTCATCTGTGCAGTTTCATCATGTAGACGTTCCCCTGTTTTCATAGCAAGCAAACCATATCTTATTGCCTCTTTATACTCTCCTGATATGGAGTAGACAGCACTTAAAATATCGTAGATACTTTGTAGGCGGGAATAATTAATAGATTGATATACAGCCAAAGCTTCTTTTAGCTTTTTAATAGAACGGGTATAATCTCCATCTATGGAATACAGGTCCCCTATTTCTTTTAAGCAATGAGCAATCTGTACTTTACTGCCTGCCTGCTTAAAAGCCAACAGGGCTTTTTCAGCGATATCGATTCTTTGAAATAATATCTCTTTGGAAGCAAAGGCCGAATAAAAATTCCTTTGCTCCATATAAGCTTCCCCCAGTCCATAGGTATATTTGATTCTGGCAAACATATCAATTGCTTTACCAATCATTACTTTACCCCTCTCGTTATCTCTTTTTTCCCGATAGGCCATTGAATATAGCAAGTAAGAATAGGAAATTCCTTTTTGAAATGAGAGCTTGTTGCTCAGCTGCTCAGCTTCTTGAATAAGACTCAATGCACTATCCAGATCTGTTTTGTGCTCTCCAGGCTTTTCAATATAAAACCGTCCTGCTTTTTGCAATAAATAGACACGATTTGTATCCTGTTTGGCAACCTTCAATAAGCCCAGTGCATCAGTAGCTTCCTTTACTGTTATATCCTGTGCATGACAATAACAGTTACCAATACACAACAGTAAAATAACTATGGAAAGATTCTTCATTGGATAAAGTGCTTTAGACAATGTAAAACAACCAGCTAAGATAGAAGACTAAAAAAAGAAGTATAAAACTATTCGCTCTAAGTTGTTACTCAGATAAGAGACAGAGTTCATGTAATAATGTATGAACTCTATTTTAGAGTTTTTGTCAGTAATATAGCCTATTTTCATGTAGACTTGTGTGTTAGTGGCTTCCATTTTTAAAAGCAGTAAAGTTCATTCCTGAATTGTTTTTGAAGAACTTGCTAAAATGCGCATAATCGGTAAACCCTAACTCGTACGCTACTTCCTTCATACTTAAGCCAGAATACAGTGCCTGCCGCTTTGCTTCCAGAACGATGTGCTGCTGAATATGGTAACTTGCTGGAAATCCAGATACTTTCTTTACGATCCTATTGAGATAATTGGGTGTAACACATAGTTCCCGCGCATAATCTGCAACCATTCGTTTGGTGGTATAATGTATTTTCAACAGAGCTATAAATCTTTCAGCAATATGTATGTCTTTTTCTGGCACGTTTACGTAGTCCTGCCTTTCTGCTTTTCTGGATAAGTAAATAATAAATATTTTCAGCAGACCTTTTAAAATCTCCGTTCGTAGCATAAAACAGTTAGACAATTCTGTTCTCATCTTCATCAGAATATCTTCCAGTTCATGATGTATTTCCTTTGTTGTATGAATAATTTGCAGATTTCTGCCAAAGCTGTTTTGAAGAGTTAGAAAAGAAAAGTCCTGTTTGTTTTCTGCCAGATAGGCAAACTCTTCCGATAAGGAAATGTAATACCCTTCTACCTTTCCATTGGTTGAAAATTGACGCAATTGTCCTGGAGAGAGACAATAAATAACATTGGGTTCAATTACATATTCCTGACAGTCAACTGTTAATTTACCGGTTCCTTCAACTATCCAGATTATTTCAAAACCAGTGGTACGGATAGGACTGTTAAAAGATATAGGATGGTTCTGTTCAAGCCATTGGAGTGTGTGAATCTCCACTGGGTTGTCAGCCTTGGCATTGCCTTTACTTGTCATCTGAAAATGATCTCTGGCTGATTCATGGGTATCGGTGGGTCGAACCTTTAGTCTCATGGGGAAGAATATTTAAGGTTATAAAAGTGTATTTCTAGTATCAGGACTTCCTTATCAAATTGTAAATCTGAATTGCATTACCTTCCTATATCGTTTCCGGCTATACTTCAAATAGTACTATCACGTGAGCTAAACTCGAACAACTCTTTTCCTTTACTAAACAAAACAGGTATTACACTTTTCTATTAGTACTAAACCTCCATACAGCGTTTGTAGACGATTACGTTTTGTATCCTTTCCTACAACTGATATACCAATAAATTAACGCATTGAATATCAATTAATTAAAACTATATTTATCAATAATAATTGTTGATATTTCAACAATTAACGAAAGTATTGGTGAGATATAACCAGTTTATCACTTACATTTAGATAAAACTCATTTTCAAACTATATGGATCAGACCCATTGGCAAGACCTGGAACGGAAATTAGAGGAAAAAGAAATTTTGCTTTCTTTAATCAGGGATATAGCATCGATACGAAACAAAGAGGATCTGCAGCATGTTTTGCAGATCAAACTCCAAAAACATCTGGCTGTCAGCGGCTTCCGAATTAGCCTAATAGACAAAGCATCATCTCAGGTAGTGCCTTTTCTGATCATCACAGGCCAGTATGGTCAAAAGAATCGGGAACTGGAGTTGGAACTGAACCGAAATCTGCCTCTGCAGGATGGAATTTTTGATAGAGTATTAGAGACTGGCTCTACGGTTAGAACAGATCTGACAGCCAAATCCGTCACTACCCATACACCAAAGTACATACGTTTGTTGAAAACTACCGGCTTAACGGAAATCGTTTCGGTACCCTTAAAAAGTGAAGAGAAAACCATAGGCGTCATGTGTATGATAGGCGATTCCAAAAATAAATTTCGCCCTGAGCACTATACCCTGATTGAAAGTGTATCCGCCCAGATTTCAATAGAAGTCGCCAACATCCTGGCCAATGAAGCCATAGCCCGAAAAGAAGAGGAGAAATCTATATTACTATCTCTGAGTAATAGCATGGCCCTTGTGCGCAGCAAACAAGACCTTGCCAGTACCATCAACCAAAAACTTAAAGAGCTTTTTTTCATAAAGGATTTTACCATCGTAGCTCTTGACCAACAGGATATGACCTTTGGCGCGTATTTGTTTGATGAGGACAATACCCCCTACCTGCAAAAACGGGAGTATCTGCAAACCATTTATTCCAATTTTAAGTTTGAGAAACAATTCTATGACCTTGTGCTACAATCTGACAGGCCTGTAATCTTTGATATAAAGGAACTAGCTACCCAAAAAAATGCGTCAGGGCATGCACTATTTTTTCATTCCATCGGCATTGATTTCATAATCGGGGCTGCATTACGCATTGGTAATACAAACTTTGGTGTACTTTGGATTCAACCGGAAAATCTAACCGATTTCAATACCGTCAATACGACTATTTTTACAGGTGTCTGCTCACAAATATCCATCGCACTTTCCAATATCATCGCCAATGAGGCACTCGAAAAACAATATAAGGAGAAAGAAATACTCCTTTCCCTTAGCAATGCTATCGCTTCTACCCGTGATAAGACTGATTTGCTTAAAATCATTACCCATCAGCTCAAGCAGCTGTTCAATTATAACGACGCATCCATTATCATTCTGGATCAAGAGCAGCAAACATACAGTGCATATTTGCTTGACATGGAAGAAAAACGAACTTCTCATCCCGATTGTCTACCAAATGCGACTGGTAACTATGCTGTGGCAGACCGGATTTGCGATGCAATATTGGCAGCAGAAGGTCCGATTGTTTTTGATAATGAGGAACTCATAGAGCAAGGGACTGTCCCTTCCTGGCTTGCTTTCCTTCATAAAACGGGTATCCGTGAGATGGTTAGTGTGGCTTTACGTTACAGCAATAAGAATATCGGCGCTTTTTTTCTCCATTCTGAAAATAAAAACTATTTCAAACCTTATCAGCTTACTTTGATTCAGGGCATTTCCTATCAGTTATCCATCGCCATGGCAAATATTCTGGCCAATGAAGAGATAGCCAGACAACTGGAAGAGATCAAGCATTACAAAAGCCAGTTGGAAGAAGAAAATCAATATCTGCAGGAACAGGTAGAAAAAGCCTATAACCATAGCGAACTGATTGGGGAAAGCCAACCTATGCAGAAGGTATTTCATATGCTTTCACAAGTGTCGTTTACCAATAGTACAGTCCTGATCTTAGGTGAAACCGGAACAGGGAAAGAACTCATTGCCAGGGCTGTTCATAATGCTTCATCCCGAAAAGATAAACTTATGATAAAGGTCAACTGTGCTGCATTGCCAGCCAGTCTGATAGAAAGTGAATTGTTTGGACACGAAAAAGGTGCTTTTACAGGAGCAATAGAACGTCGTATTGGTAAATTCGAAATGGCACATAAAGGTACGTTGTTCCTGGATGAAATTGGCGAATTACCCCTGGATTTACAGGTGAAGCTACTGAGAGTATTACAGGAAAAAGAGATTGAACGAGTTGGTGGTCAAACTACAATTAAAACGGATGTACGTCTGATTGCTGCCACCAATCGCAATCTGCAAAAAGAGGTAGAAGCCGGCAGATTCAGAAGTGACTTGTATTATCGCCTGCATGTATTCCCGATTGTAATGCCTCCACTTCGGGAGCGAAAAGAGGATATTCCTTTGTTAGTAACTCATTTTATAAAAAAATATACACAAAGAACAGGAAGGGAAATTTCTACTGTTACCAAAAATGTAATGAATGCCTTACAGGCATACCACTGGCCGGGGAATATTCGGGAGCTGGAACATTTTATAGAAAGAGCTGTATTGCTTACCTCTGGCAATAGTATCAGACAAATAGACCTTCCTTCATTTGCAGGCAAGAGAACCGTTGCTGACTCAGTAGAAAACTACTCGATAAAAACACTGGAAGAAAACGAACGAGATCATATTCTGGCTGTATTGAGGAATTGTAACGGAAAAGTATTTGGTCCTGGCGGTGCTGCTGAACTATTGAATATTCATGTGTCTACCCTCAACTCCCGAATGAAAAAATTAGGTATAAAAAAAGAACATATATTTGTTCAAAAAAAATAATCATAAGCTATCATTTTTTACCGTAACCCTATTGCGCTTGTTAAATTACCCATTTTTTTGAAAATTGTAGTAACTTGCCAATATGGAGTACTATCTATGAAAAATAAGATTCTGATTGTAGAAGACCAGTTTGTAGAAGCCAACAATCTGCAAATGATCCTGGAAAGAGCAGGATACGAGGTATGCCCCATTGCTCGTTCCGTTTCGATAGCTCTGGAAATCATAGAAAAAGAAAAGCCCGATCTCGTATTGCTGGATATTTTTCTGAAAGGTAAACTAACAGGTATTGATCTGGCCAAAATCTTACAGGAACAACAGATTGCATTTGTTTATTTATCAGCTAATTCAAATAAGGAAATTCTTGATGCAGCAAAGGCCACTAAACCCTACGGCTTTCTGGTAAAACCTTTTCGGGAAAAAGATGTACTCGTCACACTAGATATAGCAAATTATTTACACGAAAACAATCTTCAGTCTGCCATTCGCCAAGAATCACAACAGGCTGCAAAACAATCTTTTCCCACTACTCACTTTAAAGACATTATTGGAAAAAGCAGGAGTTTAGATCTCGTTTTAAATCATGTACAGATTGTAGCCCCAACCAATACATCCGTTCTGCTTCTGGGCGAAAGTGGCACAGGCAAAGAACGCATAGCAGACGCCATTCACTTACATTCTTCCAGAAAAAACAAACCTCTCATAAAAGTCAACTGTGCTGCATTGCCAGCCAGTCTGATCGAGAGCGAATTGTTTGGCCACGAAAAAGGTGCTTTTACAGGTGCCACAGAGAGAAGAATTGGTAAGTTTGAACAAGCTCAAAGTGGTACTATTTTTCTGGATGAAATTGGCGAAATGCCCCTGGATTTACAAGTAAAGCTACTGAGAGTATTGCAGGAGAAAGAAATTGAACGGGTTGGTGGAAGAACTACCTTTAAGGTAGATGTACGCATTATAGCTGCGACGAACCGTAATCTGGAAAAGGAAGTTGCTGAAGGTCGTTTCCGCATGGATTTATATTATCGTCTCAATGTATTTCCGATTGTGATGCCTCAACTTCGGGAACGAAAAGAGGATATTCCTCTGCTTGCTCAGTATTTTCTGGAAATATATACCCGAAAAATAGGGAAACAAATAACAGGTTTGTCTGACAACGTTCTGGAAGCTTTGGTTCAATATAGTTGGCCAGGCAATATTCGCGAACTGGAACACTTCATTGAAAGAGCTGTATTACTTACCCAGACAGAGATGATTCAACATGTAAGCATACCTGTAGATGTACCAAAGGAAGAAGCTTCTTTAAAGAACCCGCAAGACATTAAATCTATGGAAGAAATGGAGCGGGAGCATATACTATGGGTGCTGGAGCAATGTAATGGAAAAGTATTTGGACCCGGAGGCGCTGCTGAATTACTAAAGGTACCTGTTTCTACTCTCAATTCCAGAATGAAAAAGCTGGGTATTGAAAAAGAGAACTTCTTCTCTATCAACAAATCTTAGTCAACACAATCGTTTTAGGTACTTCTTTTGCTAAAGTTCTGGAAAATAAAACTCCTACTTTACCAGGCTCGCTTCTATAAAGATCCTGGCATTTAACATCCGGCTGACAGGACCATACAACTCCGTCTCTTTAATACAGGCTTCAAATGCTTCCTGACTAATTCTGGAGACTTTTGCTTTTATAGTAAGGTGCGATTCTGTGATTACCGCATTTTCAAATGTGATATGGCATCTTGTTTCCAGTAACTCTGCTGTAAAACCTGCCTCATTCAATACAAAGCTCAGTTTCATAGTGAAGCAACTGGCATGGGCCGCAGCAATCAATTCTTCCGGGTTTGTGCCAGGCACCTCACCAAACCGACTGGTAAAAGAAAAATACACCTGTTCTAAAATTCCGCTTTGGGTACTGATCTGTCCATACCCATCTTTTCCAGTACCAGTCCAGGTGGCAGTAGCATGGCGTTTCATAACTATGAATGGTGTTCTATAGCGTGATAAGGAAGAATCAGGACTAGATTAGTGGCGTTTGTACTCCAGAAGTGAGAAACAAGGTTTTATTGCGTAGTTGCTCATTACGGGCAATAGCTTCTTTAAGCTTATTCTCTGTTTGTTTAAAATGTGTCCAGCCTTTGTGGTGAATAGGAATAATTTTGTTCATATCGAGTACCTTTACGGCTTTTAGCAGATCATTGCTATCCATGGTATACTGCCCGAAGCCAGTAAGATAGCGAAACTGTACTGATCCCAGATGGAAAATGCCAACATCAATTTTGTAACGTCTGCCAACCTCTGCAATCCCCTTAAAATAAACAGTATCCCCAGAAATATAAATCACCCCATTTTTCTGTTCGTCAAAAGCTATAATAAAACCGATTACTTTTCCGACAAGAAATTCCGGCACCCACCAGGGATGATGCTGGGCAGGTGTTGCTGTAATAGTCAAATTTGTTACTGATTGTGTATAAATGGGATAACTCTCCCAATCGTCAAGTCCGATAGCACCCGATATAGTCCTGGCAGCTGGTTTGGTAGAAATTACAGTGGGTACAGTTTTAGTAAATTCCTGCCCATTCCTATCAAAATTATCTTTATGCTGATGATGGCTCAACAATACCAGGTCTACTGCAGGTAGCTTATCCACTGGTAGAGCCGGATCTTCTGTCTTTCTGGAAAAAGTGCCCGATCCGTGATAATACAGATGTCCGGCAGCATCCAGTGTTGGATCAGTCAGTATTTTGTAGCCGTTAATATCTAACAGAACACAAGCTGTGTCAATATGTGTAATTGATAGTTTCATACAATACAGCTATCCTCGAATCGGTGGTAAATCTGTGAAAGTCTATAAGCAAAATTGCCATACTGATGTGATTGAAACAATGTAGAAAAGGTATATTTTATTGGCTATATCAAACCTTTTGATGCTTGTTACCCAATTCTTTTATATGAGACTATTCCTGCTTGTAATTCAATGATTTTTTGCTGGCAACCCTCTTCTGACCAGAACACTGATTTCTCTGGTAGTCAATAAAATAAGTCTCTAGTAAGTTATGTTTAGTTGCTGAATACTTCTGATATTGTACTTGTCATGCAACCATTTGAAAAGAAGTTGGGTCACTGTTCCATAACAACAATTATATCGATGAAAATAAGTTTTTTGCATTACGCCTTGATTTTATCTCTGACTTTTAGTTTTAGCAGTTGCTCACAAAAAAACTCCACAGGAGAACAAACAGAACCAGCCAAAGATACTGTAGCTGTGCTGGACACGGTAGCAACTCAGGATACAGTAGTCACTACAAAAGATTGTTCAGGGGATGTTATGTGTACTGAGATATTCTCCACTGTTTCAGCTACAGTCAAAAATAAAGACAATAGCCCTGTCCAGTTAGACAGCTACAAGATTATCCAGACTGCTACAGGCACAGAGAGAACGCTAACACTAGATGCGGCAATGGCTGAGATGCAACGCAAATCCGGAACATATGCTATTGTTACAGATGCCAATGTGAAAGAACTCGCCAACAAAGAAATCGAGGTAGAATTTATTGGTTATAAAGCTGGGAAAGAAATCGTGAAAAGAAAGTTTACCGTAGGTGCGGATTGCTGCCATGTCAAACACATTGCCGGAGAGCTGGAGATTGTAGTTGAAAAATAAGAACTATCTGATAACATGATTCATCCCGGATTTTGGATGTGAGTAAAACCCAAGCCTATACAATTTTCAAAAGTTTAGGCTTGGGTTTATTTTTGAGAAATGTTTCTTTCTGCGTTTGTTTATTATTCAGAACATTTCCCTTCTTATCACCCTGTTACTTTTTTGCTTGTCTCTTCCTGTGTTTGTTTTATTGTCACTTACTTTTCTCTTCCACTGACCTCTTCATTTTTTGCTTGCCCAAAAAACAGGGCACCAAATGAGAATTTGGTGAGCCAGATTTGTGCGTGTGCAAAAAAGAGCACTTTCTGCCGAACCTGCTCCGCGCAAAGCCGGGGGCTTTCCTCGCGGCAGAAAGAAGGCCAGCGCACAGATACGACCTTCCACGATTGAAGGAAGTTTAATTCTTTTTGTAATATTTTTCTTGTCCGCCTAAATAAACACCCCTCTCTGTCCTTCTGAAAGAATCCTGTGACAAATAGAGTGGCGCTTGGTTTCTGAGAGAAAAAATTATTCTCCTGTAGAAAACGTGGCTCTATTTGTCACACCTGTCCCGACAATAGCGGAAAGTTTCTTTCAGAAGGACAGTAAGGGATAAGGGTAAAAAGAATTACTCATTTTGCTGAAGCCATCGATTCAAATCTTTCAGCACGTCGTTATTAATGGAATGGCCCAGGTTGTATTCATGGTAACTTAACTGCACATTCAGCTTTTCAAGAAAAGTTTTGGCTTCTCTGGCATACTGGATTGGGAGTGTACCATCTTGAGTACCATGAGAAAGAAATATGTTTAATTTGCGGAAACTATCATTTGGAACAACTCCTACCTGGTGCTGTTCCAGAATCCGGCCACTTAGTGCAATCACCTGATTTACTTCATTAGGATAGGTCAATGCCACACTAAAACTCATAATAGCTCCCTGGCTAAATCCTCCCAGATACAGCTGGTCGATGTGGTATTTCTGTTTTATCTGAGACACAAATCTGTGAATGGTATTTCGGCTTGATAACTCCTGCTCAACATCAATCACAGGCCTGCCCGTTGAAAAATCAACATTGTACCAGGCAAATCTGCCTCCTCCTAAAGCAAAGGGCCCTCTGGCTGCAATAATATAAAAGTCATCAGGTAAATGACCCGCCAGGCTAAACAAATCCTGCTCATTACTACCTACTCCATGCAAAAGGATGATAGCCTTGTTTTTTTCTGCTTTAACTTTTGGCTCTCTAATAAGATATTGTAAGACAAAGCTATCAGAAGGGTTATTGGATTCGGACACCATTGGATCTATCATAGATGTATTGTTTATAGATAGCATCTGTAACGCAAAAAAGAATACAGACACAAGCATATTACCCAAATTTTACAGAAGTCATGGTAAGTGAACCCCCTACTGCCTTATCATTGAAAAATGATATGCTATCCTTTCCTTCTTTAAGACCTAACGTATACAACAATGGCAGATAGTGCTCGGGTGTAGGAATAGCCAGCAGAGCTTCTCTGCCCAACGTTGTATAATTGATCAACGCTTTATGATTCCCTTCCTCAATCAGGTTTTTAAAAGTATCATTCATCTGTGCAGCCCAGTCATAGGCGTATTCGGGATCATTTAGTTTATCCCATGCTACCATTCTCAAATTATGCACCATATTGCCACTTCCTATGATCAATACTCCTTTTTTGCGCAGCGCATTAATTTCTCTTGCCAGATCATAATGATATTGTGGCCCTTTGGTAAAATCAATGCTCAACTGTAGTACCGGAATTTTTGCCTCCGGATACATATGGCGTATAATAGTCCAGGTACCGTGATCCAGCCCCCAGTCGTGGTCTAATTCCACATGAGCAGAATGAATCAGACTAGCAGTCTCTTTCGCCAGAGCCGGATTACCGGGTGCCGGATACTGTACAGCAAACAGTTCTTTGGGAAATCCTCCAAAGTCGTGTATCGTCTCTGGAAAGTCCATTGCCGTAATTTTAGTACCTTTGGTAAACCAGTGTGCCGATACAACCAGCACAGCTTGAGGCGTTGGAATCTCTTTTGCCATTTGGGTCCACCGTCGGCTAAACTCTGTATCTTCAATGCCATTCATAGGCGATCCATGCCCAATAAATAGTACGGGCATTAGCTGCTCCTGTTTGGGGAGATTATCTGTAAATGCTTTAAATCCTGATAATGTTGTCATACCTATTGTTCCTGTTAGGATGGTTTTAATAAATTTCTCTCTTTTCATCAGACAAATGATTGATCAATGACAGATGTTGAGTTTAATGATGAAGAACTTTCCAGCCTGCCAGCCAGTCATAGTTACTCTTTATAGTCTCTTGAATAAGCAGTAAAGCCATATTCTCAAGCGTTCTGCTGACAGATAAATCACCCGCAAGAATGGGATAAAATCCGGCTGCTACTACTAGTTCTGAAGCTGTTTGCAATGCTTCTTCATGATTACCTGCTATAAATGAGTCAACTTGTTTGCCATCAATGACAGGAGTTGAGAAATCTGCCGCAAAAGTTGTGTTGAAGGCTTTTACTACTTTTGAATGGGGAAGCTGTTTTTGTAATTCTTCAGCAGCACTTGTATCTGGTTCTGTTAGCATACCATTGAAAGAAGTATTCAGTGGATTGGAAATACTAACCACAACCTTCTGATTAGCTACCTCTCTGATCTTTTCAGCGATTTCTTTTTCAGCCTGATAAGGCACAGCCAATAGGATAATATCTGCTTCCCAGCTTGCATTGACACTGCAATCTACACTCTCTATATTTGCGACAGCATTACTTTTCCTGATTTCCTCAACCAAAGTTTGAAGTTTAGCCTGATCTTTTGCAAAAAGAAGAAGACGATAATTAGCGTTGGATAATGCCCTGGAGATAGCTGACCCCATATTTCCTGTAGCTCCAATAACGGCAATAGTCTGTTTTGTTTTCATCTCACAATCTGTTTTGATGATACAAAATTACTACTTCCTGCTACCCTCCGCATTGATTTCAGGCAAGAAAAAGTCTTGACAAAAGTCAATGAAATGAAGCATTTTACTTTTGGTTAAGCATTTTCTTCCGGACACGACTTAAAGTCTCAGGAGAAAGTCCCATATACGAGGCAATCATATGCTGAGGCACCCGCTGTACAATATCGGGATAGGTCTCGATGAAGTTTTTATACCGTTCCTCTATAGGCAAGCTGATGCTGGAGGTGAGACGTTTCTGAAGGGCTATGTATGCATCTGTAATCAGTAATCGCATGTATGTCTCATATTTAGGCTGAGTTTGCAGTAGTTCCTCATGTGAACTTTTGGAGATAAGTACCAATTCTGAATCTTCCAGGGCATCAATCGTATAAACAGCAGGCTCACCAGTCAAAAAACTAAACAAATCAGCCACTGTCCAACCTTCCAGTGCAAACAAAATAATATGTTCTGTCCCACCTTCGATAGAGTACTCCCTCAATGCTCCTTTTTCGACAAAAGCAATATGCTTACAAATATCTCCTTCCTGGAGTATATATTGCCTTTTGCGTATTTTTTTCGGAATGAGATAACTTTTAATCTGTATTTCCTCTTCCGGAGATAGATCTACTCGTTCTCTGAATTTCTTAAAAAAAAGATCGTACATGAATAAACCAATCTATTGGTAGCAACTGAGAGTTCTTAAGCTAAGTTATAGTAAATTAACCTGATTAGCTGCGTTCGTTTCGAATTTCGCTTAAATACTGGGGCGTAATTCCCAAATAAGAAGCAATCTGTGTATTGGGCAAGCGCAGAGCAAGTTTTGGGTATTGTTCCAGAAATGCCGCATAGCGTTCCTGTGCGGTAGAACTGATATTTTGCAGAACCTGATTTTGTAACTCGACAAATTTATTCTCTATAATGACTTTAAAGATACGATCAAGCTTCGGAATGGATTGATACAAAAAATAAAGATCTTGTTGTTCAATCTGCAAGATAAGAGACGGCTCAATGGCTTCAATAAACAGCTTGCTTGACTTATTGGAATGAAAACTGCCTATATCTGCAATCCAGTCGTTCTCAGCAGCAAATTGGATATTATGTTGGTTCCCTTTCTGATCAACCCCATACATTTTAAAACACCCTTCCACTACAAAACTATAATGCTTACAGGGGAAGCCTTCCTGCAAGATATGTTGTCTGCGTTTGATCTTACGTTGTGTTACCCGCCCTTCCAGCAATTGCATTTCGCTTTCTTTTAAGGGGAGATAACTTTCAAAATGAGCAATGAGAGGTTCAAGCATCTGGTTATAGAGAGAATCTGTTTTTTGTTCCAAAGCTAACACAAAAACTATTTTTCCTTCTAAATAATGGCATTACATCGCCATCATTAAACTAGTTGAATGGTATTTCTTCAGAAACCTGAAAGGTTGCATTCCTGAATACTTCTGACCTTTGCCTCATCATTTAAACCATAAGACCATGTCAAAAACATCAGAATCAAAAGTTGCTATCATCGGATTAGGGAATATTGGCCAAGTAGTAGCCACTAATTTGACTAAGGGCAATCGTCCCGTTATTCTGGCTTCCCGCGACTATTCACAGGCCAAATGTCTTGCGGAAAAGTTAGGAAACCTCGCCCAGCCAATGGAAATCAGTGCCGCTCTTCAGGAAGCAGATATTATTATTTTGGCTATCTGGTTTTCTTCTATCAAAGAATTTCTAAATCAATATGCGACACAGTTAGAAGGTAAAATCATTATTGATCCTTCGAATCCTATTGCTCCTGATGGAAAGGGTGGTTTTGTCAAAACGATTGATGCAACTAATTCTGCCGGCCAAATCAATCATTCATTACTGCCTAAGGGAGCTAAACTGGCAAAAGCTTTAGGTACACTCGGGGCAGCTTCATTAGCCAACGCCTCTGATCAAAAGCCCGAACCGGCCGTTCTGTTCTATGCAACTAATGATCAAAGCATTAATACTAAAATTGAAGAACTGATCTGGGATACAGGTTTTGAACCACTATATGTGGGTAATTTAGATCAATCCATTCGAATCGAAGTGTTTGGAGAGTTACATGAGTTCGGTGCATTAGGAAAAACCGTAACAGCAGATGAAATACGTCGTTCTGTAGCTGTTTAGTTAATAAACATGAGTCATCTCGGATGTTGGATATGAGTAAAACTCAAGCCTATACTTTTAAAAATAGTGTAGGCTTGAGGTAATTTTTATGAAAGCTCTCTTTCTTCGTTTGTTTAAAATCCAGAACCTATCTCTTTTTTATCGCCTTGTCACTTTTTTGTCACGCCACAGCGTGATAACCCAAAAAAGGCACTTTTTCCTGATCTTTCCGCCCGCAAGGCCATGGGCTTTCCCTTATCCTGTTCCATATTTTTTCTAGAAACATGGTTTGTAAATAAAGAAAAAACACTCTCCCTGTCCTCCTGAAAGGATCTCGTGACAAATAGAGCCATGCCTGGTTTGTGAGAAAACAAATACATTCCAAAACCTAAGGCCGCCGGTCTTGCCACGAGGTCCTTTCAGGAGGACAAAAAAGGGTGTAATGGCACAAAAAAGAGATTATCCCCTAAAGCTGCAAAATTGAAAAACTTATGGGACAGGATAAGGTGCCAACCTCGCGAGAAAAAGATTCCCTACGCCCCTACACCACCACACACGATTGAAGTTATCTTTGCTCTCTTTGTAACATCTTTGTATTGTTATATATGTCAGTCAAATTCTTTTCCTCAAAATTTGGGATGACTCATGTATTTTTGAGAGAAAAGATCTAATGCACATACTGCATAGATTAAAGATCTTTTCCTGAATTAGGTCTCTATATATTCCATTATTATATATCAAACACACTGAGACTGAACGAATACATTTTTTGTGATACCATTTGCCTTTGTTGTAAGTTGCTACATTTATCTATATTTTGAGCTGCTTTTCCGGAAAACACTCAAATGAAAAATCAACAAAGCAATCCATTTATCCTTGCTCTTACAGCCCACAATCTTACCGTAGAGATCCACAAACATTCAGCGTATCAGATTGTTTTAACCAATGACGCACCGTTTACCTCAACGATTAACGGGCAGTTGTGTAAAAATATCTATGGCTTTTTGATCAAACCACAGGTTACCCATTTGTGTGTAGCTGAAAAAGGAACATTGAATGTTTTCAATATAGAGCCGTATTCTACTATTGGTTTGGAACTTGCCAACAGATTCGCTGCTGATCAGGACTATATTGTTTTTCATTCCGAAAACGAAATGGAAGCTTTCTTTCAAACCGGAACGAATCGTTTTGATATTGACACCCTCATTACAGCATTGGTGTCACAACTACCTGCTACACAATATGATGAAAGGGTGACAAAAATGGTTGATTATATCCGAACCAACTTCTTTGAACGGGATATTAACCCACAAACCTTTGCTGATATCGTTTTCCTTTCTCCTTCTCGTTTAGCTTCACTGTTTAAAGAACAAACGGGTAGTAGCTTGTCTAAATATTTATTGTGGACAAGGATACGTCAGGCTGTTTACCTTACCCTTTCTGACAAAGACAAGAGCCTTACAGACATCGCCTACGATACGGGCTTTTACGATCTTCCCCAACTCAACAAGTATATGTATGAAATGTTTGGTATGCCACCCAAGGCTTTAAAGCACAATAGTGATCTGATACAAGTCTATTAGACGTGCACACCCGATCTTTGTAGCATCAATCATTTAAACAAAAACAGAAAATGAAAACGATCGCTTACAACATGTTTGGTGGCACTGAAGTGTTACAAACCATAGATGAACCAACACCTTCTATCCAGGCAGATCAGGTTCTGGTAAAAATCAAAGCAGTTTCAATTAATCCTTTGGATTGGAAAATCAGAAAAGGAGAAATGAAACTGATGTCAGGTTCGAAATTTCCAAAGCATACAGGCACTGACTTTGCGGGTGTTATTGAAGAGGTTGGATCATCAGTAACTACCTTCAAAAAAGGAGATGAAGTGTTTGGTATAGTGAAAAACAATATGAAAGAGGGAGCCTTAGGCGAGTATGTTGCGGTGCCTGCTACATCTGTCTGGAAAAAACCTGCAGCTATCAGTTTTGCTCAGGCGGCTTCCATTCCTACGGTTGGAGGTGCGGCTGTTGCAGCATTTCAGAAAATGGGAAAGATCAATTCGCAATCTCACATTTTGATCAATGGAGCAACAGGAGGTTTCGGTATGTTCTTGTTACAACTATTAAAGCCTACAGGAGCAAACGTAACAGCCGTTACAAGTACCAATGGGGTGGCCTATGCTAAAGAATGGGGAGCTACTTCGGTAGTGGATTATAAAAAAGAAAATATACTTTCCCGCAAAACAACCTATGATGTTGTCATTGATCTATCAGGTAAAATGGGGTATAAAAACGCCAAACAGATAATGAAACCTCAGGCCCTGTTTTTAAATCCGGTTCCCCAGCCTATTGACATTCCAACCACACTGATTCAAAATCTATTCAGAAGTAAAAAGCATATTGCCCTAATAACCGCCCCTTCTGAAAAAAGCATCAATTTATTGTTACAGGGTATAGATAAGGGACTAACCATTGAGGTAGGCAAAGTATTTCCCTTTACTCAAACTCAGGAAGCCTATCAGTATGCAGAGAAAGGTGGATACATTGGCAAGGTAGTCATAGAGCTCTGAACATCCTCAGCCAGATGCCTCTATGAGGATGTGTTAGTAAGGCATCATACTGTAAATCCACATACATACTCTAATTCAGTGCCGTAGATCAACTAGTTTGTGATCTATGTGGTAGCACCGTGTCTGTCCTTTCAAGTCTACCATATAATCTCCAACGACAGATACACAACTCAACTACAGTGATCTGATACAAGTTTATCCTTGTTCAGCAAAGTAATTTTACATCATCATTCATCACTAACATTTAACATATACACATATGATTTTGGTAACAGGAGCAAACGGGCACCTTGGGAAAGCTATTATCCATTCCCTACTAAACAAAGGCGTTAAACCTAACACTATTATTGGCTTGGTTAGAGAAACCGCCAAAGCAGAAGATTTACAAGCAAAAGGCATCACACTACGAGTAGGTGACTATGACTGGTACCCTACATTGGTCAAGGCTTTTACAGGGATTGACAAATTAATCCTGGTAGCAGGTAGAGATCTGACCAGCAGAGCCGAACAACATGATAGTGTAATCACAGCAGCAAAAGAAGCTGGAGTAAAACATCTGCTATACACAAGTTTTTTTGACGAAAATGCAGTTAAAAACTCTCCATTTGACTTTGTATCTTCCTCTATCAAGACCACAGATGCAACGATTAGAGAAAGTGGGATTCCGTATACTATTTTTAAAGACAATCTGTATACAGAATTGTTACCTCTGCTTTTAGGAGATAAGGTAATGGAAAACGGCATTTATTTACCAGCTGGTGAAGGTAAGGCCGCGTATGTAACCCGCACCGACATAGCTGAAGCCATAGCAAATGTCTGTCTGCAGGAAGGTCATTATAATAAAGAGTATAATATCAGTAATACGGAAAATGTGTCTCTGGCTGAAATTGCTGATATTTTAAGTACGCAAGGCGGAGTGGATATACAGTACACCAGTCCTTCAAAAGCGGAGTATATGGCTACTATGGAGAAAGCCGGGCTGCCTCCTCAATCCATCAAAATATTTTCAGCCCTGTCAGAAGCCATTAGCTTAGGTGAGTTTCAATCTTCTTCAACAGATCTGGAATTGCTTCTGGGCAGAAAACCTTTGTCCGCAAAGCAATTTTTAACACAAACATATTTTACAACCACCACTAACGTAATTTAAAAAATGAAACTGTTTGATAAAACCCAGTTAGGGAAACTAACATTGAAAAATAGAATGGCGATGTCTGCCATGACCCGAAGTCGTGCCGATATAAACGGAGTAGTAGGTGATTTAACCGTTGAGTATTATACACAAAGAGTAAGTGCAGGACTACTCTTTACAGAAGCCATTACTATTAGTGAACAAGCCATAGGAAGCCCTTTTACCCCTGGCATTTTTACACCCGACCAGATTGAAGCCTGGAAGAAAGTTACAAAAGCGGTTCATGACAGAGGGGGTGTCATTATTGCCCAGCTTTGGCATACCGGAAGGGCTGGTCATTCGGTTGATCGCAAAGGTGTATTACCGGTTGCACCGTCAGCGGTTGCCATTACCGGAATGAAACATTTTACCTCTCAGGGTCTCAAAGACTACGAAACACCGAGGGCACTAACAGTTGATGAAATTAAACAAATCATACTGGATTACGGTCAGGCAGCCAGAAATGCAATGGCCGCAGGGTTTGATGGTGTAGAACTGCATGCAGCGAATGGGTATCTGCCCAATCAGTTTTTAGCAGAAAGCGCCAACAAACGAACAGACGAATATGGAGGAAGTATTGAAAATAAAACTCGTTTTGTTCTGGAAGTAATGCAGGAGCTGATCCGTGCTGTCGGAGGGGATAAAGTAGGGATAAAAATATCGCCTTTTCATCCCTATGGAGATATGTTAGTGGACAACCCGGTTGCCACCTATACTCATTTGATTGAGGAACTCAACAAACTGGATTTTACCTATGTAGAGTTAATGAAACGTAGTCCGCTATTCTCGGCGGTGCCGGGTTATCCAGAAGATGATGAAATTGAGTTATTTGGCAGAATGGTAAAGCATACCCTTATAGCCAATACTGGCTACGACAAAGTGTCTGCCGAAGCAGAACTTGAAAAAGGCATTGCCAAAATCATTTCTTTTGGTACACTATTTTTAGCAAATCCTGACCTTCCAAAACGATTCGAAAAAGATGCCCCTCTTAACCAACCTGACAGAGCTACTATGTTTGGAGGCGGCGCACAAGGGTATATTGACTACCCATTCCTAAATGCCTAAGCTAACTGTTTTAGCTTTTCAGCTGGAGTCTACATCAGGACGATACGGATTGCCTTATTCTGTCCCATATCTTTTCTGGAAGACCTATAATTAAAGAAAAAAATACTCTCTTTGGAAAACAATTCCATGTCTCTGTCCTTCTGAAAGAACCACCCTTTCTCTGTCCTTCTGAAAGAATCTTCTGGCAAGGTTAGCGACCTTTCCCATTGGAGTGTATTTTTTTCTCTCAGAAGCCAAAGATGGCTCTATTTGTCAAAAGTCTCTTTCAGAAGGACAAAAAAGGACATGAGTCATCTCGAATTTTGAATAAAGAATCTCATTGAGAAGGGATAATAAATGTTACAAAGAGAGCAAAGGAAACTTCAATCGCGGAAGGTGGTGTAGGTGCGTAGGCAATCTTTTTCCCGCGAGGTTGGCTCTTGGCCTTGCGGGGCGAAGCTTTGGAATTTTTTGCCCTTTTTTGCTCACACACAAATCTGGCTCACCAAACGAGAGTTTGGTGAGCCAGATTTGTGTGTGAGCAAAAAATGAAGAGATCAGTGGAAGAGTGATGAAAGTGACAATAAACAAACGAAGAAAGAGATCTTTCTCAAAAATTGCCCTAAGCCCATACTTTCAAAAGTATAGGCTTGGGTTTTACTCATATCCAACATTTGGGATGACTCACATTCAAAATTAAAAAAGTTATGAAACAAGATAAGAACTAATTGCTTGCTATATAGCGTCTGGGCTAGGAAGAAGTTGTCTGGGGTTCGAGTCTGTTTTGCTGATTCATCTACATAGTAATCGTCCTTCCTTCCTCAGCACTTTCTTTGATCCTATCCAGCAGTTTGTGCATACGCACCCCCTGAGCAAAATCAGGAACAGTATGAGTATTATTTTGAATATCATTCCAAACTGCTTTGTATGTATAGTATAAACCATATACAGGCTGATGGAGAGGTTCAGACACGTCTGTTAAATAGTTAGTTGGAATTTCAAGTGACTGTAACTTCTCTCCACTTGCCGCATATTGTACTGTAACAGGTGTAAGCTGATAGTGCCCTAATTGCCCGGAAACAAGAATATCCCCTTTGGTACCATTTATTTCCCAGAGAAAGTTGGTTCCTGTTGATATCCCACTTCTATAGTGGATGTTAGAAACAATCCCTGCTTTGAGGATGCCCGAAACAACAATCTGATCATTAGTCAGTTGTGGCACTTTTGTACCGTTTGTCAATAAGGTTACTTCCGTTCTTCTACGAGCCAATGTAGTACTCACTGATTGATAGTTACCCAGAACTGCAAGATAGGCAGCAAGTGTATGGGCAAAAGGAATTTCTAACATAGTAGCACCATTTGCCGGGTCATACATATAAATGTTTCCTTCCGATCGGATATCAGCCCACATCCCTCCCGAACCTAGTATGTTGGAAGAAAGTACTTCTCCAATCAACCCATCTGCAATAACTTTTTTCAGGTAAATCGTTTCTGGCAGGGATAAAGCCTGCAATCCGGTAAAGGTACGTATTCCCTTGTCATTAGCCAGGGTTGCCATTTCTTCCGCTTCTCTGGTACCGTTACCAAGTGGCCATTCACAATAAACCATTTTACCTGCTTCAACTGCTGCTTTAACCAGTTGATAATGATAAGGCACCTTAACTGCTATCACAACAAGATCTACATCCGGACAGCTAACCAGATCAGACTCATTATCAAAAGCATGCTTTACTCCAAACTTTTCTGCTGCTTGTTGGGCTGAACTCATCTTTGTAGTGCTTACAGCTGTGAGTTCAAATCCGGGGAGTAACTTCAATGCTGGAATGTGTGATCGAGATGCCCAGTTTGTAGTATTGGCTCCAATAATCCCTACTCTGATTTTATTTGTGGTTGCTGATATATTTTTCACGATGTATTTTCGATTTTTAAGATATAAATGGTTTGCTGCTTGGCTGGCTGCAATTATCCTTTCCATACTAAGGATCAACTACATATCAATATAGCCACTCGGTAGGGGCCTTGCCGAACTTTTTCTTAAACGAATGTGAAAAGTGAGAAAGGCTTTCAAATCCCAGTTCGAGATAGATTGCAGAAGGTTTTTTCTGCCTGTCTTCGATTAAATGACGAGCTTCAGCCAGCCTTCTTTCCTGCAACCAATGTCGGGGAGCCATGCCAAACACTTTTTGGAAGTCCCGTTTAAACCCTGCCAGACTTCTTCCGGTAAGTTGGGCAAACTTCTCAACAGGAACATTGAAATGAAAATTGCTAAGCATGAACTTTTCCAGATCTATTTTATACGGCTCGGAAAAATCGAATAGAAACTCCTTAAGGTCGGGCATGGTATACAGTAGCAGATGAACAGCCTCTCTCACCTTTAACATACCCAGGTCCCTGGTTATTTTTTCTTCCGGATAACGAGTATAAGGTATTGCCGATTGAAAAAATCCCTTCAGAAAATCGTTCTGGGGAATAAGGATGTTGGGTGGACCAGCATATTTTTTCTCTATCTCAATTTTCTCTTCCAGAGCAAATTGCCTGAGCAGATCTTCCTTTAGACTGATCACAAGAGTTTGGTAGTCTTCTCCCTCCAGAGGCATTTTGGTAAGTTCTCCCAACTGATTTTTTCGGATCAGCAACATCTGGCCTTGTTTCATTGAGATTTTTTCACTGGCTGTTTCCATCATGAAGTGGCCGCTAACCTGTAATACCAGAGTACTATGCTCGAAAAAACCTACTTTATCCTTTCGCTGTTTGGATAGATACGAGTAAAAGATGACTCCCGGAAGTATTTCAGTTGGATTTTGCATAAATGTAAAGATATAAAACAGGTTGGGGTAAATACATCATACCTGCCTTAGAGGTTGTCTCAAATTATTCTAAAAGGCTGCAAAGGCAGATAATAAAGTTCTTAAAGAACTAAAAATACATGTGCTGCGTATTTCGTCCATTTTTCGGTGAGTAGCCGCTGGCTACGTTGCGATTGGCCTGTAGGTAAATATCTCATCTCGCTACAAAATCTACTCTTTTCGCTTTTTTAATAATAATTTAGACAACCTCTTATGGGTATATTCTATCTTTGCAGATAGGTACTGCCAAGCATAGCACCCACCGAAAAATGCGAATTAAGGGTATGTATCTCATCTTCCGTAAAGGTAATGTCCATAGCCTGTAGATTTTCAGGAAGGCGTGATCTGCGGCTCATGCTTACCAGAGGCATAATATGCTCACCCTGTGCATTTACCCAGGCAATAGCCAGTTGAGTAGGGCTGTATCCTTTTTCCTTTGCTATCGTCTTTAATACTTCCACTCTTTCCAGGTTCTTTATCAGATTCTCCCCCTGAAAACGTGAGAAATGGTTTCGGTAGTCGTTGTTCTGAAGAGGGGCTTTCAGTTCGCCTGTAAGCAATCCTTCCGCTGTGTTGGCGAAGGCCACTACAGCAATACCCAATTCCTTCGCTGTAGGAAGCAGATCTTTTTCGATTTGGCGGTCAGCTAGAGAATACCCTATTTCCAGAGCTGATACAGGATGTACATTATGTGCCTTACGTAACTGCTCAGCTGTGATTTCTGACACACCCAGGTGACGCACTTTTCCTTCTTTGATCAGATCAGCGATAGTTCCAATCACATCTTCTACAGGCACACTATTATCCAGTCGGCATGGTTGATACAGATCAATTGTATCAATACCCAACCTCACCAACGAATAGTTGATAAAGTTCTTGATAGCTACAGGTCGCAGATCCAGACCAATCAACTGTCCATTGTAAAAGATAGCCCCAAACTTCACACTTATAAATGCCTCTTCTCTTCTGTTCTTAATGGCTTTGCCTACAAGTAGCTCATTATGACCCGCTCCATAAAAATCTCCGGTATTCAGAAAGTTAATACCATTATCCAGTGCCATCTGAATAGTAGCAACGCTTTCATTTTCATCATTAGTAGGCCCTCCCCAGGTAGATGACATACGCATACATCCTAAACCAAGTTTAGATACGAAGGGACCATTTTTGCCAAGGGCAATTTTTGTTATTGTTGTCATTGCGGTTCTTTTAAATGAATTAACAAGACAAAGGTCTACATTATATCCGTTGGCGTATTTCTCTTACGGCTCAATTTACTTGTCCGTACGGCTCATTTCTTATTTTACCATTGAATAACAAATGTAGGTGCTTTCAGTTACAACTGCGTGGAAAAAAGGAGGGGACAACAGGCAAGGATCAAATGGATATTGATAAAGAGCTCTGTTATCAATAATGCCTGAGATAACTTCTTTATAGATAGTCTGAAAAGCACTTGTGTTAACTTATCTGAAATGTCTTTTCCAGTATCCTCAGATTAAAATACCAGTTCAATTAAATAAGATGGTATAGTAAGAATATCACTATACTCTCAGAGTAATTTTTATTCTCTATATTAATGCTACCTTCGGCAAGCATTTTTAGCAGATATTTTTATTTTATCCAACCTACTCTCTTTCTCCACTCATCCATTTCCTCCCTCCTTTTTTCAAAATCTATTGGTGGTGATTGATTCTCTTCTTTTGCCCTTTTTCTTATGAGTATGGTTTGTTCTTCAAGTGTATTAAGACCAATAGATTTTCGTCTTTGGTTTACCTGGATTAAGTCATCAAAAGGGTCAGGACTTAGTTCTCCATGTTCGTCCCAGTCAAATTGAGTTCCATACAACTGGGGCTTGCCTTATTATCACTCACAGCATCTTCAAGCAGATCTCTACACTTCTTCATAAATTCGGGCTGTCCAATGGAATGTATGACCAACCAGGCAGCTTCACTGGCTTCTTTCCCTACCTTATCTATTGTTGGACAGCCAATACTATCTATTATTTCATGCATTATCTCAGCATTCTGGTTATGCAATTCTTCCATTTGTTTGTTATATCCTCCTGAAAGCTGTCCGTTTTGAACAAGTATTTCCCTAAGCTTCAGATCAGCATCTTTGAGGCTAATGATTTTTTCGGCAATGTATGTATAGTCCATTTTGATACTTATTTCTTTACATTTGTAGTATACCTTCTATGGCTTCTTCGTTATGCATACTCTAGTCGCTGGTAACCGCTCCCTGAAAGTAATAAAACATATCTCACGCAGCTCAATGTTATTACTCGTAGGAGTAGTTTTTACAGATATTGACCTATAAAATGGTTCTATCAATCAAAAGACTAAATTCCTTTTAGCATACACCTAAATATGATAACTGGTTTAGTATGGCAGAAATCGATTTTTAGTGATAAGTAAAAATGTTCATATTGATGAAAAGAATCTGTGAAAGATCATTACGAACAGCTTCATGTTGGGTTAAAGAAATCAAATGAAGACTCCTATAAAGTAGCTATTTGATACCAGACAAATCCGACCCCAATTGAAGCTGCGACCTTAGAGCCAATTCCGAGGATGATATTTCTATTTCGGCCAGTTACTGCTACATAATACAGCTACACCTGCTCTAGCTTATTTTATTTAACTTAATAGTGAATATATATTGTACTAATTGCTGGTTATTACATTAATAATGAATTACTTCCACTTTTAAAATTCACTAAGAAACTAAAAAACAAAAATATCTCTTGCTCAATTACAGACAATACTATTACTTTGTCTATATAATTAGTAGAGTACTTTTTATCCCACCAGTAATTAGTATTCGATTCAGTTACCATTATGAAATCGATACAATTTACTTCTACCCTTGGAGAGCTGTCTTTCCTGTTCTCCAGTATTGTTCCTCACACCCCTGTTTGTAATAGGTGTTGTTGTTGATTGCATTCTTTTCTTTTCAGTAGTACATACTGCTTTGACCTCTCCTAAGAAATAGGCCAAGGATAGGCGTACACTATCTGACAGGGTCATTGTATCTGTTTACCTCTTATTACTCAATTCATTCTTAACTCGTTAATGTATGACTAAAAATTTACAACCGTCATCAACTGGTTGGATGGCTTGGTCCATTTTTGCTATCCTCCTCTTTGTAGCTTTACAAGTTCAGGCACAACAAACTCAGT
The DNA here is from genome assembly GCF_030068605.1 of Xanthocytophaga agilis. Lineage (NCBI taxonomy): Bacteria > Pseudomonadati > Bacteroidota > Cytophagia > Cytophagales > Rhodocytophagaceae > Xanthocytophaga > Xanthocytophaga agilis. Next base: position 39,729 of record NZ_JASJOU010000028.1, read on the forward strand.
TACAGACAAGGACTGTAACTGGAAAAGTTATCTCAGAAACAGATCGTGCTGCTATTCCAGGAATCAATGTGGTTTTGAAAAACAGCACTACAGGTACTACTACGGATGGCAATGGTCGCTATTCTATCCAGATTCCTGAAGATGGAGTCCTTGTATTTTCGGGTATAGGTTTTCAATCTATTGAAATAACAGCAGGCAATAAAGGCATCATTGATGTCACCCTGCCTGCGGATGTCAAATCACTTAACGAGGTGGTAGTTGTCGGTTATGGAACGCAGAAAAAAAGTGACCTTACCGGATCTATTACGTCGATTTCAGAAGCAGAGTTTAAAAAAACGCCAGTGGTATCACTCGACAATGGATTGAAAGGTCGTGCTGCAGGTGTACAGGTTACCAGTACTTCCTTTCAGCCGGGTGGAGCTACTTCTATTCGGGTCCGGGGAAGTAACTCAGTCAATACAGGTAGTGAACCCTTGTATGTTATTGACGGATTTCCGGTATACAACGACAATAATAGTACAGGAGGTGGAGCAACTGTCGGTCCCAGGCTTAATGCGCTGGCACTGATCAACCCCAATGATATAGTGTCTATAGAAATATTGAAAGATGCATCGGCAACAGCTATTTACGGTGCACGGGGTGCCAATGGTGTTGTGCTGATCACTACAAAAAAAGGTCAGCAAGGCGATATGAAAATAGATGTCAATGCCTACTATGGCGTTCAGCATGTTTCCAAAACACTTCCATTGCTAAATGCAACTGAATACGCCAGACTAGTAAATGACGCAAATGGTTCACAAATCTTTACGGAAGAACAAATTGCATCATTTGGAAAAGGCACGGATTGGCAAAAAGAGATATTCCGCTCTGCACCTGTACAAAACTATCAGATCAGTGCCTCGGGTGGTGATGCCAAAAATAAATATGCTCTTTCGCTCAATTACTTTGACCAGGATGGAATTATTATTAACTCAAATTTCAAACGGTATTCAGCAAGGTTCAATTTTGAGAAACAGGCATCTTCAAAGTTCTCGATTGGAACCAACCTTACTGCCTCCAATGTAAATTCCAATCAGGCACTTACCAGTACAGGCGGAGGAGAAGGGACACAGGGAGTAGTCGTATCTGCACTGGATTTCAATCCTATCCTGAAGGTATACAATACAGAAGGTTCCTATGTGTTGGAAAATGATAGGGGTATACCCATAGGGAATCCTGTGGCTACAGCGAGAGAGCTAACTAATAAATCGCTTAGTACACGGTTGCTGGGTAATATATTTGCCAACTATCAGATTCTAAAAGGGCTTACCTTCCGTACCAGTCTGGGCACTGATATTATCATTACTGAAGAAAAATACTATGCTCCTCGTACCATTCTGGCAGGCTATACACTTCAGGGACTTGGCAGGGTATCTAACGCCAATTCCTATTCCTGGCTAAACGAAAATACACTAACCTATACTCAGTCATTCGATCAACATGCCTTTACTGTACTTGCCGGTTTTACAGCACAGAAATACAGACGCACAATCAGTACCTCATCTGCATCCGGATTTGTCAATGACCTGCTCAAAGCTGACAATCTGGGATCAGGTGCTATTATCAACGCTCCTGTTACCAATGTGTCTGACTGGGGGCTTCTCTCCTATATAGGTCGAGTGAATTATGCTTTCCGCGATAAATACTTGCTCACACTGACTGGACGTGTAGATGGCTCTTCCAAATTCGGAACCAACAATAAATATGGTTTCTTTCCCTCCGGATCTATTGCATGGAAGTTATCACAGGAAGAATTTATCAAAAACATCTCTTTTATCGACGAGCTCAAATTGAGACTTAGCTATGGAAAAATCGGTAACCAGGAGATTAACAGCTATCAGTCGCTAGCCGGGTTGACAGGAGCCAGTTATATCATTGGGGACAAAGTGGTTAAAGGCTTTACACCAGGTAATATTCCCAATGGCGATCTGAAATGGGAAACTACTACCCAAACTGACATAGGTCTAGATCTGGGAGTTTTTCAGGGCAGAGTTAATTTGACACTAGATGCCTACTACAAAAAGACAACAGATATGTTGCTGAATATAAATGTTCCCTGGTCAACTGGATTTTCAACTGCGCTGCAAAACATTGGTAGTGTGGAAAATAAAGGAATAGAGTTAGGCATTCAGACAGTTCTATTAGACAAAGGCGTGAGATGGAATGCAAACTTCAATATTGCTTTCAACCGAAACAAGGTACTCGACCTGGGCCCGGTAAGCCAGATACTTACTGGTGAGATCAATGGCTATCTGAAAATCAGTGATCCCATTGTCATTCAGCCTGGACAGCCTATCGGTGCTTTTTATGGGTATGTAAGTGATGGTATTTTCCAGACTGGAGATGACATTGCATCCAGTGCACAAAAAAATGCCGTTCCCGGAGACAGAAAGTATAAAGATGTTAAAAATGACAATATATTAAATGCACAGGATCGCGTTTTCTTGGGAAGTTCACAGCCTAAATTCTTTGGAGGATTTTCTACAGATATTGCCTACAAGGGCATTGAACTGGCAGCATCCTTTAACTTTGTTTATGGCAATAAGATTCTTAACAGCACCCGTGCCGACCTGGATCTGCCCACAGGACAAAAGAACAGTTCGGCTCGTGTAAAGGATCGCTGGACCCCAACCAATCCAAGCAATGAAATACCAAGAGCTTCGCTGAATCGTTCCTTCTTATTTTCTGATGCGCAGCTGGAAGATGGTTCTTTCCTACGATTGGGAACATTAACTCTTGCCTATAATCTACCTGGTAGCTGGCTTAAACACGCACGTATTGGCTCGGCAAAACTCTATGTATCTGGCCAAAATCTGTTTGTACTTACCCACTATACCGGTTACGATCCGGAAGTAAATCAGTCAGGACAAAACAACATTTTGCGAGGTATTGACTCAGACGCTTATCCTAATACACGATCCTATATGGTAGGAGTGAACTTTAGCTTCTAATTTAACTGACCTATTCATTCTCTTATATCCGATGAAAAAGATATTCTATCTACTTGTTATATTGTTTCTTATGGCAAGCTCTGCCTGCAGCGAATTTCTCAAAGAAGATCCAGAATCGTTGATGGTAGCTGAAAACTTTTACAAAACAGAAGCTAATGCCGATGCTGCTGTAGTAAGTGTATACGATGGACTGAACGATCAGTGGAACATTTATTATCGGGGTATTTATCTGCTGGCAGAACTAACAACCGATAATGCTGAATGTGGTCAGGGTGTAGCCAATTCCAATATATTTGCCCTCAATGACTATACCCATGGCCCGGTAAATGACAGGATTTATACGCTTTATACAGCAGTATACAAATCAATAGCCAGTGCCAATGTTGCTATCGACAAAATACCTTTGATCGCATTTAATGAAACCAAAAAGAACAGATTGGTTGCAGAAGCCCGGTTTGTTCGTGCCCTACTGTATTTTAATATGGTAAGGTTATTTAGTGATGTTCCGCTCGTATTGCATCAGGTTACTTCTCTGGAAGATGTGAACACACCACGTTCACCTGTAGAGGAAGTATATGCACAAATAATTGATGACCTGGAATTTGCAGAGCAGAATCTGGACAAAACAAACACATCAGCTAATCTGGGTCGTGCCACTCAGTCATCTGCTACAGGACTACTAGCTAAAGTTTATCTTACCCGCAAAGAATACCAAAAGGCAAAAGAAAAAGCAACGCAGGTATTGGACGACACTCAGTTTGGCTTGCTGGAAAGTTATTTTGACATTTTTACTCCTACCAACCGCTTTAACAAAGAACTTATTTTCGCTATACAAAATAAGGGAAATACAGGTGCGGCAAATGGTTTTGGTATGGCACTTTTCCTTCCGCGAGCTACAATCAAACTGGCTGGAGGAGGAACCGTAGCTGGTAACAGTGCTGATGTACCTACACAAGAGTTCTACGATAGCTTTGCCAGCGGTGACCTGCGACGTGACCGCACTTTCTTCACCCAGTATGATGCAGGTGCGGGTGTAGCGACTTTCCGTCCACACTGGTACAAATTCTTTGATCCTTCTGCAATTACCAACCTGGGAGAAGGCACTCTGAATTATCCTGTAATCCGATATTCAGATATACTGCTCACCTATGCAGAGGCTATTAACAAACTGGAAGGTCCAACTGCAGACGCCTTAGAGGCTGTTAATCAAGTGCGTCGTCGTGCCTTCGGTAAACCCATCACTCAACCCGATGCCTCCATTGATCTGGCAGGGTTGAACGCTGAAACATTCGATGAAGCAATTCTGCAGGAACGACGTTGGGAGTTTGGGTTTGAGGACCACCGGTGGTTTGATCTGGTACGAACAGGAAAGTTAATATCTACCATGCGTGCCAAAGGGAATACCGCCATTCAGGATTATCACGTGCTGTTTCCTATCCCACAGCGGGAACGCGATGTAAATAAAAATCTCACACAAAATGATCAATATCCTCAATAAATTAAAAATACATCCATAAAAACTGTTTATTCGTAGAGGAAAACATGCACATAAAATGAAAATGACTATGTATCGTATCCTATGTATGCTCTGCCTGATGAGCATATCCTTTACTCCGGTAGCCTTTGCACAGAAGGCAGCTACACAGGAGAAAAAACGGCCTAACGTAATCTTTATTCTCTCGGATGATCATGCCTATCAAGCCATTAGTGCCTATGGCAGCAAGTTAGTCCAGACTCCCAGCATTGATCGTATAGCCAGTCAGGGAGCTATTCTATATAACAATGTGGTCACCAATTCAATATGTGGTCCAAGCCGGGCCGTCTTATTGACAGGGAAACACAGCCATATAAATGGGTATAAACTCAATGAGAAACAGTTTGATATTAATCAGCCTGTGTTCTCAGAGCAACTTCAGCAGAATGGTTATCAAACAGCATGGATTGGTAAAATGCACCTAGGCGCATTACCCAATGGATTTGATTATTTGAATGTACTACCAGGGCAAGGTCTGTACTACAATCCGGACTTTATCAATTCAAAAAATGAAAAGGTAAAATATACTGGCTATGTAACAGATATTATTACACAGCTCTCAGAGGAATGGCTTAGTAAGCGGGATACAGTTAAACCGTTCTTTCTCGTAGTAGGCCACAAGGCTACTCACCGTGAATGGTTACCAGCCATTGAAGATCTGGGATACTATGACAATGTAAACTTCCCTTTGCCTTCAACCTTTTATGATGAATATACAGGCCGTATTGCAGCACAAAAACAAGATATGACCATCGACAAAACTATGAGGTTAAAAGAGGACCTGAAGGTGCATGCAGACTATGACTCCGAAACAGGGTACAATCCTTATAAAGGCTTCACACCCGAGCAGAAGACGGCCTTTTATAACTATTATGAAAAGAAGGTCAGCAAAGAGTTTGATGAGAAAAATCTGAGTGGCAAAGCTCTTGTAGAATGGAAATATCAACGCTACATGCGAGACTATCTGGCTACAGCCCGATCTCTGGACCGAAATATTGGCAAGATACTCGACTATCTGGACCAACATGGTCTGACAGAGAATACAGTAATAATCTATGCATCTGATCAGGGTTTTTATCTAGGTGAACATGGATGGTTTGACAAACGGTTTATTTATGAACAGTCTCTAAAAACACCTTTTGTCATTCGTTATCCGAGTGTGATTAAACCAGGTACAAAAGTAGATGCTGTTGTATCTAATCTTGACTGGGCACCTACCCTACTTAACGTGACAGGAACGTCTGTTCCAGATCAGATGCAGGGACAATCTTTTCTCCCTCTGCTGAAGGGGCAAAAGACATCCTGGAAGAGTGCAGCTTATTATCATTATTATGAATACCCCAAACCACATAATGTACCACCTCATTTTGGTATTCGTACTGAGCAATATACGTTAGCCAGATTCTATGGGCCTGACAATGCATGGGAACTGTATGACATTAAGAAAGACCCACAAAACCTGAATAATTTGTATGGAAAGAAGGGGTATGAAAATATTACTTCAACATTGAAAGCACAACTCAAAAAAGAGATCGTCCAGGCCAAAGACAATGAAGCGTTAAAGATACTGGAAGGAGATTTGTCTTCAACATCCGCTCGATAGAGTAGTCAACTTCTGTATCATATCAAACAGCCAGCTAAGTTACTGGCTGTTTGATTTTTTCTATAGGATGACCTTTATAATAATATTTAACTTCTTAACAATATTTATAGGAGTCTGATCAAAAAAGGGAGAAAAATAGTGAATATTGCTCTTGGCCAAGAGTACTATTAGCCATAATAGCTCCACCATGATTAGTAACCATTTTTTCGCAAATGGCCAGACCAATACCTATAGATGCATATTTTATACATGTAACCGTTCAAAAATCTGAAAGATGAGGCTCGCATATCTGTGCTCAAACCCAATTCATTATCAGTCACATCAATCCGATGATACTGTGTGGTTAGGATGTGAGACACTCACCCAATCAGGAAGATTCATTACCGAAACAGGCTGATACGAAAACTCAAACAGAATAGGAACATCTTCTTTACGAAACCTAAGTCCAATGAAAAACAGATTCTGAAATAATTAGCTTGGTTGAGATATGTATTCCAGGTAGCAGATCTATCCAAATAATGGTGTTGGTCTTCCCAATAGTGAGATCTAACTCTAAAAAACATTATTTATCATTTCAGGGTATAGATTCTAATAGGAAACATTATTGGTCAACACAGAAATCCATACAACTGTTTGCAATATGTATCCAGATATACGATCTTATCTACCTTGTTTATTTACAATAAACCTATACCTGCTAATTTCATTGTCTTTTGATAACTTTGAAAGGAACAATTAGCAAAAGAGTTCATGTTCATAAAATCAAAAATAGGGTCGAAAATATCCTACTTAAAAGATAAACTTTTAAACGATATTCTTTTCTTTCCATATAAATGTAAAAATGCGAGTAAAATCCTATTGGGAATAGGATAAGTGATTAGGATGACAGAGAATCTTCTTATTTTGATAGTTAACTCCAGCCGTAAAAGGCCTGAAATTTGAGAGAGATATTAGAAAGATATACAAAATAAAAAACACTCACTATTGAGTGAGTGTTTTAATAATAGTAAAGTGGCGGCAACCTACTTTCCCACCGGTGAAGGCAGTATCATGGGCGTGAAAGGGCTTAACTTCTCTGTTCGGAATGGGAAGAGGTGATCACCTTCACTATAACCACCAACAATGTTTGTGTCTTGCGACAATGCTTGTGTCTTGCGACAATGTTGGTTGATTCGATTAGGAATCTAATATTTTAGAAGTTCATTTACTTTTCAGAGTGTACTACTCTGTGGAGTAAAACTCTTTGTAGTAAAGAATTGACAAGTGGAAAAGAGAGAAACTCATTAACGAGTGTTTAAGTATAACAAAGTATTTTTTCTGATTGAGTATCTGACTTGCATGATCAGCAAA
>NZ_JASJOU010000029.1 GCF_030068605.1 Xanthocytophaga agilis
AAATAATATTGATTGGCATACCGCAGATGGAAGAAGAGAATAGCCAGAACAAAACCAAAAATGCTGAATGACACCATAAAGAAAGGAATACTTTTCAACAGAATGCCTATTAATCCAGAGAAGGGAAGGTTAACAAACGTTATTGTCTTGTAATACTGCCAGACCATACGAAAGGTCTGTAGGTTTCGTAATTGGTTCATCACATTTCTGGCAACAAAGATTATAGCTCAAAACACTGATTCAATATACTATAACAAGCCTGAATTGGGGTTCAGATTAGATCTCTGAGAACCACAATAAACATACCAATTTTAGCATTTAATGAACATGTTATATTTTAAGATGTTGAGATAGGCAAAGACCAAAAGTCTTTACGCTATAATTGTGTAATATAAGTACACAAGAAGGTTATTTCTCAAGTAAGAATAGAGCAGATATGCTGACGGGAAAGGCTCGGATAAATCCAAGGTTCGTTATTTCAATTGTCAAATAGTAGAAATATGCACAGGAATGATAGATTACCGAATCACAGTAATTACTTTTTTATCAGCAGCATTGCTTCCGACAATGACGTAATTGCCCATAGGAACCAGGTTGCCGGACTCATCGGTAGCATCCCATTCGGCAGGTGTAGAGAGGGTTTTGAGTAGTTGTCCGTAGCGGTTGTAGATTTTTACTACCCCCTGAGAGGGAATGTAAAAAGCATCAGCTACTCCATCCCCATTGGGAGAAATGACAGGAACACAATCTGTTGGAGTGCTTACATTGATAGGTGTACTGGCTATTTGCTGGCATTGGAGTGCATCTGTTATAATCAGTTCATAACTGCCGGGAATCAGATTGTCAAAGCGATTCCCGACAGCAGAAATTGTCTCATTGCGACTAGTTTCCCGTAAAGCCAAACGATAGGGCTTAGTTCCACCTGTAATAGTGGATATGTCAATTTCCAGAGTGCCTTTTTGTTTCTCACAGGTAGCATCTATAAACGTAGTCACCAATTGTGTCAGATTGATACCAGGAGCAATAGAAACACTTATCTGCTGCTGTGTAAGACACACCGGAGACGAAAACGTAACGATATAATTACCCGGCTCACTACGAGTCACATCAATTGTACCTGTAGATTCATTGAGGATCAGTCCCTCTGATGAGGTATAGGTAATCTGACTCACTGAGCCTGTAAAAACAGGAGCCTGCAAACCAGCATTCTGGCAAAACGAACTGCTGTTATAGCGGATTGTACTGGCCGTGCCCTGTAAGGTACTTAACTCACTAATACCATCTGGTGCGAACTGATTGGTATGACTAATGATTCCTCCACTGGCATAGGTCACCTGTACATTTTCACTAATACAGTTTGTACTTTTTTTCCAGACTCTGAATGTAAATACCTCCCCTGTCTTAAATCCTTTGTTTGTACCATCATCACCATACGCTGTGAGTGCAGCCGATTGTTTTTGCCACTCGATATAGCCACCACAGACTTTTACACCCAAAGAATCGTAAAACACACCAATGGCATCTCCTGCTTCCAGTGTTACTCCGTTAACAGTAAGCGAAATGCTGTTTTTGATAAATATCGTATGATTGACACCTGTAGGACGTACTTTCCAGGGTATACTCTGTGCGGTGAGCATACAGCTCCAGCACCAGAATAAAAGTACCCAGATATGTCTGTTTGTCATCTTGTTACACATATAACTTTGGAAAGTAGGCGCAGCCTCTCAGGCCGCGCCTGTTTCTTCAATTTCCTTATTTTACAATGAGCAATTTACTTCTCAACTGCTGATCACCTGTTTGAATCACACATAGATATTGTCCCGGAGCTAGTTGCCCTACCGATAGTGTAGACTCTTGCAGTGAATTTTTCTGTACTTCCAGCACTTTTGTACCCATCAGTGTATAGATACGAACGGTAGCCGGACCGGTTTGTTCAGTCAATGTCCGTATCTGAACGCTTTCTCTGGTTGGATTTGGATACAACGTAAGCAGCTGTGTATTTACCTTGTCGCCTGTAAGCAATGTAACCTGACTGGTAACCTGTATCGAGTTAGAGGTAAATACTCCATTGCCTTTTTTATACGTTGTAGCCACTTCTATTTCCTGCTGACGATCCTGTTTCCATACTTTCAGATTAAATGGGGTATTGGCCTGCATTTTTTCATTTTCCCAGATAGTTACAATCAGGTTTTCGCCTGTATACTGTCCGGCTCCTGCCAGTGTTCCTTCTGTTGTATAGACAGCTACCTCATCCCCTGCTACCAGTACCTTACCAAGAATTTCATTTGGCAACACAAGCAATGCATTGTTAGCTGTTGTCGTTACAGGCAAATCGTAGTGACTGGTACTTTTCTCTCTGGCTGCACTTGCTCCTGTTCTCATACCTGCCAGTGATGGATAGCGAAAGTCAGGAATAGCCTTATTCATCGAAACTTTATAAGCCAAACCAGGTTTCAGTGTACCTATCTGATCAATAGGAGGATTTATAATATGAGAAGGCAGGTAGTTATAGGCGACTACATTCGCTGATCCTGCCGGATATTCGTTGCTCTGCACAAAGTTAAAGCTGTTCTCAATAGCACCCAATGCAGCTGTAAGTGAAACCGGATTACTTCCGAAATAAGGTAGAAAATACGGATAGGTAGTATAGGGAATGCTTATAGGAGTTTGCGGGTCAATCTTTTTACCACAAACCGTCAGTACCTCTTCCTGTGTTACCAATACTTTATACCCTTCCAGGATATTCCAGCTGCCATTACTGATGCCGTTCTGTGGAGCATACAATATCTTGCCTGCGGCATCTTTTACCAGAATATTCTGAATAGAACCGAAAATAGTTTTCATAGTTGTATCTGCGGGCTGAACATTTAGTGAAATAAGGTTCCAGCCCTTGTGTAAGGATATAACTTGTTGAACACATGGTGCCACTGTGTGTAAGGCAGAAATACTGCTAAGGCCATTGGCTGCATAGCTACCTGCATGCGTGTAAGGACTTGTTGTAGTGTAGGTTGCCACTACCTCTATTTCTTTCTGGTCTGAAGCACGCCATACTTTCAGTACAAACGATTCACCTGTTGTAAACCCGTTTTTAGGAGTAGCAGTTGTACCCCAGACATTCAGTACCTGATTGTCTCCTGTCCATTTCACCATTCCTCCATTGACCTTGTTCCCAGCATTGTCAGTGAAGAATACACCAATATAATCTCCAACACTCAGCGGACTGCCTTCAATAGAAGAAGTCAGTGTGGCAGGCAGGATAATCAGGTGATTTTCACCTCCTCCAATCACAGGAGTCCAGGGACCGTTTGACTCAATCTCAATCGTAACAGGATTATTGGTTAGTGTATCGTTAGGATAAGCAGGGTTGGTTACTTTAGCAGTATATACACCCGCATTTCCCAGTGTCAGAGACGAAAATACCAGCTTGTTGGTTTGTGTAGTTGCTACCAGTACTGCATTTTTATACCAGTGATAGGTACTTGTCGTAACGGTATCATCTATATCCAGATCAATTGTATACGCATCTCCCTGTTTCAACTTGACAGTTTTTGTGGTACCGATTTCGCCCTGGTTATAGCTGTAAAACCGATTGGTTCCGTTTCCTTTTTTCAGCAGTTTCTCACGGGTAGGTACCAGTGTCAGTAAGTCATCAAAGGTTAGCTGGTTGCCCTGGACAAAAAGTTGTTCCATATTCAGATGAGAGATATCTGGCAGAGAGGTAAATTTATTATGGGCCAAACGCAGATACTGCATGTCGGGATAGTTAGTCAGATCTGGCAATGAATCCAGTTGATTGCCTCCACAGGAGATAAAGCCAAGTTTGGTATTGGCTGAAATATCCGGAAACTCAGTGAATTGATTTTGTGAAAAGTCAATTCCCCATAACACAAGATTGTGCGATAAATCAGGTAATGAAGTTAGCTGATTGCCATGACATTGTAGCACGTCCAGCTGAGTAAGAGCAGCAAGAGAAGGCAATTGTGTCAGTTGATTGTAGGATACATCCAGTGTAACCAGATTTTTAAAATCGGATAGATCAGGCAGAACGGTTAATTGATTACTGTCGCATTGAATCAATGCCAGACGTGATTTGACAGGCAACGAGAATGCAGGAAAAGAGGTAAACTTGTTTTTTCCAAACCTTAGAAAAACCAACTTGGGAAGTGACGATAAGTCTGGCAATGAACTGATCTGATTGGCAGAGCAATTCACCTCGATCAAAGCTGTATTCTGGGAAAGAGTAGGAAATACAGTGAATTGATTCCGGGAAAAGTCAAGGCTTTTTAAGTTAGTGAGTGGAGAAAGATCCGGTAAAGAAGTAAGCTGATTGCCACCACAACCCAGAAAATTCAGTCCTGTGAAGTATTGAATGCCTGCCAGATTTGAAATCTGGCGATTGTAACAGAAAATTGTATCGATAGCGGCGGCTTCCGCAACAATCAACTCACCACTGGAAGTAAGAGTGTGTGGAAACTTGTCATGCAGGTATTGACGGAAGTTCGCATCCGGAATGGGTACGGTTTGGGCAAACACCGTTTGAGCACTGGCCAAAAACAGAATCATTACACACAAAGCAGCAAAGATCTGTCTGTTTAGCAACCGGATCGTATCACTCGTGGTAGAGTAAAAATCTCTCATGTAGTTAGTTTTCATTAAATGACTGATAAAAGTTTGAGTAGTAGTGTATGCTAGTACTACATCCTTTCTCTTTTGAAAGTAACCCCTGTATCTTACTTATTTTTCTTCTTCTTCTCCTTTCTCTGTTATCTTCCTCTTTCTCACCATATAAAAACTAAGTGTAAACTCATACGAATTAAAGCGGGCCACCAGTCTGTTAGGTACAGGTGCTGTATAGGAAAAACCTGCCTTCACATAGCCACCCAACACAGGCAACTGTTCCAGTCCTGCCTGAAAAGTAAAATTCTCACGGTACTTCATCGATACTCCTGCCATAAACAACTCATTTAGGACCAGTCCCATAGTACCCTCCCACAAAGTTTGATAAGCTGGCACATGCCTCATCAGCAAAGCCGGATATAAGCTTACCTGCGAACTAAGAGGAATATGTTTGCGAAGGCTTAGAGTATAATATCGTTTCAATCGGGTAGTTTCCTCAATGGGCCTGAGCTTTCCTTCAGTCAGTTGGTTGACAGATACTCCTATATGTCCGTTTTGTTTGTCATATAGCCACAAACCCAGTCCCGCATCCGGTGTAGTAGCAGATCCGGAAGGACTCACACTGGTTCCAGATACAGTATAGAAGGCGAAGCCTACAGAGGCGCCACTGGCAAGAAATATTTTTTCGGAAAGGCGAACCTGCAGGCTATACAATGCATACATCCGGTTGCGACTCAGATACTGTCCCTCTTTATCTCCTATAAAATTAAATCCTGCCACATGGCGCGGGAACTGCTCTTCCTGGTTCTTTGACGATGTAAATTTCAGCGTAGCATTGGCATAATGGGTATAAATATCACTCCACGCATTGGTATTGAATTGTCTGCCGATATTAACAGCCATATCCGATTGTGTAGAAATGCTGGCAGGATTGATTAGAAAGTAATTGTTACTGAATTGATTAAAGGCAACTGGCACACCAATTACCTCCTGGGCATAAGTTTGTATACAGAGCAGAAACAGGACAATACACGCCCAGATTGCCTTCATAAAAAAAATCTTTTGTTCACAAATTGACTAAACCCTATTTCGGGTGAAGGTATTACAAATAAAACAATAGAAAGTAACCCTTTTGAAGAAAAAAAAGTAAAAAATAGCTAAATGTAGTATTTACACTACAATCTATCATTTTCCTGAAAAAGAATAGATTCATGGGTTACTTTTACTTTTTGTATGTGTAGTACCTGTATACAACTACGCCAATTAGTGAATTATTCAGACAAAGAAATACTTCAGGCTATTCGTTCCGGAGAGGATGACAAGGCATTATCAGCCTTGTATAAGAATCTGCTGCCCAAAATAAAGAACCTGATCCGACAAAATGGAGGTGGGCAGGATGATGCACTGGATATTTTTCAGGATGCCATTCTGATCTTCTATAAACAGGTAAAGATGAACTCCTTTAATGAAACCTACTCTATTGCCGGATTTGTCTATACTATAAGTCGCAACCTGTGGATCAATCAGGTAAAACGCAAAAAACGAAGCGTAGAAATAACAGATTCCGAAATTCCGCTGGAACTGGATGACAACATGCTGACTCAGTTAATGACAAAGGAACGGGAGGATATGGTGGTCAAACTGCTCTCTTCGCTGGGAGAGACCTGCCATCGGTTACTGACGTATGTTATCTTTCATCGGTTATCGATGAAGGAGATCAGCCAGAAAATGGAGTTTAGTTCAGAAGACGTTGCCAAGACAAAGCATTACAAATGCAAGCAACGCCTCATTCAATTGGTAAAAAACACGCCGTATACACAGGAAATACTCAGAGGATGAACACAGAAAACGAACGTATTGACTGGATTGAAGCCTATCTTTCAGATAGCCTGTCACCTGAGCAGAAAGCTGTTTTTACTCGACAACTACAGACAGACCCTACGCTGTCTGAAGAAGTGGAACTCCACCGGATGGCAAATGAACTTATTGTAGATCACGCCTTACTTGATCTGAAGGCAAAGATGATCACTCAATACCGACCCCAGTATCAGCAAACCAACTACCTGAGAGGAAACCGAGGTAGTATCTGGCTGGTTACAGGTATTGTGGTACTTGTGGCATTGGTGGGGAGTGTAGTTTATTTCAAAGACAAATCCACCTCTGGCTCAAAAGAGATAAGTATACAACCTATTCCTCAAACGGAAAAACCTGCCTCACTGCCAACTGAGAGTGTACCAGAACTAAGTACATCAAAGCCAAAAGAAGTTCCGGATAACACACCAAAGAAACCTGTGCCTGAGCATAGTGTAAGTATTGTTAAAAATAATTCGACAAACGCAAAAGATTCAGCGTTGGTGTCTATTCCGATATCAGTTATCCCTATCCCTGAGAAGGAATCCGCAAAACCAGTTGAACATCCTGTTACAAAAGAAGGTAGTAGGTATACTCCTTCCAAAATAACACCACCAGCATTCAAACAGCCAGAAGTAAATTGTGCAGGCATACAATTTACGATAGCTGTTCAGACAGAGAAAAGCTGCTCAGATGGGTCTTCGGGAAAGATTATCTGTGACCTGGCCTCGATAAAAGGCGGCACACCTCCGTATCAGCTTTCTATCAATAAAGGAGCTTCCTTTCGGAAAACACGTCAGTTTGAATACCTCTCCCCCGGCATATATTACCTGACGATCAAAGATGCCAGTGGCTGCCAGTATACATTGGCAGAAGGCATTGAAATCCAGGCCAAAGATTGTACTGCACCCCAGGAATATGCTTTTTCCCCCGACTTGGGTCAGGTATGGACCTTTCCGTTTGGGAATGATACAAAGGGTACCCTACAGATCTTTAACAGAGAGGGAGTACTGGTGTATCGCACAGAGATTCATAATGGATTTCCGGGCGAATGGAACGGGCAAGGGAATCAGGGGATACCTGTACCTATGGGACACTATCGGTTCTTGTTTGATGAAGGAAAAGGAAAGCAGACACAGGGAAGTGTTTCTGTATTGAGATAAGAGCTTTTTGGTTAGAATATAGCAGCCTGAATTAGAAATATAAACAGAGCTTATGCTGTTTTGTATAGGCTCTGTTCTTCGTTTATTCAGATTCCTAATCATTCTTCTTCCATTGATCTTTGTATGTTTAGGTTCATGTGTGTCTAGTGTTCAGAAGATATCTCTTTCACTTACATTTACTTATTGTACTGTACCTCACTCTTCCACTGACTTCTTCATTTATTGCTTGCCCAAAAAACAGGGTACCAAACGAAAGTTTGGTGAGCCAGATTTGTGTGTGAGCAAAAAAGTGACAGGGTGATAAGAATAGATAGGTCCTGGACTTTAAACCAACATGGATACAAACATGCATAAAATGAAGAAGCCGCAAGTAGGGCAGTAATCACAAATATGAAATAGTATAGGAAGCAATAAAGACAAAAAAACTACTCTAAAAAACTTATCTCTACTAAATCTATAGATTTTATAAATATTTCTACTAACTTGCTGCCGCACAGACAATCAGCTAGTGTATTTTTTAAATGCTTAGCCAAAATCTCAACCCTAAAAAGAAATACAATGAAAAAATCATTATTGGTAACTATCCTCATTTTCATAGGGATAGCCAATGTATTTGCTCAGGAAACCATTTCCGGATTTGTTAAAAACAGCAAAGGCGGAGGCGTAGTTGGCGCCAATGTAACAATCAAAGGAACCAACACCCATGCAGCCGCTGATAGCACGGGAGCCTTTAAAATAACTGCCAGCAAAGTTCCTTTTACACTTCGTATCAGTTCTGTCGGTTATCGTTCCCTGGAGGTTCAGGTAGCTGAAGTATCCGCAACCCCACTGGAAATAACCCTTGTGGATGACAATATCCTAAACGAAGTAGTCGTGACCGCCCGCAGACGCAGCGAAACAGCGCAGGAAGTCCCTATTCCTATCTCTGTAGTTGGTGGAGCAGTAGTGGAAGAAACGGGTGCATTTAACGTGAACCGTGTAAAGGAACTGGTACCTACCGTACAGCTATATTCCTCCAATCCACGTAATACGACCCTTAACATTCGTGGAGTGGGTTCAACCTTCGGACTTACCAATGACGGTATTGACCCAGGTGTAGGTTTTTATGTAGATGGAGTTTACTTTGCTCGTCCGGCAGCAACTACGCTGGACTTTATTGACATCGAACGCATTGAAGTATTACGTGGCCCACAGGGAACGCTCTTTGGAAAAAATACAACAGCCGGTGCGTTTAATATTACCACCCGTAAACCCAGCTTTACACCTGGCGCCAGCTTTGAGGTCAGCTATGGAAATTACGGCTACATTCAGGCAAAAAGTGCGGTGACAGGGCCTCTGGGTAAAAAGTTTGCTGGTCGTTTATCGTTTTCAGGAACACAGCGGGATGGTACAATCTATAATGTAGTCTCTGAGAAACACATAAATGATCTGAACAACCTCGGTTTCCGGGCACAATTGCTTTATATCCCAAGTTCTACCGTACAGATTACACTGACTGGTGACGCATCTCGGCAACGACCAGAAGGCTATGCACAGGTTGTAGCAGGAGTAGTACAAACTCAGCGTGCGGCTTATCGTCAATTTGATCAGATTATTGCAGATCTGAACTATCAGCTGCCAAGCCGCAATCCGTTTGACAGGAAGATAGACCATAATACAACCTGGCGTTCTGGCAATGATCTGGGGGGCGTTGCATTGAATGTGGAAGCTTCAATCGGATCAGGTACACTGACTTCCACTACAGCATGGAGATACTGGAACTGGGACCCATCCAATGACCGTGACTTTACAGGGCTTCCTGTATTGACATTGTCACAGGCAACTTCCAAACACCAGCAGTGGACACAGGAGGTACGTTATGCAGGTAATGTGACGTCTAATCTGAGTGGTGTCATTGGTGCCTTTGTCATTGGACAAGACCTGAAAACAGATCCTTACCACATTGAAGAATCTGGTGCCGCACAGTGGCGTTTCTCTCAGAGTACTACCAGTGAAAAATGGAAAACCCCTGGCCTCTTTGATGGGTATGGTATAAAGACCTATTCCCGACTGAAAACTTTTGGCGCTGCCGTATTCGGACAATTGGATTGGGCTATTACTCCGACCATCCATGTGCTTCCTGGCTTGCGTTATAATTATGATCAGAAAGAGGTTGACTTCAACCGCCAGACCTATGGAGGATTACAGACAGATGATCCAGACCTGATAGCCTTAAAGAGACTGGTATACACAGATCAGGCATTTAAGGCAGATGTGGATGAGTCTAACCTATCAGGTCAACTGACAGTAGCTTACAGACCTAATAAAGGTATCAATGCTTTCGTGACTTACTCAACCAGCTACAAACCGGTAGGGGTTAACCTGGGAGGCTTGCCTACTGACAAGGGTGAAGTACTAACTGATCTGGCACGAATCAAACCGGAATATGTAAATCACGTAGAAATCGGTATCAAGACAGCTCCCACCTCTAAATCATCACTAAATCTGGTATTCCATAACACGGATATCCGTGATTACCAGACTCAGGTACAAACAGCAGAAGTGGGTGTAAACCGGGGCTATCTGGCTAATGCAGATAAGGTGCGTGTGTATGGTATTGAGCTGGATGGAAATATTCGGGTAAGTTCTTATTTCTCTCTGTATGGTGCAGCTGCCTACACCATAGGAAAATACATTTCCTTCCCGAATGCTCCTGTACCTCTGGAAGAAACAGGTGCATCGTCTTCCTTTAAAGATATTTCTGGTGGAGAGTTACCTGGTATTTCCAAGTGGGCAGGATCTGTAGGTGGAGAACTTAGTACAGGATCAAAACGCCTCCTTAACCAGGCAGGTAAATTCTTTATCGCAGCAGATGGATATTTTCGTTCTTCGTTCTCTTCGAGCCCTTCACCTTCCCGTTATCTTAACATTGACGGATATTCCTTGTTAAATGCCAGAGCAGGGTTCCGGGCAACAGATGGATTATCTGTTTTTATCTGGTCACGCAACTTACTTAACAAAAATTATTTCGAACAACTACTTCCTGCTGCCGGTAACGCAGGTCATTATGCAGCTGTACTGGGTGATCCTGCTACATATGGCATTACGTTACGTTACTCTTTATAAGGGATAACGCAATCATCAAGACCTTCCTAAACATGCCTTCTGCTCTTTCCTATTTGGAATTGGCAGGAGGCATGTTTTGCTTATTTAAAGCCATAGAATAGACTATAATGGTTCGTTTGATAGAAATTGTTTAAGATGGTTAGCTGGTAAAGGCTACAAAATCTGCTCGTTCAGCCACTTTAAAAGTGCCATTCCGGGTACATAAAATACTAAATTATCAGACCTGAATCTGGTGCACATTGCTTAGCAACTGATACAAAGATGTATTATATCCTAATTGTCTTTTCCGATTTTATGCTTGGACAGCAGCTGTTTACTTACCAACCTATCCAGATACTTAGCAGCAAAATGAATTAATAACGTTTACTTTTCTTAAAGATTATTAATAGAAGAAATGTGAATAAGTACACAAAATTACATTCGCGAAAAACATGCGTACTATAAAAAATATCCTCTTTCTGTGCACACTCGGACTTTTACCCGCCAGCTGTTCGAGGTTTGACCAAAACGACTTTATCTCAACCCAGAAGGTTGGACAGATCGGAGAGGAAACATTTCTGTATTCGGCTTTTCAGACTGGCCTTGACAATTACCGGATCGAATTCAAAGTTTCCATCGGTACCGATACGACCAATCTCTTTGATTTTTTCATCAATGATGCATTGTACACAAAGGAAAACTCCTTTCATTTTCAGACATCCCATGACACATTGATTATTTCCACACCGTTTCAGTTGTGTAAATCTTACCGGAAGACACATAAGGGCACAACCATAGAAATTACCAACAATGCCGATACAACCCCTTGCCAGGACTAATGTCCTTAGAAGGTATATGTGTTAGAAGGTATATGTGTCGGAAAAAAGTAAGGTACTCTCGATTTCTTGGTTTGTAAAATTTCATTGGTTAAGTCTGAAAATGCTACCTCGTAGACCAGGATAAACGTTATGTTCGTCAATTGCCGCAATCGAGTTAGGATAAAGGCTCCTCGAGAAGGTAATCTATATTAGTTACTATCAATTAATAGATTGATTAGTAATAAAAAAATAATATTATGTTGACAAAAATGCACTGACTTGTAAGCGAATGGGAAAAGGAGCAAAGCATGCATTTATTTACAAGTTAGTTGCTAATTTTGCGATAGTACACCTCAACTGACAGAAAATACAATGACTAAGTTTATAGTATTTGTAACGACTTTTCTTCTATGGGTTACAACCTGTTTCAAACAGGACACCAACAGGGACGCGTTAACGTATGGAAAAGACTTTCCGGATACCATCAAGGTTGAACCAAGTTTTTATTACCCCAGAGACAAAGACCCCCACTGGGGAAAAGCAAAAGCTGCGAGGTTAGCAAGTTTAACGCGTGCAAGAGAGGATATCGTTTTTTCTCCTACTTACAAACGAATTGAATACTGCTACTATTACGATAACTACAGAAATTGTTATGGAACTACCTATCAGATAACAAGCGACAGTACCTTAGACGTTTGGGATGATGACTGGGAAGTATGGCATTACAAAAAGCAAGGTAACACGTATTTTATTGAGCAGTATTACGATAATACGTATATATGTGGCTTTACAAAATCACTGATTCCACTTGAATTTGTTGGACTATCCATAACAACAACAGTGGACAAAATAGATACCTTATGGATAATAGATCATTCAGTAGACTATTCTCCCTTAACATTGCATAAAACAAAAGTTAAGGGCACTATATACACTAAAGACAAAGTTGACAGCCCTCCCACTCTGTTGAATGGAGACACCCTTAAAATCATTTATGGAAGCACCAATGGAATCCCCAAAAGTGTCTGTCCATCTCTTCCACCCCCTCCCCCTCCGCCGACAGATAAGGTAACATTTGTGGTTACCAAAGAAGGTAGGATCGTAAATATTGAAAACTCGTACGCTGAAAGTGAATTAGATTATTGTCCCTCCCTTATGACAGATTTAATCAGATCTTTAATACAGTTTGGACAGATTAAGCCTGCAACACTCAATGGTCAGAATGTAAATGTTCAATGGACTCTTTAACTTTATTGATATTAACTCTTCAAAAGGAGAAAGCAATCAACGACATATCGGTGTAAACGAGGGGTATAGCCTGTAACTGCCAACCCTTCCAGGAAGGATCTCACACCAATGGCGAATAAAAGAGACATAGTTCAAATTTCAGTTAATGAAGGACAACATAAGTAATTCCGAATTTTGAGTAAAAGGATATCACATCCTTTAGAAGAAGAGAAACAAATGAGTTACAAAGAGAGTAAAGATAACTTCAATCGTGTGTGGTTAGGTAGGTGCGTAGGGATAAAAATTCCGCGGGCCTAGCGTTAGCCCTGTGGGGCGAAGCTTTGGAATTTTTTGCCTTTTTTGGTTATCACGCCGTGGGGTGACAAAAAAGTGACAAGGCGATAAAAAAAGTGATGTTCTGGACTTTAAACTAACTTGGGAAGAATAAAACAAAAAATGAAGAGGCTTGTGGAAGAGGAAGGTAGGTGACAATAAACAAATATAGGAAGAGAAATTTCTAAAAATTAATCAGCACCTATACTCTTTTCAATAGTATAAGTGCTGATTTTGTAAAACAAACTCATATCCAAAATTAGGGATTACTCATGTTGTGATTAGGATTGGTATAGCTGCTCCAAGAACGGTTTTAATGACATGGGTTTCCTTCCCAGAAGTTTTACCAGATCTTCACTTGCTAAATCACCTTCTCCTTGTGCCTGAGCCAATAATATATTGACATATTCTTGCGGCATATGTATACCAGCCGTTGACAAGGTAGCCATAAACTTTTCTTTGGTAGGGGAAATATACTGAATGGGTTTACCTGTGATTTCCGAAAGGTACGTTGCAACATTCTGATAGCCGAATGTTTCGGTATTGACAAAGGTATAGATTTTATTTTCATGTCCATCTGAAGCGAGTACTGTAGCCGCGGCCTCAGCCATTTCCGACCGTAAAGCCATCCCTATTTTACCTTCGCCAGTAGGCAAATAAATCATGCCTGTTTCTAACGCATTGCCTATAAAAGCAGGAACAAGGTCCATATACAATCCATTTCGTAAAATGGTGTATGATAATCCGCTTGTTTCCAGCAACCTCTCCGTTTTGATATGTGCTTCCACAAACAACCATAACAGAGAAGTTGAATTTTCTGCTTTATGGGCACCACTTGTGTAAATCACATGTTTCACGTTGGCTTCCATTGTAGCCTTTATCATATTCTCATGGTGGGAAAAGCGATTGGATAAATCATTTCCTGATACAAGCAAAAGCTTATCTACCCCACGGCATGCTCTTACCAATGAATCATACTCATCATAATTGCCCATGATGATATGTATGCCTTTTGCTTGCAAATCTGTTGCTTTTTCAGGACTTCGCACCAAGGCAGCAATTTGATTTGCTTCAACTCCTTTTTGAAGCAAAAAATCAATGGTTAGTCTTCCAAAATGTCCGGTTGCTCCTGTAACTAAGATCATCTTTTTGTCATTTTAAAGTTTACATTTTATATTTGTTACACAAAGAAACTAAAACAGTTTCTAAAAGTAACTTGTTACCTTTTGGTAACTGGCAAAAATAGTGGTAACGATATGGTAACTAAGCAAGAGCACTGTAATGACTTTGAAGATTGCCCAATAACGGCAACAATGGAGGTAATCGGTGGAAAATGGAAGCCGATAATCTTGTATAATCTGACTTTTGGTACCAGGCGGTTCGGTGAAATTGCTGCACGTATTCCGAAAATATCAAGAAAGATTTTAACTGAACAATTGAAAGAGCTGGAGAAAGATGGATTGGTGGAACGCCAACAGTACAAAGAAATTCCCCCACGCGTTGAGTATTCTTTAACTGATAAAAGCAAAAGTCTTGTTGCTGTATTTAAAGAAATTGCTCAATGGGGAAATGAGAATCTTTTAAATACCCGTGAAAAAGATGACAAAAGCTATAAGTAACCCTCTATTTCCGTTGTTCTTTGGAGTATTCTACTCCGAAGCAGCTTTAAGGGAGTGTTTCATTCCCGATTAGAAGGTAACTGCTGGCCTAGAAATGGGCTTTTCTCTTCTATCCTGGGAAGAGGAACACTCCCTCAAACAAACTTCAAGGTAGAATACCACGAAGAACGAATACGACGTAAAGAAGAACCCATTAATTCATTTAAGTAATAAATTAACGATCCGATATTTATTTCTTGGCACAACAGCCATATTGAATAACACCAACGCCAGGTAGAGCAGGAAAGGAGGCTTCAATATGACAGTTACAACAAGCTTTTTTGCTTTCGTATAGCCTCATCAAGGGATTTCTGTATGTATGCGATTCCACTAATCGCTTCTGGTGAAGAGGCTCTTTTTCTAACTTCTTCAGGGTTGGTAAAATCCACCTCTTCCACACGCTGATTGATCCATAGAAGATTACCCATTGGATCTATTATCCGGCATACCTTCTCACCAAACCAGAGTGTGGTTATCTCTGTCACAGATGTAGCTCCAAGTTCCAGGGCTTTCTGGTAAGCACTATCGATATCCTTCACATATAGATTCAGAAAAGTTGGTGTGGGTCCCCATCCATCTCTTGAGTCAAAAAGCATCATCACTGCGTTGTCAATTTTTACAACAGCATGAATGATTACACCATCTTCATTTTTAATTCTACTGTTGGGCACTTCTTGTGCATCAAAGACAGTTGTTAAAAAATGGATCATCTTTTCAGTAGAAGAGGAAATGATCCAGGGTGTTACAGCCGTATAACCATCCGGCACTGTTTTAATTGTTTGTGTTTTGTTGCCTGACATGATTGTGTGTTTTAATACATCATTTTCATACAGCAAAACTAGTTGCCTCTTTCCAGATGGTTATGATAAGAAAGTTGGATTGAATGGCAAAAATCTTGGTTTCTCGTCAGTGTTTTTTTGTAAATAGACCAATAGGGTTAGTCAATTTATCCATTTGCCGATACTGAAGTGGAGTCAGAAGAAGTTCCTTTTTAAAAAGTTTTGTAAAATGAGTTGGCTCTGAAAAGTTTAAATGAAAAGAGATTTCCGAAATATCGTTATTGGTAAACCGAAGCAGGTATTTAGCCTCCTCGAGCCTTCTTTCGGTTACAATACTCTTTGCTGTTTTACCTGTTGCTTCTTTTATTATCTGGCTTAAATGGTTCGCTGTAATGTTGAGCATGTCCGCATAGTCTGCCACCAACGTCTTATCTATAAAATGCCTGTTCACCAGATATTGAAATTGAGAGGCAAGGACCAAATTTTTCTTTTCAAGGGTTTTGGGTTTAAATTCCTCGTAAATTCTTCGAACCTTCCAGAGAACAGCCTGAAATAGAGCCCTCATTATCTGAAAATTGTAGTTGTAATAGTTTCGCTGTTCACTTACAATCTGCTGACAGTTTGGGGCCAGATCTTTGAACTCACTTTCAGTTATAGAAAACAGATTGGGTTGTTTGATGTTGAAAAACGGGAAGTCTTCTAAAAAGTTTACTTCTGATTCATACCTAGTAAAATCAGATTTAAAACAGATGCAAAAGCCAAACCAGTCGTCGTTTTTTTCCCACTTCATTATCTGGCCCGGAGCAGCACACACAATAAAATGATCCACATTTTCGAATGTGGTTGTGTTGAGTGTAAAGTTTAATCTCTTTGTACCAAAGCTAATGATAAGTATAAAAAAATCTGCTCTATGTGGAGGGTAATGATTGACTGTCAACTGGTTTGCATCACGCATGTCAAATATGTGAAAAGAGGGATTAGTTGTACGAAGTGAAAGACCAGTGCTTTCATATGCCTCGTTTATTTCCTTAAGGAGAGGTATTCCTGTCATTCTGTGGTTACTTTCTTTAAACAAAATTTTTAATTGATAATTCAGCTAAATAGGATTTAGAGATTACAAGGAAACCTTGTCAGTCAGGATTCATTCCAAATTCAAGATACACTATTTTGTAAGGTATTTAACGACAATCATGCTCTCTTCCCTTGCTCAAACTGATTTTTTGTTATTCTCTTTGAACTTGTTTAAAGCAACTCGCAGATTGGGATGCGGCAAGAGCATTCGTTAGAGAATGGTGCCATACCATCTATCCCAGAGGTATGGAAAACAAGTTGGTTTAGATTTAGCTCTGGTGTATTAACACTTTTGATAGAAGCCGCAGATAAAGTACCAGAAGAAGTACTCAATTTCTGGAAAGCGGATTTAACAGACAAAGCGAAAGTACCTTATCGACGGTTGTAACCTTCATTTATCGCAACAATACAAAGCCTTAAATATTGACATTTTCCAAATTTAAATGAATCAATGTTACTTGATTAGTAGTAATTCTGATAGTAGTAATTTAACTCATAAATTAGTGCCAATCCACTTACAATGAGAAACGTATATTTTACCATTTCAGGAATGATGAGTTTGGTAGTAACTCTTTTTTGGGGATGCAATTCAAATACTCAGAGAAAAGAACAGCAACCCATAGTAAAAGATTCTATTGCATTGCCAGGAATTGTACGTATTCAATTAACCAATGCACTAGCCGTTAACTGGGACATAGCTACTTCCTTTCCAGTGGAAGATTCTTTGTATGAGCATATTAAGAAACAACCCATGTATAAAAAACAACTGTGTGAGGCAATTGCAGATACAACATCTCTTAATTTTAGGGATTGTGCAAATGAAGTAATCCTTACTAAAGGAGATATTGCTTATATTACCCTTGATCGAATAGATGGTATTCCATTCTTTATGATATTTCACTACCAAATTGATGCAATAAGTAGTGATTGTGGATCACACGCAGATGGCCTTTTTAGATATATCCATAAGAATCGTAGAAATGTAGTAAGAGAACTAAAGAAACACTCTTTAAAAGAGTGATTTTGTTCTAGGATAGTTTACAAAGCTCCTCATTTTAGATGTGTATGTAGTGCTAATCATGAATAAGAACGGATGAACTAAAAAGTATATACTGTAGTATGGATAGATTGGTAGCAGTTACGTTAGTGGCTATCACTTTCGACCTCATGTTCCGAAATCAAACTATTGCTTTCTGAATTCAGCCGTTTTAAAATAACTGACCTTAAGTGCTCCTCATTTGTATCACCCCAATTTCCCAATGCAGAAATTACGGGAATTAAGGTTTTACCTAATTCCGTTAAATCATACTCTACTTTTGGTGGCACGACAGGATAAATTTTTCGTGTGATCAATTCGTGGTCTTCCAACTCTTTCAGCTGAATATTCAACACACGCCTTGCCGCATCAGGGATTCGGCGTTGCAATTGGCTTGGGCGTTTATGACCCTGATGGATAAACCAAAGCAAACGTATCTTCCATTTGCCGTAAAGGACTTCACCTATCAGATCAAGTCCACAATTCAGATTCGGTAGTGTTTTCCTTTCATACATGTTGCAAGTTAAACGTATGTCTCCATTAGTGCAATAGGGGACTAATTTATCCCTATGTGAATCGTAATTCCGTACTTGTGCAAACTGTTTTTACACGCCAATTTTGTCCTTATAAACAATTCTTAACAATGGAACAATTTAATTTCAACAATGAGTTATCAGGCAAGATTGCCTTGGTAACAGGAGGTACAAAAGGCGCCGGAAGAGCCATTGCAGAACGGCTTTTACAAGCGGGTGCAACGGTTATCATTACCGCAAGAAACGCACCGGAAAAAGAAAACAGCCAACTGCATTTTATTGCCGCCGATTTAAGTAAGGAAGAAGGAGCACAAAAAGTAGTCAGCGAAGTGCTATCGACTTATGGAAGGCTGGATATTCTAGTGAACAACCTTGGTTCTTCCGAAACACCCGCTGGTGGTTTTGCCGCATTAACGGATAAAGATTGGGAGTCAACCCTGCAAGCAAACCTATTGGCCCCCGTTCGGCTGGACAGAGGATTTTTACCGCAAATGATTGAACGAAAAAACGGTGTCATTATCCACATTGCGTCTATTCAAGGCAAGCTGCCGCTACACGATTCTACCTTGCCGTACGCAGCTTCAAAAGCAGGGTTGATCAATTACAGTAAAAGTTTATCGAATGAAGTTACCCCGAAAGGTGTCCGCGTGCTCACTGTTTCGCCAGGATGGATAAATACCACAGCATCGATAGCCTGGTTGGGCGAGATTGCAAGAAATGCAAATAGTACTGTAGAAGAAGCTCAGCAAAGTGTCATGGATGCATTGGGTGGAATACCTTACGGCAGACCCGCCGAACCGGAAGAAGTAGCCGAATTTGTTGGCTTTTTGGTTTCACCCAGAGCCAACTACTTAACGGGAACAAATTTCGTCATTGACGGTGGCACAGTACCAACAATCTAATCTTAATTTAAAAGCGTACAAAAATGACCTTACCTAAAGTAGTAGACGACTTAGTCGCAGCACAGAACACCTTTGATAGTGTTGCCTATGCCAATTGTTTTTCCGAAACAGCGGTAGTATCTGATGAGGGAAAAACGCACAAAGGAAGAAAAGAAATAGAACATTGGATTGCAGATGCCAACGAACGATACAAGGCTGTCATGAAGCCCGTCAGCTTTGAAAAAAACGAAACGGAAAGCCTTTTAAAAGCAGAAGTCTCAGGAACGTTTCCCGGAAGTCCAATTTTAATGACGTTTCATTTTGAAATAGCTGATGAATTGATACAGTCATTGAAAACTACAGTTTAGGCAGGAACAGGAATCATCCCGAATTTTGGATGTGAGTTTGTTTTACAAAACCAGCGTCTATTCTTTTGAAAAGAATAGACGCTGGTTTATTTTTAAGCAATCTTTTTAGTTGAGTTTGTTTATTGCCCCTTTCATCATTCTTCCACAAACCTCTTCATTTTTTGCTTACCTTTTCCCAAATTGGTTTATAGTCTCTTACATCACTCTTCCTACCACCTGTTACTTTTTTTGCTTGCCCAAAAAAGTAACCAAAAAAGGGCACTTTTCTCCGATCCTTCCCCCCCACAGGCCAAAGGCCAACCTCGCGGAGAAAAGATTCCCTACGCACCTACACTTCCATCCGAGATTGAAGGTATCATGTTTTTCTTTGTACCGATTAAAAAACTCTCTTCATCCCTTCAGAACCACCTTCCCCTCTCTATCCTCCTGAAAGAATCTCGTGACAAATAGAGACATGCTTGTTTTTTGAGATATAAATTATCTCCAGTCGGAAAGTCGCCGGTCTTGTCACGCCTGTCCCGACAAGGGCGGGAAGGTCCTTTCAGGAGGACAGGAATAAGATTTTCTTTGTTTATAGACCTCTTTTCCAGATGTAGATTTTCAGGTATTGAGACAGCCTTATATAGTAAGCAGATTGAACAGTAATATGGTATCAAAATAAAATAACGTTACAGAAAGAAAAACATTTATATCGGAAACAGATACGTTTCCAATAAAGGAAAGTGGGCTGAAGAGTTCATTCACACAAAGGGACTTTAGTCTGTTTCTTTATAAGAAGCTGTATTTAGTCAAATGTGACCTTACAGGTAGGCAACCAGGATTTAATCTGCTCTTTTTCCTCTGCTGGAAGCGGATTATTTTCCAATGATAATTCCTGTAAGTGGGTCAATGCCGCGATTTCTTCTCCAATATGTAGTAGTTCATTGTTTCGTAATGACAGCTTTTCCAGTTTAACCAGGCAACTGATCTCAACAGGAACACTGGTTAACTGATTCCTCCTGGCTTCCAGATGGGTAAGCTTTTTCAGCTTTTTTATCGCTGAAGGTAGTTCTTTCAGCAAGTTTTTATCCAAATGGAGTCCTGTAAGTCTGGTTAACTTTCCTATTTCTGATGGAAGTTCACTCAGTTGATTTGTACTTATATTCAACCAGGTTAGCTTACGTAGCTTTCCTATTTCCTTAGGAAGCGAACTAAACTGATTATCGGGTATACTTAGGCTGGTAAGTTGACTCAGCATTCCTATCTCAGCAGGTAAGGAAATCAATTTATTACTTTCCAGGGACAGTTTTGTAAGTTTGGTAAGTTTGCCAATTGTTGAGGGTAATTCAGCCAGATGTGCACGACTTACATTCAACTCTGTTAGATTCTTTAAATCAGGTATTGCAGAAGGAAAAACAACCAACTTGTTTCTGTCTAAATTTAAAGACTCAAGTCCGGTTAAATTAGCTATTTCAGAAGGAATAGCAGTTAGTTTATTGTAACTGATCCATAATGTTTTCAGCTTAGTCAGATTTCCTATTTCTGTGGGAAGCAGTGTTAGTTTATTATGGCTTATATCTAAAGTCACAAGTTCAGTCAGGTTTCCTATTTCCTTAGGTAGTGAAATGAGTTGATTCGAACCTACATACAGCGTTACAAGTTCACTTAGATTACCTATTTCCTGTGATAGTGAACGGAACTGATTCCCACTTAAGCCTAAATATGTCAGCTGAGTAAGATTGCCAATCTCCGCTGGCAATGACTGTAACTTATTAGAGCTTAGTTTTAAGGTTAAAAGACAAGTAAGTTTTCCAATTTCAACAGGCAAGTGCGTAATCTGGTTATCGGACAAGTCCAGATGAATCAGATTCCTAAGCATTCCTATCTCTGCAGGTACTTCCGTTGCCTGACTACGGCAAATGCTTAATTCCTGCAGATTTATCAGATATTTAATTTGTGGAGGAATAACCTTCCAGTCACAATCTGGCAAACTCACTATTTTTTGCGAAGAAACAAACTGGAATTTTTCCGCCAAAGTCAATACTGTTTTTATTGGAAACCAACTACATACCAACTCAATATCCCGTGTCAATTCTTCGTAGTTCATTTGTAACGACTGCGCAATAACCAATCCAAGCTCTATACTTTCCAGTTGACCAGAAAATAATAGTCTCATTAAGTTTTCTTCTTCGCTGTGTTCTGATAACATGGGGAGCTATTCGGTAGAAAAATGGGTTTAAACTCTACAGATAAACATAGGAAAAAGGGCTTTCAATGCTTGGCGGGTTCCCATATATTATCCGACAAATTGCTATCTGCATCATACGGCTTACCAAGTACTAATTTCTGTATCACTTTGATAGATTTAAACGTAAGCGTTTGTCTGTCTTTTCCGTCAGACCAACTGGCTATACTCGAACTTACCTCCTGCTTAGTTCCATCTGTAAATAGAACCGTGAGATGAACGGGTAGCATGCATCCGCCTTTGTTCAGAATGACTACCTTATACTGATTACGTTTCCTGACTACCTGTTCAATAGCTAAATCGGGAGTAAACTTTTCGAAAAACCAGTTTTTCCAGAACCAGTTCAGGTTTTTACCAGAACCCGCATTGAAGCAATAGAAAAAATCATACGGAGTCGGATGTTTTCCCTGCCACTGCTGGATATAATAGCGAAGAGCCTTTAAAAAAAGGCTATCCCCCAACATTTCCCGAACGTAATGCAAGCCTAAAGCAGGTTTTAGATCTTTATCGGAATATCTGGCTTTTCCATATAACTGCGGGGTAAGCGTCATAATAGGCACATCCTGATCCGAACCCGCACTGCTGGTGAAAGGACTTATATCGTACATATCGGCCAGTGACGGTTTTATCATAGGTGCTAGTGTAAATTCTGACCAGGTTGCCCAGCCTTCATCCATGAAAGAATGCTTGGTTTCGTTACTCCCTACCACAAAGGGAAATAGCGAATGAAATATTTCATGAACGGTAAAGTAAATAGCCTCATCGGCTTCAAAAGGAAGGTTGTTGACCATCATTGGGTATTCCATAGCATCCAATCCTTCGAATATACATTGTGTAGCGTATGGGAATGGAATACCTGGAAGCGAATAGCTGATGAGTTCCACTGTCTTTCGGGCATAATCAATGACAGGCTCAAAGGCTTTGTGCTCGGGATTATAGACCACATCCACACGAGTACGCCTATGCGTGAGTGTATCCACTGTTATACCGGAAGCCTTCCAGATATAGTGATTACTCACTGTAAAGGCAAAATCGGATACGTCTTTGGCTTCAAACCTCCAGGTGTTTACCGATTTTTTTTGAGTAACAGCCTCTTTTGTCAGATCCTCTGTAGTAATAATGTCTGTAATGCCATCACCATGGAGAGCAGCCTCAATGCGTTGCTGAATGATAGGTTGATAGACTTCCTGCGGATTACGAAGTGTACCTGTTGCCCAGCACTGGTAGTTTCCGGGCAGGGCAATAGTGACCTGAAAATTACAGAAGTCATTGTAAAACTCTTCTTTTCCGGTATAGGGATATTGGTCCCATCCGTCCAGATCATCATACACAGCTATACGTGGAAAAAAATAGGCGATTACAAATGCACCTGAATCAACCTGACCAGTTCGAACAAATGAAGTTTTGTTTACAACATACGCAAAAGATACCTTAATCTGTATTAGCTGTCCCGGATGTATCTCTGTACCTCTGATATACATGTTTGTGCCTCGGATTACCTGATTTTTGGAGGCGATAGATTGTCCTTCCAGTAGCAGGGACTTTATCTCAACACCATCGGTCAGATCGTTAGCTTGAAGTGAAGTACTTCGCATGGCCCCTGCTTTATATAGATTAGGGAAGAGCTTAAAAACGAGTTGTGTCAGTGTATCCGGACTATTATTTTGATAAGAGATAGTCATATCTCCTGCCAATTGTCTTGTAAGGGGATCAAAGGTAAGCTGAATAGTATAATCTACTTTATTTTGCCAATAGGATTTGCTTGGCGAACCATTTAAACTTCGGGTATGCGTAGTGTATGCTTTGGTTAAGTTGGTTGCTATTGGAAGCGAAACCTGTTGCGCAAAGAGCAGATTGGATAGAAAGAAAAAATAAAGAAGTAGAAATCGCTTTTGATCTGTAAACATACTGCTTTGTACATATAAGTACTGTAGGGTTTGAATGGATTCTTTCGCACTTCAGAGAGCGAAAATACTTGTGGCTATAACGAAAGGTTTATAGTGATATTTTCTTTTCGCCAAATTTCCAATAGCAAATATAATCCGGAAGATGGTTTTATAATGATTCCGTACTTATTCTAAATCAACGAGGTCTGCTAGAGTGTAGCATACTTCCTTCTCCTGACAAACCTAGTCCCAATCGTGTAGGGCTTTCTGAAAATATAGTAACTTACCAAAAAATAGTGTAATGTAAGTATCCAAACGCAAAACCAAGGACAGGTGAAGAATTCTAAACTTGTTTATCTAAACTCCAATTACTCTTTATGAGACCCTATCAACTGGTATGATATCATCAGAGACCCGAGCATTTCAATAAATAAAACAAATGAAAAACGACAGAGTTGACAGGTATTTTTATTTAGGATGTATTACCCTTTTGCTAAGTGTGTTCGGGTATGTATTTTACAAAGAAGAACGTAAGCCAAGACCCAAAGAAGATGAGCAATTTGAAAAAGCATTTACGCAAGAAGCCAGAAAGATAGAAGGGATGACAGAAAAGATAGTCTGATAATCCATGTAGGTACCTTAACCACTTTTAAATGGGATTCACTGAGAATCTTTAAATGGCCTAGTTCAGCCTATGATATACAGAAAATGACAGGTCATGAATGGAAAGGGGCCTGTGATGTAGATGAAAGAGATCATATGTTTGTTTTCCTCAAAAGCAGGAAGGTGGTAGCTTTTGTGTACTTTAACGGTAGAAATAGCGAGAAGAAGGGGCTGGCGTTTAAAAGTTACTTTGGGTATGATGGAAAAGAAGCATTTACTCCACAATCTGCTGTTTTTATCGCAAAGAAAAATGCATCAGGTGAAATTTTAATTGATTATTGAGATATACTTACATAAAATACCTACCTGGTTCTATTTTGGACAAGACATTTGCAGAATTCAGCCCTTAATAAGTAGAAAGGAATATTTAAATTGAGAAATCGTCTTGGAAAAGTATGTACAATTTAATTCACGCTCAATTTCTGTTTTAGCTCTGTTGTAAGTAAAGAAGCTTCAATCAATTCTTTTACAATTCTCTTTGGTTCATTAGGCATCCAAGTAGATTCTTTAACTACTTTCAAATGGGATTCGCTGCTTGTTTTTGGAGCATAGACAAAGGATGAAAGAATAGGATCTAGTTGGGGAGAATATCATGATCTGTTTACAAAATCTGAGAAAAAAATAACAGATGACTCAGTTAGTAAAAAGTGAAGCCGGAAAATTAAACAGAAAACATTATCCCCGTTCAATGCAGACTAAAGTAGTCCGTTTTTGTTATTGCGTAGCTCTTTTCTTAATGAGCTGCTCTGACCAGAATATAGAGATGATACAAGCTGATCTTGGAAGATTGAAACCGTTCCCAACATCTGATGAGGGTATTCCAGTTGTTATCTTGGAAAGTTTTGAAGCTGCACCTTGTAAGCAAGATGCGCTAAGTGCTACTGTTTACAAGGTTAAAATCGCTCACCAGTTGGACACATTATTTGTATTTGAGACTTGCAAAGAAATACTACCAACAAATAAAGACCAGGGTCTGTTTATGGTTGAGAAATCTTCTAAGGTGAGCAGTCAATTTTTGATACCTGCAAAGTCTACTATACCCAAGGGTTCAAAATATGTATTTGGTACTTTGAAGCGAGCCATATTTTGAAATCCTAAAGCAGATAGCATCTATAATGCTCCCTGACTTAGTAAAAGTCTTTTCCTCAATTTTCCGGACACATTTCTTGTTTTGTCAATCAGATACATCATACGTTTGAGTGTACATCACTTTGTCACCTCAAACCAGGAGATATTGAATTTACCTTTGTGCAGGTGTACGTTCACTACCTGATGACAGATTGCTTTACTGAAATTCTTCCAGCGGAATTTTACTCAGATGCAGATTGTCTTTGGACAGGTATTGCAACAGCACATCTCCATTGGGAAGCATAAGCCAATCGATGGATCTGATTTTTTTCTCTTCTACAATCAAATCGGTCAGCATTCTGGTTTTAAGTTGAAAGGATGTTGCCTGCTGATCCATGCTGATACAGCCAATGCGGGGTGTACCTTGATTTTTGGCAGGATTTTCTTTCAAAAGAACGTGATACATAGATCTGGTATCATCTTTATGATAGGAGCTGGCATCAAACACCGAAAAAGCATCAAGAAGGTTGATCGCAACTTCATTTATCGGTATCGGTGTTGTTTTAAAAGAGGTATATTTGTCTACCCTGGTAATTTTTTCTAACTGACCACCAACGTTAAAGGAAAAGAAAAGCATGTCCTGTACTTTATAGGCTGCCCCCTGAGGTATGATTGCCAGAGGAATACCTATCATACCCAAAGCAATACCACTAGCCAAGCCAATGGCGAAATTACCTTTGGGAACTTTATCTACTGTCTCTGCACAAAGAATCAATCCCTGTTGGGTCGGTATCAGAAAGCGGGGTAAAATCTTACGGGCTTCTTCCCGCATGGTCTCTTTGGGTAACAAAGAAGCGATCTGTGAATCAGCAGCATAATAGTGAGTAAATAGTTTGTCTCCTTTTATATTCGTAGCAGTCAGAAAAAGTCCATCATGTTTATGTTTCTTTGAGCCTTTCTCAAAATAGACTCCCATCTGATAGATCAGACTATCTTTCACTACCACATTGGTCAGAATATTTTCCTTTTCTGTCTTAGCCGCTTTTTGGTAAAATGGGGTATTGGAAACAATACTACCATCGATTGCATTCATCTGGACCAGGTTTCGTCCAATGCCATCTTTGGGGGAGTAGTCAAACCGGAGAATATTATTTTCAATCCCACTCATAAAGGAAGCAATCGTACCTAGCCGAGCGGTTTGTAACTCTGTTGTCCAGAACAAGTGTCCGTTTAAATCAAACTTTTGAATCTGAGAGACTTTCTTTTTTTTGGGATGAACCAGATAAAACCCTTTCTCCTGAGGATTACTGAACAATGTTATATCTCCAAAGCGATAGTGTACCGGCATGCGCATCAGATTGGCCACTGTGCCATTGCGATGAATGGTAAGCATATGAATATCTGCCTGCGTGTCAGAATAAAACAATATACCATATCCTTCTGAATCAACTAAGACTTTTACCGGCCGGCTCTGCATAGAAATGCTGCAAGATGATTGCCCGATAACTTGTAATGCCGGGTTATAAAGGGTTATTTCCGCAAAAGTCAACGCGGTATTAACACTCTGAGAAGAAGACGAAGTACCATGTTTTAACTTAATAGTTATCAGCCTGCCACTATCTACCGCAAAACTTGACACTGACGGCCTTCCGGAACCAAAGGAGATAGGAATGCTGATAACCTGTGAAAAGGATTGTTGTGTTAGACTCCATAAAAGAAGCAGCACCAAAAGAAATTGTTTCATATAGGACAAAGGCCAGAGAATCGTTTTTTGTGCATTAATATAGGTAAAAGTTTACATCCTAAAACATGCTTATTCAGAACCATATGTAAGTTTTCCAGACTATTTTTACCTTTGAAGGCAATTTTATCACTAATACATCAGCGGGTTTCTATCCAGCTATACACAAAAGTGACATTCACAAACATAAAGCGCCACAAATGAAATTGTTACTTGCAATTCTCTGGTAGTATCATCCAAAAAACACAATCTATTTTTTTACAAATCCAACTCACATCCGATATGTCTGGGATATTACTTTGGCTATTCCAAACATATTGGCCCTCTTTGCCAATGTCCCCCTTGTATTCCGGAAACAAATCATTGGCGGAGAAAGAACAAAAATTAACTAACAAATCAGGAAACTGAGTAAACCTCTCAAACCAATGGAGTGTGGAACAGGAAACTCTCCTTAGTAAAAACAACAAAATTCTCTATTTTTAAATGATATAATAGCACAAAAATATCCATTCAAAAAACATACTATATAAACTCCGGATCAGCAAAAGCGCAAAACATTTAAAATCAGATAGTTACCGGTGTCTATCTACAAGTCTGGCTATTTCGCATATCTCAATCTCTCACCTACTTAGAGTACATTAGAAGCCATTAGAGCGATTTAACCAAGTTTTGGAACTATTAATCGACTCGCAGCGGAAAATGGCCTATAAGCGATTTTTCATGCCTTAAATCGTATTTCTGAGCCAAATCGCGCAGACCCCTAAAAAAATATATAAACCCAAACGCGCCAGAATCGCATATTTGAGAGAAATCCTGACCCAGAACGCGTATACTCCATTCTCAGACGGTTTAAAGCTGCGATAACTTCTTTTTTTTGTGCTCACAAAAGAAAGAAGTTGTCCCACTAAAAGGTTACCCTTCTCTGTCCCTATATCGGGAACACTTCCTCCCTGTACTCCTGGAAAGAACACGCCTTTCCTTGCAGTTCTTCTATATAGAACATACTTCCCTGTCCTTCTGAAAGAATCCTGTGACAAATAGAGCGATGTTTGTTCTCTGAGAGAGAAATATCCCCAAAAGGAAAGGCCCCCGGTCTTGTCACGGGATTCTTTCAGAATGACAAAAAGGGAATGTACTATCAGAAGGACAGGAAAAGGGTTTTCTTTTTTTACAAATGTCATTTCCAGAAAAGAAATGAGACAAGGTAAAGGCGGAAATATTCTTTCAGAAGAACAAAAGAGTGTTTTAGTATAAGAAGAGGGTACTCCTATCAGGAAAAGAAGCCCTTTCTTTCACAGGAAAGACTTTTTTAGTGTACAGTAGAAGCTTGCGAAGAAGCTTTTATTCTTTGAAAGGTGGACCCCTCAGAACAGGATTTAGGGAAAACCCATTTTAGTACATTTCGCTTTTAGAAGGCATTAGAACGCTTCTGAGGAAAAGTACCTGCTAAAAGACCTAAGACATAGACAGTGGGGTGATAATCGTTTATAGCGCCTGTATGAGGCCTCAAATCCGATTTAAAAACCGTATACCGTTTCCGACATGGCTCCCAATGGAAACCAAAAATAGATTCACTTATAGAATAAATGCAATTCAACTATTTTTCCAATACACTAATACTCCGCACCTTTATCAGAATAAAAGCCCAACAGAAATCTTAATTATTATAATGATCAAAATATCCAACTTCTTAGTTTCCTGTGTAACAGCGGAATCCATAATTAGTCCTTTTATTTTTTCTTATTTCTGCGAAAATTTATATTCGTGAATTTGCAAACTATCTTTTCGTGCGTAAATTTGCTGTCGAGTTACTACAGAAGCACATTTGTACAAATTCAGGTACAAAAACAACCAAACTAGCCTGTTATCCGGCTGGCTTTTTAGTTAAAAAGAATCGAAGTAACTCAACGCATACTTTCAACACACCGTTTACTTTCAAATTTTTCGTTACTTTTTACAGTTTTTTTGCATGATTTTTAGAGTTCTTACCTCCGGTTTCTGGTCTGGTGTTTTTCACCTCAAACCGTATTTTTCTTATACGCTTTCATTGCATATCTATTTGCATACTCGTTGTATACAGTATTGTATACAGCCCCTAACGGCTAGTGCCTATCCAGTAAAAAACCTTACTCATAAACAATAAAAAAGGACCTCCCCTTTTGTGAGAGATCCTGATAGTAGGCCAATGTAGCGAAGTTTGGCGACAGAACTACAGTTGGACTTAGAATCAACCTTCTGTTTTACAGAAAGGCTGCTTTATCTTTAGTCAGAAACAAAGCAAAAGAGTATTCCTTTCGAATGCTCTGCACTATATATGAAGTAAAAATCTATTGGAATGTCAATGGAGACTACATACGTATTCTGATGCTGACAAAACAAAGGTAGCAACATTGTCAGTAAAAGTAAATAGGCTTAGGGCTTTTTCATCGAAAAGGCAACAGTCGCTATTTGCTGAGCTGATCGTAGTTGCCTGCGTTTTGATCTGTACTGTTTCTGGTTATCCTCACAAGAGGGGGTTCTGTGTAATTAATTTTTACCACAACCTCATCTATTCATGTTTAATCCCTTTGAAGAGCTTCAACTGAGGCTTATTCGCCTGGAGGCTATACTAGTAGAGCTCCAATCCGTGACTATTCCTGTTGCCCCAACTGACAAGCAGCTTGGTGGCATCGAACTCGCCATGCAGATTACCGGCCTGGCACAATCTACTATTTATAATCTGATATCCGAAGGCAGGTTTCCGCATATTAAGCGGGGACGCAAGCTGTATTTTAGCAAGCCACAATTAGAGGCCTGGATTCTGGAAGGCACCCTGCAAACGCTCTACGAACTGGAAGAGGAGATACAGCGCCATCTGTCAGAAGAAGGCAATTCAGATAAGCCGGATCAGGCAAACGGGAACCCATCAGCCACCCAAAACAGCTAATCCATGAGACAGGATATGTTTTTACATCACGCTAGTAGCGTGAGTGGCGGAGCTTTGCCCTTACCGAACGAAAATGTTGCGCCTGTATCTAGTGCATCTGTATCTAGTGCGCCTGTACAGGCAGGTAAAAACAAACTGGCTTTGCGGGACTATCAGCACGAGTGTATCCAGACTCTTGCCGACAAACAGCATGGAGGCACCAAACGTGTGATCCTGTGCCTGCCTACCGGTGCAGGGAAAACCGTAACCTTCTCTGAGATTACCCGACGTACCCTGAAAACAGTGGCGAAAGGTCGTGTATTAATACTAGTAGATCGGATTGAACTATTAGCTCAGGCAGCAGCGACACTCAAGAAAGCAGGCTTACAGGTGGGTATACTCAGCGCCGGAGCCAAAGCGATGCCTCGCCAGCGGGTGGTGGTAGCCATGGTCGAGACGTACTACCGTAGAGCCAAGAAAGGCTGGACTATGCCCAATCTTCACCTTATGATTATAGACGAAGCCCACAAAGGTAGCTTCCGGAAGGTGATTGGCTTGCATCCGGAGCTGTCTATTATTGGAGCTACCGCGACGCCCGTGGCTGCCAGTAAGCAACAACCACTCAAAGACTATTTTGAGGATATCGTAGTCGGTACTGAGATCCACCTGTTGATCGAATCAGGCTATTTAGCCAAACCGCGCTACTTTGCTGTGCCGATGGAAATCACCGCCTCGAAAGGCTATGACGGGGATTATAAAAGCAGTGAGCTCTATAATGACTTTAATAAGAGTATCCTCTATCAGGGGTGTGTAGCCAATCAGCAAAAGCATGCGGCAGGTAAAAAGACACTGATCTTTTGTGTCAATATTGCCCATACGTTTCATACCGCCCAGGCTTTCGCTCAGGTGCATGAGCAGGTACGCACGCTGACTTCTGATACACCTGAGCCCGAACGGCAAGCTATTCTACACTGGTTTGCGAACACTCCGGAGGCCATTCTGGTTAACTGTGGCATTCTCACAACAGGGTTCGACGAACCGACTGTAGAGTGTATCATCCTTAACCGGGCTACTCAGTCGCTGCCTCTATACCTACAAATGTGTGGCAGAGGTTCACGCACTACAGCTCAGAAGAAGGAATTCATTCTGATTGACATGGGCAATAACTTCTCAGAACATGGGCTGTGGCATGATGTGCGTGACTGGAGCGGGCTGTTCTGGAATGGTAAGAGTCAAAAAGCGCTGGATATAGCACCCACCCGACAATGCCCGGCCTGTGACTCGATCATTGCCTTAAGCAGTGTTAGCTGTCCTCATTGTAAGTATGTGTTTGAACGCACTACTCAGGACCAACAGGATAAAGTAGAAGTTCACACTCAGGAAGTGGATGTAAACTGGCCATCTCTCAAACAAAAAAGCTGGTCACAGATGAGTGTCAAAGAGCTTATGCTTCGGGCACAGTTAGGCAATCCACGCACAGGCAGACCCTACAAGCAGCAATGGATTCTGTATTGCATTATGGAGCGGGAAAATCCGCGTCCCTTGCTGGAAGAATTTGCCCGCATCAAGGGCTACCGCCCCGGCTGGGTAGACAAGTTCATGCAGGAAAATGCCTACAGGCGATACCTGTAATAACGCCTCATTTATCATTCTCTAATTCTATTTCTAACCTTTTATTCTCTTATCAATCATATGTCAACGATTAGTTTCTTTTCCTCTATCGATGCGGTTACTACCCAATCCTATCCACTAGACTTATACCTGTCACATGTGCAGGATGGGGCCTGGCGTCCGATGGTGGAAGGGGTACACCTGTCCCCTGAAAAAGATGAAAAAATCTCGCTACCAGTAGTAGCCTTGTCAGGTCTGTTTACTATCCATAAAGACGGTATCTCACTAAACAGACATTCAGGCTTCATCGGCATCGATGTAGAAGGGTTCCGTGATTTGTATCGGGGCAAACAGATGCTGGCCGAAGATCGGTATACCTATGCCGTGTTTGACAATTATTCGGGTAATACGCTAACGGTGCTGGTGCGTATTGGATCATCAGAACATGGACTGGCCTATCAGGCGCTTAGCGAGTATTATGAGGCAGTCTATGGACTTATTACTGATCCGATGGATCAGCTAGTCACCAAGCTGCGGTTTGTCACCTATGATCCGGATCTGAGAGCAAATCC
The DNA here is from genome assembly GCF_030068605.1 of Xanthocytophaga agilis. Taxonomy (NCBI): domain Bacteria; kingdom Pseudomonadati; phylum Bacteroidota; class Cytophagia; order Cytophagales; family Rhodocytophagaceae; genus Xanthocytophaga; species Xanthocytophaga agilis. The sequence goes on from NZ_JASJOU010000029.1 coordinate 32,090, forward strand.
CCAGGCAGAAGTTTTCTATGTCTGAATCAGCTATCTCACAGGGACGATTCTTGTGATCGTCCCTGCACTACCCACAAAGAGCAGAATTAAATAATCAACCTCACAACCATTCATGACTAACCATACGATCACTCTATTTTCAGACGCCTACGCCAAAACCGGACAGGAATACTCCCTGAACACTTTTCTGGAAAACATTAACAACGGAACCTGGAAAAAAGCTGTACAAAAAGTGCGCAACTCTACCAATGAAGACATTCAGAAAAAGCTAAAGGAAAAGTTGCCTGCTGTGACTATTTCGGGACTTTTCAAAGGAGGTAAAAGCGATAGTGACCTTCAAAAGCACTCCAACTTTTTGGCTATTGACCTGGACTATGTAACCGATGTGGAAAAGGTGAAAGCCTTTCTGGAAGAAGACCCCTACACCTATGCTGTCTTTACCAGTTGCCGGGGCAAAGGGTTGTGTATTGTAGTGAAGATTGAAGGTAAAAAACACAAGCCAGCCTTTGATGGACTGACACAGTATTATTTTCAGCTGTACGGACAAATCGTTGATCCATCGGGTCGTAATGTTTCGCGTCTACGGTTTGTCAGCTATGATCCGGACTTGTTTCTCAATGAAGAGTCGAAGGTATTTAAGCAATACCCGGAGAAAGAAAAGAAACGCCCGGATACACGGAATATATTCTTTGGCTCCCATGACATTGACCATGTCTTTGACCAGATCCAGAGTCGCCAGATCGATATTACAGGAGGCTATCATCAGTGGTGTACTATTGCCTTTGCCCTGGCTGATTATTTTGGGGAAGCAGGTAGAGAACGCTTTCTGGCTGTGAGTCAGTATTCGTCTTTGTATGATGCCAAAAAGGCGGACATGCAGTTTAGTGCCTGCCTCAGACATAATGCTACCAGTGTGAAGAAGGTCACCATTGCCACCTTTCTGTGGTATTGCAAACAACAAGGTATCAGCATTATTTCCGACCAGACCAAAGCCATTGTGCAGTCAGCCAAACTGGGTAAGAATGGAAGTAATACAGCAGAGGGTACTGTCAATGTATTGCAGGAAGTATACGGCATGGACCCTGAGATCACCCGTCCTATTGTAGAACAGGTCTATGCGTCTCCTTCCGAGAAGTCCGATGATCAACTGCCGATTGTGGTACAGCTTCAGAAATACTGGAAAGAGTACCAGACAGATGTACGGCGTAATGTAATCAGCAAGAAATGCTACCGGGGCAATATACAGCTTACCGAAAGGGATCTGATGGACATTTATATGGATGCATCTCAGAAGCTCAATATCAATGTACCCAAAGAGACGGTTGCCGACATGATGAAATCGTCTATGGTGCCAGAGTTTAATCCCCTGTGTGAGTTTTTTGAGGGAATGAGCAATCCAAAGTCTGGTTACATCCGGCAAATGGCCGAATGCCTCAGAAGCCCTCAGGGACATGACTATGCCGAGTATATGCTCACCAAATGGATGATGAGTTGCATTGCCTCTGTCTATGGCAGGTCCAGTCAGGTCATGCTGACTCTTTGTGGAGAACAGGGAAAGGGAAAAAGTGTCTTCTTTTTGAAGATCCTTCCTGAATCGTTTCCTTTTCGGAGTGAACTGATTTGTGAAGACAACTTCAAACGGAATGACTCTCAGAATAACAAGCTGCTGCTGATTACCCGCTGGATCGTAGTGGATGACGAATTTAAATCCATCGAACAAATTGGTGAAAATGCCCTCAAAGCCTATATCACCCAGACAAGTGTAAACGTTCGTTTTGCCTTTGAACGGGTGCCTGAAAACATTCCCCGTTTCTGCAACCTGGTAGGAACCAGCAATGAAAACACGTTTCTGAAAGACCCAACCGGAAACCGTCGCTTTCCTATCATTGAAACAGGAGAAATAGACCAGGACCGTTACAATACCATTGATAAATATGAACTCTGGAAAGAGGCTTACTTTATTTATCTGCAAAATCCGGATTCAAAATTTGATGCAAACGATTTCCAGCTGATCAATGAGGTGGCAGACAGCTATCTGCGTCGTACACCTGAACAGGAACTGTTATTAAAGTTCTATGAAGAAGCCGATGAAGAAACAGGCATATTCCGAACTACTACTGAGATTCTGAATATGCTGTTAGGAAGTAGCAACATCAAAAACATGAATACAGTCAATCTGGGTAGGGCGATATCGGCACTCAAGTGGAAAAAAATCACTCAGGGGCGAGATCGAACCAAGCGATACGGGTACTGGGTAAAAGAACGGAGTTTCTCACTAAGTAAGCTGGGGTAAGTGGGGACAAGTGGGGCAAGATTCAGGGGTAGGTTAACTACCTGATACTGAGGCGGGGTAAGAGGGGGAGCATTTTTGGCCGGAAACTCTCCTGGAACAGACGGGAATAGTGGGGTATGTATATACTATATATAGTATTTTTTATAATATTCTTTATATACATATATAAGGGAATCTTACCCCTCTTACCCCGCACTCTGTATCAGGCAGTTAAGTCTACCCCAAATTCTACCCCTATCATACCCCACTTACCCCACCAGTAAAAAAACACCATTTCCATCATCTAACTCTCTGATTTACAATATGCAACCAAACGAATCTCGTTTACAGGGCCTGTGCTTCCAATGGCACTGGAACACATTTCCTCACTACAGAGGCTTATTACATATGAACAACAACACCGCCCAAAACGCCATTAAAGGCGCTTTAAACCGCTCAATGGGAGTTGTCAAAGGAGTAGCAGACCTGGAATACTTCTTTGCTTCTACAGGCCATTTTATAGAGTTAAAATCACAAGAGGGCATTCAGAGTGAAGAACAGAAACTATTCCAGTCCAGAATTGAAGAACAAGGTGGAAACTATCACATTATTCGCAGCTATGAGGCTTTTAAACAATTGATCACCACTATTCATACAGGCCACCACCGATGAAAAAAATACAATCACACACAATCTATGATGACAATCCGAACCCTGTAGGGGCAGGGCTCGCCCCTGCCCAGATTCCCACCGAACGATTGGGATGATTCCGACCCAATGTAGGGGCGATTGGCAGATCGCCCACATTCCCACAGACACGGCATGGGATACATCCGAAAGGATTGTCTGTTAAATCTGATCCTTCGCGAATGGAACCAGGGCGACCGCCAGTCGCCCCTACAGGTGTCGGATTAATCCAATCATAGCCTTTGGGACACCGGGCGCACACATGGGTGCGCCCCTACAAATACAATCACACAAAATCCTATTATCCAATTACCAAAAACACAACATCTATTATTCACCCTAAAACCCACAACCCATATGTATTTTGACGCTGAAGCCTACGAGCAATACCAACAAAGTCACCAATCATCGACCAACTTCTGGCGCAGAGCCACCCAAACCTATGAAAACGCTTACCTGCATTTTCTCGAATGGGGGCTGCAACATCCAGACCCGCAAAAGTCACCAATACGCTTATCGATCACAGGCAAAAACAGACGCTATTCGAGTATGGTCTATGAGTTCTTCCAGTCCAAAGGGTTAGTGATAAACATCCTTGGTCAACTACAAGACAAACAGATCGTCTATACCTTCCAGATCCTACAAGACACCAATGCCAACTACCAGATCACCGATCCCGACGACCTGGCCTGCAAACGCGGCTACCCTACCCGATACGATGCTGAAACGGCTGCCTTCAAGCTGGCATTCACAGCGCTGGACAACTGGATAGAAGAACAGCAAAGTTTCGGCTTTAAACTTCGGTAAACCAGGTCTTGCATTGAATTTACCGAAGTGCCAACTCCTATCGTGTCCGATAACTTTACTCAAAATGGAGACTGTAAATAAAGGAAAAACATTTTCATAGAAGAAATCCCTTTTTTGTCCTTCTGAAAGAAACTTTTGGCAAGGTTAGCGGCCTTTCCGACTGGAGATACTTGTTTTTCTCAGAACCCAGGCATGGCTCTATTTGTCACAAGATTCTTTCAGAAGGACAGGAAGGAGGTTGAGAGGGTAAAAGTGAATTTTTCCCTAAAACCCTCAAAATTGAAAAATTTATCGGACCAGATAAGTACCAACCTTGCGGTGTATTCCACGCATCGGATGGTTTGCGGTTTATTCAAGGCAGAAATTTTTCTGCGGTAAATTCAACGCAGAAATAAAACTGCGGTTTATTCACTGCAAACACAGATGTGATCGGAATACACCGCAAATGCTATCAGCCACAGATACAGCGAGTGGAGTTCACCGCAAAACTGTCCCTGCGGTTTATTTACCGCAAAACATTTCGTGCGGTGAATAAACCGCAACACACATATCCATTTATTTACCCATCAATTCATCTAAAAAACTTTGACCATGAACTTACAGGAAATAGGCCAACGCATACACCATGTACGCACCGAAATAACGGGACTCTCTCAACGCGAATTCGTCCGCCGTATGGGAATTAATCAAAGCAATATCTCTACCCTGGAAAAAGGCCAGAGCCTACCCTCCTGCTTCTTTCTGTTTAGCATGCATATTACCTATGATGTGAACCTGAATTGGATCATGACAGGTGCTGGGGAAGTGTCTTGTAAAACAAACAGTAACTCAAAGTAGATAAAAGTAAGTCAAACCCCTGTTTTGAGCGTAGTTCTGATAATCAAAACAACGCTCAAAAACGTGTGTGTTTAATGCCGATATTTGTAAAGTCAATCAGCAAGTAGTCCGGACACTGACTGGTGATTAGGTTTCACTATTCAACTACTTATACAATTATGGCATTAACACTAACCTTATTGACATCCAAAGCAGATTGTGACAAAGTACTCGACGATCTGAGTAAACAAAAAAGCGAACTGGAATACAAGCAGATTTCCGTAACCCGTAGTCGGGATAATTCATCTGATAGAGCCAGTGACATCGAAGCAACTCTGGCCTCTGCTACAGCAGAAGTAGATTCGCTGACAGCTATTATCGCTGTATTGCCCGAAGGCTCTACCAAGACCGAGATGGAGACGCGTAAAGTGAAGGCAGAGTACAAGTTGTTCACGGCTGAGCAACGTAAGTTGCAGTATGGTACCACAGCGGTCATTCTCTACGAATCGCAGCTGGACGAGATCGAGCAACGACTGTTTGTAATTGATGGCTCGATGTCTTCTATCACCACTCACAAGGCTACACTACCTGCCTAACCCAAGGTAGTACTGTTGAGTTTGTATGATAACGATGTGATAACGGGAAGCAGTAGACTAGTAACCTACTGCTTCTTTCTTTCAGGCCGCACTGTCAGTACACCGTCTAATTCCATTTCCATTTCTTCCATTTAACGACTCTATTAAATGCAGATACGTATTTTACTCAGTGCCCTATGTTTTGTGCTCGGATTAGCTGTAGGCGTCTTTACAGAACACAGGCTTAACCCGGATGAGGTCTACTCCTGTGAGGTAATTGACTATAGTCAGATTGAGCAGATTGTGGCGAAACAAGTAGCAGCTCACACGGTACAACCGTTGGACGTGGAAAAGATCAAACATGTAAAAAGTTTTACTTACGCACCTGTCTATTCAGTGCAACTTGCCCCACCGTGGGCAGGAATAGTGGCTCAGGATTCAGTTCTCAAGCAGATCATTACTCAATCAGCATTTCTTCACCCTAAACCCAAGTAACCGATGGCAAAATCGATATACGATTACCTCCAGTTTGTGTTAGACAACTGGAAAACCTCAACCCTGGGTTTATTTACCTTCTCAGGATATATTCTCTGGCTGGCTAACAGAATCGATACACAAGCTTTCGTTTCGCTGCTGGCCTTCATTTCAACAGTAGGTTTCTTCTCCATGAGAGACCCTAAATAATGCAACAGGACGGCTTCACAACCCGTCCTGTTCTCTTTCAATAAACCACTACGCATAATAAACCACCACCTACACCATGCCCTTCCAATACCTGATTATCCACTGCACCGCCACTCCTGCCGGACGCTGGGTCTCTCCTGAAGATGTTAAACGCTGGCATACTGCACCTAACCCCTACGGCAACGGCTGGAAACAAGTCGGCTACTCTGATCTGATTCTATTAGACGGCTCCCGTCACCAGTTCGTCAAACACAACAACGACCTGACTATAGACCCCTTCGAGATTACCAACGGAGTAGCAGGCATCAACGCTATTTCCCGCCATCTGTGCTATGTAGGCGGACTGGACAAAACTTTAAAACCGGAAGACACCCGTACCCTTCAGCAAATCGAAACGATGTTAGCCATTATCCATGAAGTACTCGCCTATGCTCCTAACATCAAGATTGCCGGACATAACCAATTTGCCAACAAAGCCTGTCCAAGCTTCTCCGTGCCTAACTGGTTGAGGAAGGTGGGGATTGCGGAAAGGAATATTGAGGAAAAACTTTATAGTGGGATATAAAGGCTATTCACAGCACTAAATCAATAAATAATATTATACCTACAAAGTCTGAACGTAAAATAAACTAAGCTTCATACATGTGAAAGTCCTATAAAAACATAAAAAACGCATACCAGCATTGCGTTTTTGCAGAATAAATACCTATTTGAGTTATAGACAAGACTAGTATTTACACACTTTTTTATAACCAATGAAAAGTCGATATCAGGAAGCTCTGGATAAAATTCAAGAAGTAAAAGAGAAAAGATTAGATTTTTTAGATTTAAGCTTCATGTATTTGGGAAAAATACCAAGCGAAGTCGGACAATTAACTCACTTGAGATTCTTGAATATTAGCCATAATTACCTATATCAAATTCCAGATGAGATTTATGATCTTCCATACTTAGTTGAATTAAATCTCACTTACAATTATCTAAGCTTTGATACTTTTCAGAGTCTTAGCAAACTTCAACATATTAACTTTTTGTACCTGTATGGCAACCCTGCTTTTGAAAAAATTCCGGATGAAATAAAATACCATGGAATTGATGCTATTTTGAATTACAGTGATGATATAACCTTTTATCAAAATACAACTACTTTATTTGAGTTAAAATTATTACTGGTCGGAAATGGAGAAGTTGGCAAAACTACTTTGATGAAAAAACTGATGTCCAATTTCTCACATAAAGTTATTGTTGGGCAAGAACCTACAACTCATGGTATTAATATTCATACATGGAAAATTAAATCTACGTTTCCAGCTGTTGAACCATTTTTTAATTTAAAAGCAGAACTATATGAAAAAGGTTTAGATATTTCTGATTACTATAGGATGATGGCTTTCGAAGATCTTAATCTTATATATGAGGAAGAAGAGGAAGAAGAGGAAGAAGAGGAATATTTTGATAGCTATGATGACTATAAGGAGTATCTCGATTTTGATTTTAAATCGAATAGACCTAATAAATCTAAGAAAAATCTTATTGCCTCTTTAATTAATGGGTATGATGCTGAAGAGGAAACTATAAAAAAAGAGGTGAAAATAAATATTTGGGATTTTGGAGGTCAAGAGATATATCATTCCACACATCAATTTTTCTTAACTAAAAGACCAATCTATCTATTAGTATGGGAAGCGAGAAAGGAAGAAGATTATAATATGTTTGACTATTGGTTAAATATAATTAAATATTTAAGCCGTAATAGTCCTGTAATAGTAGTTATGAACAAATGCGATGTACGATTAAAAGACATAGATGAATTTGGGCTTAAAAAAAAATTCAACAATATAATTACATTTACTAAGGTAAGTTGTTTGACTGGAGAAGGTTTAATGCAGCTCATGGAAATGATTCAAAGAAACTTGGTTCATTTACCACATTTGGCAGATAGACTCCCTAAAACCTGGGTCAATATTCGAGATAACCTGTATGAGTTAAACAAAGATTATATAACATTAGAAGAATATTTTAGTATTTGTAAGGAGTATAACTTAACCACAAAAAAAGCTCTTTTTCTAAGCGAATACTTACATGATTTAGGATCAATACTTCATTTCATAAAGGATACAATGTTGGAAAACATAGTTATACTAAATCCTGAATGGGCAACAGAGGCAGTATATAAATTGATTGATACAAAGATAATACAAATTAGCAAAGGTAGGTTTAAAATTCGTGATCTAAGAAATATTTGGGATAAGGAGAAGTATCCTACTGATAAGCATCATACATTAGTCCGCTTAATGGAGAAATTCGACATATGCTTTAATATAGTAAGTACTGAGGATTACATAATTCCAGAGTTATTACCTTCTGCTAAACCTATAAATTTTGATTTAACTAGTCATGATAGTATAAATAACTTACGATTTGAATATCGATATAACTTCATGCCAGCAGGAATATTGAGCAGATTTATATGTAGACTTTACTATTTAATTGAGAATGAAATTTTTTGGAGGAATGGAGTTCTTCTTAAACATGAAGAAACATTTGCATTAGTAATTAATGAGCCTTACGATAAAAAAATAAGGTTATCGATTTTTGGTTCAGACAAATATGGAACTCTATCAATTATTAGGAATGAGTTTGAGAACATCCATAAAACGCTCAATTTGGAAAAGTATGTAGACTACAATGAAATGATTCCATGTATCTGTCCTTCTTGTATTTCTTCAAATGCAGGATACTATTTTAAATATAACGTTGTTAAGAATTTTGAACGTAAAGGAAAGCGTACTATTGATTGTCAACAAAGTACCTATGATGTTTCTATAAATGACTTATTAACTGGTTACGATATAAGAAATACAAAGATTAGTTTATTACAAAACATTATTGCAGCGTTGGCTAGACTACAAGGAAATTATAAAATAGTTAACAGGCAGGAAGATAGTAGAAACAGTTATGTAGCTGGGCTTATTGATAATGGAAATTTTATCAGTAAAGATCAAACAAGATGGGGACAATCAGAATCAGGATTATCTGCCGGTGAGCTAGATATAAAAATTGAAAATTCTAATCGGATGACTATAGGAATTTTTGAAGGATTCAATCTATCATATTTAGACAAAATAACTATAAGTAGACATTTGAAAAAAATATTTAATTATGACGCAAATGGTTTAAAAGAAAATTACATAGTTATATATGCTGAAACCTCTAGCTTCATAGACTTATGGAATAAATATTTAAATTATATAAAAGATATCGATTTTGATTACCCTTTAATTGGAAACATCAAAGATGTGTCAGACTTATATAGTCCTGGCGCAGAAATAAAAATATGTTTATCGTATCATGAGCGAAATACCGAAAAAAGTCGTTTGTACCATTTTTTTGTAAATATGTTCACCAAGTGATTAAGGCATCAAAGGTAGATGAATCGCCTCAGAGTAAGAGTTTGCCTATTAAGAAGGTAGTGTAATAGCTCTTATGTTAAGAAACTATTCTGAGAAAAGTGTGTCAGTAAATGACTGATGAAGGTTGCGACACACCTCGTTGTTATACCAAATTTTCTTTTAAGAATAGAGAGTAATTCTGATATTGTTCTACATACTTATCTAACAGAATATGGATACATCTACCAATACCGAATTTGAATGGATTGAGAATTTCTTTCCACAAGGTTCCATTCTTAAAAATATGAAAGACAAAGAAAGGATTCTTAGTTTCTGTTTGCTTTGGATGTCATTCGAAAAATATGCTTGTAATACAGAGGCGAACTTTCCGGCTCTAACACAAGTAGTCAATGATAAACTTTTAACTAGTTCAACAATTGACTTCACAGTTTTTGAAGCGCAGATTAAGTATTTTAAAAATAGGTATATCCTTGCAGATGGAAATCTGGATGAAATTAAACTAACTAGTCTATACGGTACAAAAGCAAAGAAGGGAAATGATTTACAGATAGCTATCGAAGAATTTTTAAAGGACACCTCAAATAATGTTGGAATTAATCTATTAGGATTGCTTTGCATTGTCTACAGATTGAGAAATAACCTGTTACATGGTGTAAAAGATCCGTCAAACCTAACCGAACAGATGGAGAATTTCAAGTTTTCCAACCAAGTGTTGATGAATGTTTTAACATCTCTAAAAAAGGATAACTATACACCTTTCCAGTAATCCAATTGTATATCATTCGTTTTTTTCAAAAAAACTGGTCAAAAACCGGGCTTTTTCGTTCATCATATAATATCAATTAATGGATTTACAATCGTAACATATAGGCTTACTATATGTAATACCGTTTCTCTTATTACCACACTTGTTGCAATATGTTTCTACTCTATTATTAGGCTTCCCATCATTAACCCAGTTAGTATAACAAATAGTGCAGTAAGGTTGCCAACTGGTTAAACCACGTGAAGCTTTACAACTAATACAATGTGTAGTTTTAACAAATGTGAATTTTTTATAGAATTCTGCTGAATGGTCATGAATGTCATTACATTCTTCAAATATTTCGTTATATAATTCTTCATCTTCTTTCTTTTCCCTATTAACCAATATACCCATTTCTCTATTATTTAACTCTGAATACTCATACAGGTTCATAGATGCAATAATAGCCGTTTTTTCATTTAGATAGCATTTTGCATGCAACTCCTGATAGTAGCTTATTTCCAGATTCTTTATTGTTCTAAGTTGCTTTATCTCATCTTCAGAAGGCTTTTCTTTACCAATGATGAAATGTATATCAACATTTTTATTTCCTGCTGTTCTTAACCTTTGTATTAGTAGTGGTCTTAGTTTAAGATAAGGTGACATAATAACTATGTACTCTTTAGCTTTTACAATTACATCTGATATAGCACTGCTTATATTGGATGTGTTTAAGAATTTAGCCATATAAAAGAAATTAAAAGTGCAGACTTTAAAGATCATAAATAAAACAAATCTAGACTTTCAATTTATATTAGTAATAACACTAATGTAAGATTGTATAGATATCTATTTTTTGGTAGCCAGTCACCTGGAGCTGCTAAAATAGATATCTTTTTTGGTAAAATGCCTGGTTTCAGGAACAACAAAAAGATATCTATTTTGAGTATATTTGACTGTCTCTTGTTAAACTGTACTTTATATTGCTCATGTGTAGGAATTCACTTTCTTTTATTATCAAAAGCCTAGTAGTATTTATTCTATACCAAGTTGTTTCAAAAACTTGCTTGGGTCAGAATAATATTTCAAAAATCGACGAAAAGAATGGCTTTCAAGACTTGAAACTGGGAAGTAATGTTTACAGTTATGGAGAGTTTGAGTTTCTGCCTATGGATGCATTTAGCAGAAAATATCCTATGCCTGGAATATCTGGATTTACGTTAGTTAAAGCAGATCATAAATATGCTAGTGGCTTTAGAAAATCCGTCTATTTTCATTTTGTATCACTTGATGGCCTGGATGAATATATTTATGATGGAAAGAAATATACTCATATTGGAGACAGTGAGATATACTATATAAAAGTAGAAGCTTATAAGGAAAGTATTTACGGGATTGAGGTAATATGCCAATATGATCCAGATATCATTACAAGTTTAAAAGAGTATTTTGGACCACCTCTTAATAACCAGCATCATATATGGAAAGAAAAGCATTCTGATTCAGAACAATGGAACTGGAAAAGTCAGAAAGCTAGTTTAAGGGTTACTCAAACAGTTTACAAAGAAAGACAATCTGAAGAAGCGGAAGATTATATTAGCTTATACTTTAAGTCCTCAGAAAGAGAAGAGTTAATTAAAAATATAGAACACCTTAGAAAAGAAGAAAAATCAGAGAAAATAAAAAAAGATTTTTAATAAAAGTGGCTCTATAGCAGAGCCACTTTTATTATTCCAAAAGTCCGTTTTTCTGGCAACTCCACTGGATAGCTTCATTCTAATACCGCAAATCTTAGCAATATTGCAGGCTCTGAACAGGGCAAATCCCATCCAGCAGGATACTTACCTACTGTAACCATCCAAGCCACACTATACTCTAAGAGAGCAGTTGAGTTGATAGCTGTGCGGAATGAAAGACAGCTTACCTTTACAAGCTCGAATGTTTCGGCTATTTCAACGTTTCAAGCAAAGCAATCTAACCCGAGCAGCTTCCTAGCTGTTGGAAAAAAATAAGGTAACGCCAGTTGAAAGTCTTATTCGGAGGGAGAGGTATCAAGTATACTTTCAGTGAACTTTTCACAAATCACAAACCCACCCATCCCTACTGAAGCATCTAAAATAACAAGTGTATAATCATACTCCTGTATTGCTTGTAAATAAGACTCAGGAATATCATTAATATCTGCCACGGTTTGAGGAACAGGCACCCTTTTATCATACACATGAAGATCAAACAATTCATTTTGTGTACTAAATGGTGTAAACCCCCAGTCATATATTCCTGTAAAGGAAAGCTTAATTTTAGTTTTTAAGGGTGTTAAGAGCAGAATCACTAACTCATCAGCAGAAAAGTGTTCCAGTGTAATTATGGCGGCATCATGATAAACTGCCATACTTTATATAATTAATAAGCAGGAAAAGTATTCTATTTAGGCTAACTGGCAAACACATTCCTGTTCAAATGCTTACCATATACGCAATTGCAAGCTATATGAAATGATACTTTATTCCTAAAAAGCAAAAGTCAGACAATAACGCCTGACTTTGCAAGGTTGATGAAGATAATTATTTCGGCAACAAAGGTCGTCCAAGTTTTTTTGCCCCTACCTAGTTCAAGGAGTTAGATATTCTCGAACATTGATGCCTTTATTCGAGATACAAAAGCCAAACAAGCTTCCGTATCTCCTAAAACAAAACGGCACAGATTCATACCTGTGCCGTTTTACTTTATGTACTTGGTTGAGCTAAAAACAGCTCTACCCTACTACCTGACTGCAACGCAGAACCCATTGCAAATGGGTCAGAAGAACTGTTCGGGAATACAAATCCCGAATGTAGAGCTGGGGTGGTATGCCGTAGAAATCAATTTATATTCAACTAAATAATCCTTGTAGACTCTAAGTCTTGATTCCAAGAAGTTAATACTCTTTGAATCGTTTTTCTTACTCGTTCATCTGGATGGTCTTGCTGTCTGACCAGTACTTCATATGCTTCAGGTGTACCTATTTTTTTTAGTAAAAACACTGTTTTCATAAAATGATCCCACTTACGAAATGTTTTACTATTATGTGCTCCTTCCAAAAGACCAAATACGCTTGAAGCAGATTTGAGCAAACGATTATCAACTTGCGCATCTCCCTCTGCTGCAAAATCAACAATACCTTCGACTAAGCCAACATATTGTTCCTTTTGATTATTTGTAGTATTTTTCAAATGATATTCTCCAACTAACCTGTCAATTAAAGCAGCACAAACGAGTGATATGTTTTTACCATGAAAAAAATAAAATAAATCAAAAAGATAGCTCATTCGAATAAAGAACTCATTTTTTGAATAGTTCCTTTCTATTTCATTTAAAAGGTGTTCAACAAATTTTTGAACGAAGAACCTATTGAACTCATATTCAGAATCACTTTCCTGATATTCTTTGTAGCACTGTTGCTCAAAAGCATTAAAATACTTTTCTACACTCTCTTGACTTAAAAGCCTAATTTTTGCTGACATCGCACCCAAGTCAAAGATTGAATACAAATCTTTATTGCTATATTTATAGAATGTGGCTTTATCAAAAAAAAGTCCAAATGATCTTCTCAGTTTATAAAAGCTTTTATAAAGCAATTCATACTCCTTATTTCTTTTCATAATTTATCTTCTCCAAATTATTTCTGGACTTCCTATAGCCTTAGGTTTCAAGTGAATTCTTACTGTTTCTTGTGTTCTAAACCCAAAGTTTAAAGCCCCTCCTGTAATTCGTCCACTGCCTTCTCTCTTAACAAGCGGAATATGCTTTGCTTCCAGTGTTTGTGTTTCTTTAGAACCTGAGGTCCCCGATTTAAGACCAACTGTTTCAAGAGTAGTAATAGTTCCTTTTTTTAATTTATATCTTACAACTAGATCGTATTCATCTGGTCTCTTCATAATAAAAGAACGTTGGTCATTTATGTAATTTAAATCAGTAGTTACAAAAGGTAATCCCACTACTTGTAAATACGTATTTGAAGCATTAGTATTATTATATTA
>NZ_JASJOU010000030.1 GCF_030068605.1 Xanthocytophaga agilis
TAACATATTCATTTTTGGATAGTTCACCACTATCAGGAGTAAATTATTATCGGTTGAATCAGATAGACAGAGATGGGAATGGTTCGTATTCAAAAGTAGTGACTGTGAAGATAGGTCAGAGCAGTGGAGGATATAACTTTGCTTTGTATCCCAATCCGTCAGATGGTCAGAGTTTGTATTTACATACAGATTACAGTGGAAAGGCGGTGTTGAATCTGTATACGATTCAGGGTGTATGTGTGAAGAGTATGGAGTTGGAAGTAGGTGGTGGAGAGACTTTGTTACCGGTAAGTGGTTTATCAGCAGGAGCTTATCTAATGCAGATCACCACTGACAAACAAGTGTCTCATCAGAAACTTATTATCAAGTAAGGAGTATTTAATAAATATATTCAATAAAAGAAAGACGCCCTATATATAATCATACAGGGCGTCTTTCTTTTAACAAAGTAAATATCATTATTCAATAATGATATTTACTTTGTTTACTGCTCCTGATTTTAATTCTTGGGTTTGTGTAGAACCGCCTGAATTATCCAGATCGCCTTTGCTAACAGAAACATAGTAAATCTTTGGTTCCAGACTTCTAAAGATAACAAACCCTTTATTACTGGTAGTCTGAGCTGCCGAAACAGGATTTTGTTCTTTTTCAAAGTCTTCCTGTGTTTTATATAATGTTACTTTAGCTCCTTCCTGAATATTTCCTGCATCATCCAGAACAGTCACACGTAAAGCTGTAGTTGTTATCTGTTTAGGTGTTGTAAACGCAAATGAAAGGAGAGTGAAAATAAATAATCCAAGTGCTGCTTTTTTCATAGGTCTAGAAGAATAAAAGAAAATAATAGAATAGATCGCTTTGTATACTACCATATATGTCAGGCAAAAATAACCAATCGCCAGCGAAAAGCCCAGCACCAGGTTAATTCATATTTTTTGATACCTGCCTGATTCAGGATCCTTTCCCAGTCAGAGCGAAGAAACCCCCTCTTAACGGATAACTTTGCATCATATCTGACCATCTCGGATCGTGAAAACCATCGGGTCAGCCATTTAATAGAGTGATAGGCAAACCAGTGGCGATGCAGATCGTTGATCACTATTCCTACGCGAACCTGTTGTTTGAGGTTACGAAAAAGTGAAATGAGTTGTTCATCTGTAAAATGATGACAAAACAAAGTACCCGTGACAATATCATACGATAGCTGCCTAAAGTCATCAGAGAAGACATCCAGATTGAGATAGGATATTTCTGGATAAGGAAATGTGTGTTTCTGGGCATACCCGACAATATACTCATTGGCGTCGATGCCTGTAAACTGAACAGGTTGTTGCCGTTTTCTTACCCATTGAGACATACATATAAGCATGTCGCCACCCCCACATCCGAGGTCTGCTATTTGTAGCGTTTTACTCGATGTATTATAATGCTGAAACAATTTTGTAAGACCTTGCAGAGTTACTTTATTACCTCCCAGCCACTTGTTGATAAACCTGAGTTCCCGAAGAGTCTGGTCCATAACTTCCCCACCCGTACTAAACTCGTCCATGATCTCTTTCTCATAACTGCGTGTTTTCATAAGTCATCTCCTTACATAAATAAAATAAGTATAGTAGCTCTATTTCGTATACTAACAGACTATTCTTTAGTGAATTTTTGACACATACAGCTGTCTGCTCAAGAGATTAGTGTACCTGTAACAACATTGATTCCAAGGTTAGGCCAGGGCCAAATGCAAAACTTAGTATCCGCTTGCCTTTGTCTGCAAGCTCTAATGTTCTTTGAATAGACTGAAGTACAAATAAGACAGTTGGAGATGACATATTCCCATAGTTACGAAGTATCTCATAGGCGTGGTAATTATCTTCAGGTGACAATGCGAGTTGCTTCTCTATAACTTCAAGAATTCGTTTTCCTCCTGGATGGATGGCAAAGAGTGAAATATTTTCTAATGAGACAGTGAGATTTCGGAAAAGATTTTCAGTAAGAACCTGAATACCTTGTTCAATCAGATCAGGTACATAGGCAGATAAAGTCATTTCAAACCCAAAGTTGGAAATATGCCATGCCATATCTTTTTTACCTACCGAAATGAGATCTCCATAGAAGGATTCCATATATAAGGATCCAGGAGTTGGAGTAGATTGTACCAGTACTGCTGCTGCACCATCTGCAAACAAAGCATTCGCCAGCAAATGATCATCCGTATTATGTTTTTGAAAATGAATGCTGCATAACTCTACACATACAATCAGCACTACCGCGTCTGGATTAGCCCTGCAGATATGGTCTGCTGTTTTCAGAGCTGGAAATGCAGCATAACATCCCATGAAGTTTATGGCAGTCCGTTGTACATTGGTAGGTAAGCCAACTTGTTCCACAATTTCAATATCAACACCGGGTGCATACATGCCTGTGCAACTAACTGTAATCAAATGTGTGACACGTTCTTTCGCAAAGCCAGGCATTTGTTCAAAACAGTTTTCAATGGCTTGAATACATAGTGGTGTTGCATTTTTGCGATATAATTCCATTCGCTGGTCAATGGCGGGGAATGGTTCCATCCCAGGATTATTACCATAAAATTCAAACTCGCCAGAGGTATGTGTGTAATCTGACAGAACAGTGTGTCGTGTATGTATCCCTGTAGCACGATACAATGCCCGTAACCGTCGGGATGCTTCCGAATCTATTTCCAGAGCATTGGACATAAAATCGGCTACCTGTAATTGAGTAATCTGATAAGGTGGAACAGCTGTACCTATGGCTGTAATATGGCTCTTCATGAATAGTGGATAAAACAAAAATCAAATATGTACAAATGAAAATACTTTTCGGGGCATTTTGTTCGAATAGTATAAAAAATCGTGCTGTCAGATAGTATGTACAATAAAAAACCCGTGAGATAAGCTCACGGGTAGCAAATAGCTGAATAATCTGGACTATTATAAATCAACTTTTTCCAGATAAAAGACTTCCCTGCGGCCTCGTGCTTGCGCATTTTCGTCGTTTCTGATACGTTGATATCCCCAGGCAAGGAAGTGATTTCCATACCAGTACTCAATGTCATCGGTAAGAGATCTTTTTATTTTATCTCCTGTATATTCCGTACTTAACTGTACAGACTCTTTTCCTTCCACTACTTCAGTACCACGAATCACCTTAGTCCGAAGCTTTCCCCCCTGATTGTAGGCAAGAGTAACCTGATCATTACTATCAAAATTAACTTTAACCTTCTCTTTTAATACAAAGGTTTTGACATCATTAATTTCAAAGCTATTATCCCAGAGTAGATTACCTTGTAAATCAAAGCCTGCAATGACTGCATGGGTATACACATATCCATCAAATACAGGATAGCTACGATACCCGGAATAAGGGCCGTAAGACCATGGACTCCCAAACCCGATACCGAACCCTCCCATTCCAAATCCACCTACCATAGGTGAGCCAAATCCACTATTGCTATTCCGATATTCCGGATAATATGCCTCGGCAATCATGATATATTGATTGTTTCGCTGAATGATATCGTGTACCAGCAAGCGATACTGCAATTTCAGATCTTTTCCTTTCTTTTTCTGTTTTTCAATTCGGGCCGCCATCTTTTCCTGCTGACGTCCACTCATGAATTTGAAAAAGTTTTTGAAGTCCGTAAAGCTATAATATCGGGTAAACTTTTCCTGGCCTTCTTGTAATTTGGTGATATACAGTCCTTGCGAGTAATCAGCTGTACCTGTAAAGACAGAGCCCTGCCCCATACCCCAATAGTTATAGGTTGAAGTCCTGCTATATACGGGTCCTTGCGTACCAAAAGTGCCTATGACCAGCTGGTTGGTACTATCAAGATTGGAAACTTTTCCTCCCAATAAGTCATATCGAATTTCTTTATCTGCTGTAAGAGTTACATTATGAAGAACATTACCTTCTGGAGAATATGTTTTGATAAAAACATTTTTATCCTTGCCTTTAGTGGTAACAAATACAGCATTGATAACTCCATGCAGACTATCTGCCTCTATGGATTGCAGATCAGTGCGTGCCCGGAATGCTGTTGGTAATACCTTGGTTTGGCGTTCAAGTAGGTTAATACGTACCAACACAGGCTCATTACGGGTTTTGCCTGCCATAAAGATGTTATTGTCAATAGCATCAAAGTCAATAATATCCAGACGGTCTATTGAGCTAAACTCATATTTAGCTGCAAATCCGGCACGTACATTTAGTTTTACTACCTGATAGATAGGCGTTTTGTAACGACTGAACAGAAGATATAAAGCTTTGTTTCTGTAAACATATCGGGTTAAGTCCAGTGAAGGATTTACCAGACAATCTACTGACCAATCCTGTTGCAGATCTGTGTTATACCGGGTAAATACATACTTGCCACGATCAACTTCTGAAAATAGCACAACTCCTTCTGACTCAACTGGGACAATGTGCATATTTTCTGCTTTTGTACGGGCTTGTATCTCTACTCTGCGTCCGCTTTGGGCATAGCTTACAACCACACAGAATGTGAGAAAAATTATAACAAACGATTTCTTCATAGGTGATAGGAACGATTTTTTATCTTGTAAGATACTAACGAATTTAAAGCAAAAATCGTGTCAGAGGAGTCAGAATAAGAAATAAATCCAGCTAAAAGTCATGTCCAGTCTGGATTTATCTGCAAATATCTATATTTTTTTCATTCTTTACTTCCTAAACCTACAATTATGTCAAACTCTTCAGCCTTAACAAGCATGACAGATAAGCGACTTTGACGAATCAATCCAATCTGGTTGAGGCGATCATCTTTTTTTATCTGCTCAAGCGTAACAGGTTTATCTAATTTTTGTTCTGGTTCCAGATCTACTACTACCCATGCTGGGTCCTCTGTAGTTGGATCTTGGTAGGCTTCACGTACTACTTTGGCAATGCCTACTATTTCTTTCCCCTCATTGCTATGGTAAAATAGTACTCGATCATCTATTTTCATGGCTTGCAAGTTATTGCGTGCCTGATAGTTGCGTACTCCATCCCAAAAAGTCCGCTTATCTTTTTCAAATTTTTCCCAAGGATATTTGACAGGTTCGGATTTGACGAGCCAATAGTTCATGCTAAGAATAAAGGTTGTATAATGGATTGCAAAAACAAAATCACGCAAATCTATGCAAAAAAGCCAGATCTGCGTGATTTTGTTGGATGATATCAATAGGATGGGAAATTATCAGATCTCTGATTTGCGTTTTACTTTCAGTATATCTTTACTTACAGAAATAACTTCAAGAAAGTATACGCCACTTTCAGCACCTTGTACTGTTACTTTCATAGTATTACCAAACTTAGTTCGTTCCCACTGACCCATTACTATCTTCTGTCCATCTGCGGGTCCAATATCAAACCGGACTACCATACCCTCTTTTTGAAATTTAATAGCTTTGCGTCCACGGGCAGGAGGGAACGCATATCCTTCCGGGCGGTAAACTTCTATCCCATCTCCTTTTTCATCTTCAAAGGAGTTTACCCATTTTTGATAGAGAGCTGTATTATTAACTGATGCAGATCCGGTAGATGTAGTAGTCTTGGCAGAAGAGGTACTCTTGGATGTTGAAGCTGTTGTTTTGGATTTCTTTGTTTTACTTTTGGGTTTAGTCTGTGAATAGGCAACAAGTGAAATCAATGTCAATAGTACAATGAGTGAAAGACGTTTCATAAAAACGAAGATGTTAAATGTGAAAATTATTATGTATAGATTTGAGGTAGTTACAAGTATAGATTATAGGCATGTAAAAACAGATCCATAACACTGTATCTGATTTCTATTTTCTTATTGGAAAACAGTGTGCAGAAATCTTCTTCTGCCTTATTTTTAAGGGAAAATAGGATAGGGTTTGTCTGAAATGATTCATAACCATTACTTAACTTACTGCCAATCTTCTTTTTGGTATCTGAATCTAAAAATAAATACAAATGGAAAACAATGAAATTATCCGGTTGTTTGAACTTACTACCAAATTGTTTGAACTATATGACGAAAATCCATTTAAAATACGGTCATACACCAATGCGATTCTGGCTCTTGAAAAAGTAAGCCAACCTTTAGGCGCACTCTCTGTTGAACAACTGACCCACATTGAAGGGATAGGTAAAAGCATTGCTGATAAAATATTTCTACTGAATACGGAAGGAACCTTTCCAGAGTTACAAAATCTGCTTGCTCAAACTCCTGAGGGAATAATTGATATATTGAATATCAAAGGGTTGGGGCCAAAAAAAGTGAAAATATTGTGGAAAGATCTCGGAATAGAGACCACAGATGCCCTTCTTCAGGCTTGTGAAGAAAACAAAGTAGCCACTTTGAAAGGATTTGGTGAGAAAACACAGGAGAATATCAGGCAAGCATTGCTTTTTCAACAAGCCAATACAGGTAAGATGCATTATGCTGATGCCGAAACATCCGTAGCTTTTCTGCTAAAGACATTCAGTGATTGGAATATAACAGCACAGCTAACCGGACAGATGGCCAGAAAGAGTGATGTGGTTGAAAAGATACAATTGGTAGTGGCGACGGATTCACCTGCCAGTGTTGAACAAAAGTTAGATCAGTTACCCGAACTGGAAAAATCCAGCAATTCAGGACCTTTTGCATGGCGGGGACACCTGGCTGCCAGCGGATTACCCATAGAAATACTTTTTGTGAAACCAACTGCATTTGTAAGCATTACATTTGTATACTCAGCCACTCCTGAGCACTCAGCACATATTACAGAACTAGGTAAAACATTATTTCAGGTTGCTGTAGGAAATTCTTATACAGATGAGAAACAGATTTATGAAAAAGCTGGATTGCCTTATATTATTCCAGAAATGAGAGAAGGATTGGATGAGTTTACCTGGATGAAGACTCATGCTGCAGAAGAGATTGTTGAGTTGAAGAACCTAAAGGGAACTTTACATAATCATAGTACATACAGTGATGGAAAACATACACTTGAAGAGATGGCAACCTATTGTCAGTCTATGGGATATGAATATCTTGGTATTTCAGATCACTCCAAATCCGCTTTTTACGCCAATGGATTACAGGAAGATCGTGTAGCACGTCAGCAGACTGAAATTGATGTGTTGAATGAAAAATTAGCTCCATTCCGGATCTTTAAAGGAATCGAGTCAGACATTCTGAATGATGGGTCGCTGGATTATGATCAAAGTGTGCTGAAGACTTTTGATTTCATTGTGGCATCCATTCACTCTAATCTTCGTATGGATGAGGATAAAGCAACTCAGAGACTGATTAAGGCTATTGAAAACCCCTATACAACTATATTGGGGCATCCTACCGGACGATTGCTTCTACGTCGTGAAGGCTACCCGATTGACCATAAGAAAGTGATTGATGCATGTGCTGCCAATGGTGTGATTATTGAGATCAATGCAAATCCCTGGCGACTGGACATTGACTGGCATTGGGTACCATATTGCATGGAAAAGGGAGTGATGATAAGCATCAACCCTGATGCACATGAAACTGCTGGATTGCATGATATGGCTTATGGAGTGCATTCTGCCCGTAAAGGGGGATTGTTGACTTCGATGACATTTAATGCACTGTCTTTGACTGATGTTGAGGCATACTTTCAGAAACGTCGTTCCTGATAAAGAACCTGTAGATACAGGAAGGTAGAAAAGTTGCTTTCCTGTATTCTTACTCTATCAACCACACATTCTGCTTGCGTATAAACGCTGGCTTGCCAGCCCACTCAGTCCGTATCCAGATATCCTGTTCGCCTTGAACATTGACACGATGTCCCTTACGAATAACCCGAACCAGCCTGGCTCCAGCAGATGGTGCATTCATCAGGTATGAATAGTCTTCAGATACAATAGCCTTGCGGTTATTAAATTGTAGATTAAAAATGGCTAGAATCGCTCCTAGAAAAAAGATTAGTGCCAGTCCATGTCGACCTGCGACAAATGTGCCTCTTATTTTTTTGCGAATCATCCCAGCCAGCATCCAGAGGCTAAGCAGACTTAAACCAAGTACCACAAACAAATAATAACGCTGGTAGAAAATCAGAAAGAAATCCCAGTCACTGTAGTCATATCCTATTAGGTTATTGCGCATGGCTATTTCGTTCATTTTTATAGCTGCCTGCTGACTAGGGTGACGCTGGTAGTACAAGTTAAGATAGTGCAAACTTCGGGTATAGTCTCCAAGACTTTCTGTAATAAATGCCATCTTTAACAACATTGCGGAAGATACTTCCTGTTGTTTTTGCATGATATCTTCATAGATAGCTAAGGCTTGAGTGTAGTTTTTTTTTGCAAAAAGGGAGTCACCTTGTTGGATACTAGAGACAGCTAATGCTTTTTGAGGAAATATATGGCTTATAATCAGCGCAATACAAATAAGTGTGATTTTTTTTGTGAGAGATGCTTGCATTGTGTTTCTGGAGTTCATACCTTTGCACCGCAATTTACGGAAAAGGGGTAAGAAAAAAAGTAAAAAAGTAAAAGATTCCGTAGCTCAGCTGGTAGAGCAATACACTTTTAATGTATGGGTCCTGGGTTCGAATCCCAGCGGGATCACAAGTAAAGTTGCCTGGAGCCTGCAAAAGACGCAGGTTTTTTAGTTTATCTGATTCAAGTGTTACTTGAACTGGGGAAGTAGTACGTCATTGGTTTGTTAAGAATCTAAGAATTGCATTTGGGCTATAAATAATAATGTAGTCTATTTGAAAGAAAGTGCTTGAAAGAAAGTGCCAGATTCCGTAGCTCAGCTGGTAGAGCAATACACTTTTAATGTATGGGTCCTGGGTTCGAATCCCAGCGGGATCACTAAAAAAGCTCTGAAGACATTGTTTTCAGAGCTTTTTTTATACCCTTCTTTAAAAGCAATATTTGTTTTATGGAGAAATTCTAACAGTACTATTTCTGGTTTGAAAATAACAAAAAAATAAATAGTATATACGTTCCAGCAGCAGACAAGGGTCGTTGTATATATGGTTCAAAAGAGCAACCTTGTTACTTGTTTTCTTGTTTAATTGCAGGAATAATATATTTCAGGATTATCTCGAAAGGAAGCTTACCTCTCCAGTTGCCATAATTGCTACCTGTAAACACCATTGTTAGATTATATTCTGGAAGCAACATCATATATTGTCCACCATTTCCAGAAGCAAATAAGATTTCCGTATTGATATCTTTGTATTTCAAATTCTCTCTGTACCAGAAGAACCCATAACGTGCACTTTCATATTTTGCGTTTGGGATTCTGGAATAGCGGGTAAATGAAAAATCAATGATAATGTGGCAATTTGTAGATAGCTTTATCCAGTCTGTGCTTATAATCTGTTTGCCTTTCCAATTCCCATTGTTTTGGACCAAATATATGATTTTGAGCATGTCTGTAGGCTTCATGTAAAAGGAGCCTGCGGTCATACCTTGGCCTTTGGGTGATATGGTCCATTTATAATCATTGATTCCTAAAGGTTGAAAAAGATTTACTTTTGCAAATTCCATAACGGTCATTCCACTAGCCCTTGCTATGATTTCTCCTACAAGCATGGGTTCATTGGAATTATAAGACCAGTTTAGTCCTGGCTCTCTAACTAAGTCAACTCCCAGGCAGTAGGATACCCAATCTTCGGTTTTAGACATTTCCTCTTCGCATTCCGGTCCCATACCATAAAACTCTTCGCAGTTTAATCCTGAGCGCATTTCTAATAGATTTCGAACACTGATATTGCGTTTGGCTTCGTTTTTAAGTTCAGGAAAAAAACGCCCTAGTTTGTCATCAAGTGAAATTAGTTTTTTGTCGATGGCAATTCCTGCCAAAAGACTTGTTATGGATTTAAAAGATGAGCGCATGTCGTGTTGACTGTCTTTTTTAAATTCATTAAAATATTCCTCTATAATAATCTTATCGCCATGTTCAACTACAATAGCATCAATCTTAGGGTATATTTTGCTGGCTATTTTGGCTTTTAACTCTTCAACGAGTGAATTATTTACTTGCTGTGCCTGGCAGTTTACAAATAGTAAAATCAAGACAGCAAAACATATAGGTTTCATAAAGTATGGCTATTATTGGTCGATTATAAAATGTGAAAGTCAAGGTTAGGTACTAAGAGGATGCAATTTGAATAAGATAGGTTGCATGATTTTCTGATATAATCTCAATAATCTTTCTATCCATTTGAGGAATATACACCTGTTATAGGTTTTGTTGTAACTTGTTGCAGAGTTACTTATTGATATTTTTATACTTCAATTTTAAAGAGGATTGTTATGAATAAAAGAAATCTTGTATTTATTGCCACAAGTATAGATGGATATATTGCAGACAAAGATGGTGGAATAGATTGGCTTCATTCAGTCCCTAATCCAGACAACGAAGGCATGGGATACAGTGAATTTATGTCTCGTATTGATGCGATTGTAATGGGACGTAAAACGTTTGAAGTAGTTTGTGGATTTGATATAGAGTGGCCTTATCAAAAGCCTGTTTTTGTTTTAAGTAACAGTATGGTAAGTGTCCCTAATAAATATAAGGATAAAGTGTCGTTAGTGAAGGGAGAATTGAGAGAGGTTTTAGGTGAAATTCATAGAAGAGGATTTTATACCCTATACATTGATGGTGGAGTAACAATTCAAAGCTTCTTAAAAGAAGATCTGATTGATGAAATGACAATCACGCTTATTCCTTATCTATTGGGTGGAGGTGTTCCATTATTCTCAGATCTTTCTGAACAGTTATCATTCAGATGTATTGATACAAAAATCTTTCTAAGTAAAGTTGTTCAGAATCATTTTTTGCGAGAAAGATAATGTGTTATGCGTGTAAGATAGTTCAAATGCTGGTTTTAAGGAAGGCAATAAAAAAGGGGCATCAAATCACGATACCCCCTTTTGGTTATTATTCATTAATAATGGATCACAAATTTGATTTACAATTAGGCCAAGTCAAATCTGTCCAGATACATCACTTTAGTCCAGGCTGCAACAAAGTCTTTTACAAACTTACCTTGAGCGTCTGCACTTCCGTATACTTCGGCGATAGCTCTCAGTTCAGAGTTAGAGCCGAATACCAGATCTGCACGGGTGGCAGTCCACTTCGGCTGACCAGTAGCACGACTGTTCCCTATATACAGTTCCTTATCTTCGGAGATGGCTTTCCATTCAGTACTCATATCGAGCAGGTTCACAAAGAAATCATTCGTAAGCTGACCTGGACGTGTAGTGAAAACACCATGTTTGGAGCCATCAAAGTTAGTGTTCAATGCACGCATACCACCTACTAACACTGTCAGTTCAGGTGCCGTAAGTGTAAGTAAATGTGCCTTATCTATCAATAATGCTTCAGTTGCTACAGAAGATTTTGATTTGCGATAGTTTCGGAATCCATCAGCACGAGGCTCCAGGTAACCGATTGATTCTACATCTGTTTGTTCCTGTGATGCATCCATACGACCTGGTGCAAAAGGAACAGTGATTGGCTGTCCGGCATCCTGTGCTGCTTTTTCAACTGCAGCACTACCTGCCAGTACAATTAAATCTGCCAGAGAAACTTTTTTATCTCCTGTTTGTGCACTATTGAATTCTTTTTGGATACCCTCCAGTTTACTTAATACTTTTTGCAACTGTGCCGGATTATTTACCTGCCAGTCTTTTTGTGGAGCCAGACGAATACGGGCACCGTTTGCACCACCACGCTTATCAGAACCACGGAAGGTAGAAGCTGAAGCCCATGCTGTGGAAACTAGTTCTGATATGGTTAATCCAGATGCTAATACTTTTGCTTTCAGGGCTGCAATATCATTCTCATCTATTAACGCATGATTAACAGCTGGGATAGGATCTTGCCAGATCAGCTCTTCCTGTGGTACTTCAGGACCTAAGTAGCGTGCACGAGGTCCCATATCACGATGTGTTAATTTAAACCATGCCCGGGCAAATGCATCTGCGAAAGCATCAGGATCGCTTAAAAAGCGACGGGAAATTTTTTCGTACTCTGGATCCAGCCGTAATGCGAGATCAGTTGTGAGCATAGTAGGACGATGTTTTTTTGAACCGTCATGTGCATCAGGAATAATACTGTCTGCATCTTTGGCCACCCATTGGTGGGCGCCACCAGGGCTTTTCGTTAATTCCCATTCAAATGCAAACAGGTTTTCAAAAAAGTTATTACTCCACTTAGTAGGAGAGATTGTCCAGGTTACTTCCAGACCGCTGGTAATGGTATGAGCGCCTTTTCCAGAACCAAAGCTGTTTGACCAACCAAAGCCTTGCAGTTCCAGATCGGCTGCTTCAGGCTCTTTGCCTACATGTTCAGAAGATGCTGCACCATGAGTTTTACCAAAGGTATGTCCTCCGGCAATAAGAGCTACAGTTTCTTCGTCATTCATCGCCATGCGGCCAAAGGTGACACGTATGTCATGTGCTGCTGCAATAGGATCAGGATTACCATCAGGCCCTTCTGGATTCACATAAATCAGACCCATATGGGCTGCAGCTAGCGGCTCCTCCAGATTACGGGAGTGAAAGTTTCCATCAGCATCTTCATCAGAAGGCAATACTCCATGATCCGATACACCTGTTACCCCTTTAGCATAACGGTTTTCGTTACCTAACCATGTAGTTTCAGATCCCCAATATACATCTTCACTTGGTTCCCATACATCTGGGCGTCCACCTGCAAAACCAAATGTTTTAAAGCCCATTGATTCAAGAGCTACATTACCTGTAAGGATCAGTAAGTCAGCCCAGGAAAGTTTGCGACCATATTTTTGCTTGATAGGCCAGAGAAGTCGGCGGGCTTTATCAAGACTTACGTTGTCTGGCCAACTATTAAGAGGTGCAAAACGTTGCTGTCCTTCACCTGCACCACCTCGTCCATCTGTTACACGATAAGTACCTGCACTGTGCCAGGCCATACGAATAAACAATGGTCCGTAATGCCCAAAGTCTGCTGGCCACCAGTCCTGTGAGTCAGTCATAAGTGCGTGGAGATCTTGTTTTACCGCTTCCAGATCCAGACTTTTGAATTCTTCAGCGTAATTAAAGTTTTCTCCCATTGGATCGGATAGAGAAGAATGCTGGCGCAGAATGTTTAGTTTTAATTGGTTTGGCCACCAGTCACGGTTTCTGGTTCCGCCACCTCCAATATTTTGTTTCATGCTACCATTGTGAAATGGACATTTGTCGATACCATTTGATTCTTTTTCCATCTTTGTAAGTTTAAGATTTATGTATTAGGTGAATGTCTTTTGTACTACAGTGGTAGTACAGGACTATAAAAGTATACTATTAGAAAATATAATCACAATCAATTGTTTCTATAATTTAATAGTTAAAATCTATTAGTTGAGTCTTTAGCTGATTTACCTAACTATATTGGAGAAGTTTGTTTACCATGGAGGCTAGTGAGCCAAAATTACACTTTGCCAGAAAATGCTTTTTTAAACTTCTCACTCCGAATTAAAAAATGGATACAAGAAAACCAAATCCGGATACATTTAAATGTAATTGGAATATGAACTTTGCATCATCATCTACTAAAAATTATTGACTATGAGCAAAGTTTGGTTTATCACAGGTGCATCCAGAGGTATTGGAGCAGAAATTGTAAAAGTAGCATTAGCAACAGGAAACAAAGTAGTTGCCACTGGACGTAATACAGAAACAATTACAAATACATTTGGCAATTCAGAAAATTTTCTTGCTTTAAGACTTGATGTTACAAAAGAAGAGGATGCTGCTAAGGCTGTACAAGCAGCAGTTGATAGGTTTGGGCGAATTGATGTATTGGTCAATAATGCTGGGTATGCATTGTTTGGGGCTGTGGAAGAATTAAGTGATGAAGAAGTAAAAAAGCAATTTGACACAAATGTATTTGGATTGCTTAATGTGACAAGAGCTGTTTTACCAGTTATGCGTAAACAAAGGTTCGGACATATCTTCAATATTTCTTCTACAAGCGGTTTGGTTGGTTTTGCCGCTTCATCAGCATATTGTGCAACAAAGTTTGCTGTAGAAGGTATTAGTGAGAGCTTGTATCATGAAGTACAGCCACTGGGTATCAAAGTTACTATTATTGAACCAGGTGCATTTCGTTCAGGTTTTTTGAGCACGGAATCTTCTGTTTCTTCCATAATGAATATTGATGATTATAAGGGAACAGCAGGAATAGTTCGTGAGTATATTAGACAACTAAATAATGCCCAACCGGGTAATCCTGTGAAACTTGCTGCTGCATTATTGACTCTGGCTGATGAAACGCATCCTCCGCTAAGATTTGTAGCAGGTACAGATGCTGTTGCTCTTATGGATACATTGTATGAATCCAGAATGAAAGAGTATCAGCAATGGCGTTCATTGTCTGCCTCATTAGGATATGATAGTTAGTAATCTACTTAGAAGAGTGAGTGTGCTTAATTTTAGCTGTTTTTATTTCTCTGGTTTGAAAATGGATGAAGAGATGAATGAAATACATACAATACATTCGGTTGCGGAAGCCCATCGTTTTTTCGGATTACCAAAACCTATGCATCCCTTGGTCAGTGTTATAAAATTTGAGAATGTTAATTTTACTGTAAGCAATATGTGGAAACGTTTTACTAACAATTTATACACAATTGCTATTAAAAAGGGAAGTAACGGAAAAATGAAGTATGGGCAGAGTATGTATGATTTTGATGAAGGCATTATGACACTGACAGGTCCCAGACAAGTATTCTCTATTAGAGATATACAGGATATAGTGGTTTCAGGCTATCTGCTTACTTTTCATCCGGATTTTATTCAAGCCTATCCATTGGCAAAAATTATTAATAAGTATGGTTTCTTTTCATATGCTACTAATGAAGCTTTGTTTCTTTCAGATAAAGAAGAGCAAATCATTCTGGATTTGATGAAGGCTATCGAGCAAGAGTACAATGCCAATATTGATAAGTTTAGTCAGGATGTAATGGTGGCTAATATTGATTTACTCTTAATCCATGTAGACAGGTATTACAATCGTCAGTTTATCACCCGAAAAAATCTGCATAACGATATTTTATCCAGAATCGATAGTTTATTAGACGACTACCTTACTAACGAGTCAAAAGAACACAATGGCTTGCCTACTGTACAGTTTTTAGCTGATAACTTGGCTGTATCTCCTACTCATCTCAGCGATTTGCTAAAAAATGCTACAGGACTTACTAGTTTACAATATATCCATATGAAATTGATTGACAAAGCGAAGGAATTGCTTGCTACTACTAATCTTTCTGTTAGTGAAATAGCCTTTCAGTTAGGATTTGAATATGCGCAGTCCTTTAATAAACTATTCAAGAATAAGACCAAAGTGACACCGCTCGAATTCAGACAATCTTTTAACTAGGCTCTCATGCTTACCAATACACAGATGTTTGTTTTAAAGGTTAGTTCTCTTGAATAAAACCTGCCGGCTATGTATTGTAAATATCTCCTGTAACTTTCTTTTAATTATAGGGGAAGTGATCTTTTGTAATTGTCTGTTTTAATGTGGTAGTCATTCTCTGTAGTATAAAATGTAATAGAAACCAAAAGATTAGGGTCTTGAAATGTGGGTAGTCTAGGAAAATCATTTGGTGTAGTTTCGCTTACCTTAGAGAAGGTATATTACTAGCTATCAACTCAAGAAATGGCAAGCATTGCGTGTTTGAATACTTTTATTAATTCTGGAAGGCATGTATTGGCAATATAATAATCTATAATAGCTAGCTTGTGGACTGTGATAAGACTGGCTGAATCAATTCCTATAATAGTGCTGAACAGTTGATCTCCTATCTATAAAGGTCTGAGCAGATGAACATTATCTGAATTGATCATCATTGCGTCAGTGCCTGGCCCGAATTTTTCCAACTATTGCCTGTCATGTAGAAATCGTTAAGAAAGTTAACCGTTTTTGCATGTCAGAAAATCCTCTTAACCATACAAACTGATCAGGCTGATCTACTACTATAAATTCTCCTGGTATATACTCATCTAATTGTTGCATTTTTTCTACAAAGTGTGTATCAAAATATTCTACAAAACGATTTATTGTATTTGGCTTGAGTAGATAGTTTCGAATTTCAAGCACTTTTATTAACTGATTTGTCATAAGAATTTAGATTGAAATTACTTCTCATTTTGTGGGAAGATGCAGGAAGACAAAGAAGATACATAAGAAATATTCGATAATATACAAAAAAGTATAAGGATAAGATATCTCATCTTCAATTAGATATCTTAGTTAATAATGAAAAATAGGTACTAGGATACTATTTTAAAAATATCAAATTCCTGTAGAATATGTACATGTAACACATGAGATAAAGAGATGTCTGGTATAAATATTGTGTTTTAGCTGTGGATTATATAAACAAATTTATATGATGTTGCTGGATTTTGTAATAGATAGTTTGTATACTTGATGCCTAACGTACTTGAATCTCTATAGAATGCTGTTACTATCCTATAGATATACAATAATGCTATATAACCAACCTATTTTTCGGAATAATTTTTGGCTGTCCTATTGCCTTTCAAACCATTTACATGCACCAAATAGAATATCGGTTTTGAGCTTTTCTACTAATTGTGAATGATTGCATTTTCTAATACATTCCGAATCATTCTGATAATCACCTTGTCAGTAGTGTTGGGAATAGGTGTGCTTGCTTATTTCCGCTTTCAGTCCTATCGTGAACAAACAGGATGGGTGATCCATACTCATCATGTTATTGAGACTGGTGAAAGGATGTTTTCATGTCTGAAAGATATTCAGATTGGTCAACGGGGATATCTGCTCGGTGGAGATACATACTTTCTAACTCCCTATCATCAGGCAATGGATTCTCTGCCTGTGAAGCTAATAGAACTGACATCTTTGACCCGTGATAATAGTACGCAACAGAAGCGAATTGCTACGTTACAATCTATTATAAAGCCAATGCTTGCAGACATTGAACGCAGTATAAATGATAAGAGAGAAGGAAACACTCAGAATGTAGAACTTTATCTGGCCGCTGGACTTAGTAAGCCACAAATGGATAAAGTAAGATTGTATGTTTCTATTATTCTGGAAGAGGAGCGGCAATTATTAGCAAAACGCATGCAACTTCAGCGTCAGGAAAGCCACTATACAGAATGGGTGATTTATATAATCATAGGATGTTTTATTACCTATATGTTATTTACATTCTGGCAGATTCGTCGGCAGTTGATTGCAAAGTACCATGCCTCTCAGGAATTGCATAGACTTAATCATGAATTAGGAGCTGCCAATGAAGAATTAGCGGCTGCTAATGAGGAGATGGCGGCCGCTAATGAGGAAATGGTAGCTATGAATGAAGAACTGACCTCTACAAATGAACAACTAATCGTCAATAGCAATACTTTACTGGCAACTAATCAGGAGTTAAATCAACTCAAAAACGAATTACAGGATCGGGTTGCAGAACGCACGCGTGTATTGGAACAAACTCTACTGGAGTTAAAGGAACGCAATCACGAACTGGATAACTATGTATACAAAGTATCACATGATCTGAGAGCACCTTTGGCTTCTATATTGGGATTACTACAGTTAGTAGATATGGAGATGGTTAACAAAGTTCCTTCCGTAGAACAGATAAAGACATACATGGAACTGATACAGAACCGGGTACATAAAGCGGATCAGTTTGTACAATCTGTACTGATGCATTCCAAATCACTCAATCTTACTATACAACCTAAAACAATCGATTTTTTAGATTTGATTCGTGAAAGCTATAGTGAACTACAGTATATGAAAAATGCCACCACGATTGATTTGCAGATAGAGATTGATGAAGATGCTGTATTTCAGTCAGATGAATTGTTTATTGGAGCGGTTATAAAAAATTTCCTTTCCAATGCTATTAAATACCAGGATACTGCCAAGTCGCATGCATATGTAAGATTTGAGATACAGACAAATGCCAGGGAAGCAATTATTCATATTAAAGACAATGGTATTGGTATTGAAGATCAATATCAGAGCCAGATTTTTAATATGTTTTTTAGAGCAACTGCACAATCAGATGGTTCAGGGTTAGGATTATATATAGTACGTCAGATTATAACCCGACTGGGTGGGTCCCTAAAAATGGAGAGTCGTTGGGGTAAAGGGACTATGTTTACAATTACTTTGCCTAATCTTCGGCAGGACATGACCGTAAAAACAGAGTTGGAACATACCGAATGACTAGCTGATTATTAGTTCACTAGGTAAACGCAGGTAACTTTTTCAAAAGATTAAGCAGCGCTTCTGTCGTAGTCGGTTTCTGGAAGAATGTAGTTGTACCACCCAGTATCAGTGCATTGGTTGTAGCTAAACTGGCATTTGGGCAGAAACCAACTATAGGAAGTAATTCTCCTGACTGCAACAACCGTAATTGCCTGAGAAGATCCAGGCTTTCTCCTTCTGACATTTCACTATCCAAAAGAAGTAATGAAACAGTATTTTCCTGTTCCAGAAAACGCAATAACTCTTCCTTTTCCATGAAAATGTAGTATGTCCAGTTGGGAAAGTTTTGTTGTAAGATGGATTGTAAAGTAGCGATCTCGTCTTTATTACTTTTCAGAACCAATAAACGAAAAGAGGAGGGCATTTAGTTTATAAATAGACTTTACGTGTAGCAGGACCTTGACTGTATGAAGAATAGCTGAGTGGCTGCTAAGGTACATAAAATTAATCATACATGGTTTAGTGGTCAATGCAGGAGGTTATATGTTTGTTACTGTCTTACTAATAAATTATAAGTAAATATTTTCAGCTAGCAAAGGGATATATGTTAGATTTGGGAATATTTATTTTGCCCTGCTGCAACAAGTGAAAAGTAGGACTTGAATACTATATAGTTGATAATGTGTATTATACAAATAAATCACTGTCGTATTTTTAATAATGTGACAGTGATTTATGCATTAAAGTAGACTCACCACTTCTTTATTTTTCCTGCAGTTCAGAGGTAACACCTAACTCTTTTCGTATAACTGGAGCTACTTCGGTTCCTAATAACTCAATAGACCGCAGAATCTTTTCATGAGGTAATGCTCCTTTAATGATCTGACCCAGAAATCGGGTATTGTTAAATAACTTGTGCTGATAACGTAGTTTATTGATAATATCCTGTACACTACCTACAAACAGTGGCCCGTCTGGAGAACGTAGAAATTCGAATTGCTGACGTGTCATAGGTGACCAACCTCTTTCGCGCCCAACCCGATTCATGAGCAATTCGTAAGAAGGATAAAATTCACTGGCAGCTGTCTGCGAATCTTCAGCAATGTAAAACTGGGAATTAATAGCCAGTTGTAGTTGATCTATATTGTGTCCTGCTTCTTTTGCTGACTGCCGATAGAGGTTGACAAATGGAACAAACTGAGCTGGCATACCTCCCAGAATAGCTACTGTCATGGGTAGGTTCATCTTGCCAGCACGCACAGCAGAAGCCGGAGTACCACCAACTGCAATCCATATAGGTAATGCTTGCTGATAAGGTCTCGGATATACACCTAGATTTTGAATAGATGCACGATGTTTGCCTTTCCAGCTTATTTTTTCATTTTCGTTGATCTGTACCAGCAATTCCAGCTTTTCCGCAAATAACTCATCATAATCATTCAGGCTATAACCAAAAAGTGGGAAAGACTCAATAAAAGAGCCACGACCTGCCATGATCTCCGCACGACCATTGGAAAGAAGGTCTACAGTGGCAAAGTTCTGAAATACTCGTACCGGATCGGCAGAACTCAACACGGTAACAGAACTGGATAAACGGATATTTTTGGTCACAGCAGCAATGGCTCCCAGTGTTACTTCCGGAGCAGAGATAATGAAGTCGGAGCGGTGATGTTCACCTACAGCAAATACGTCCAGTCCGATTGCATCTGCCAGCTTAGCCTCTAGCAGCAACTCCTGCATGCGTTGATGTGCCTTCACTGCATGGCCGGATACGTTCTCATATGCTACTTCACCAAATGTACTTATTCCTAATTGCATGGTATGTCTTTGTTAGTATTATGGTATGTCTTTTATTATAGAGGGTAACCCAATCTGATGTAAAAGAATTCCGAAACTGAAAAGCTATATAGAGGATATTATAGAATAATCTGTATTTTAATTGTGTGTAAATAGTATAGGCGGACTATTTTTTTATGGTGGGAATGTATTGATTAAATAACAGTTTTTTTGTTGGTAGAGAGTGGGTTTTGAGTCTTGTTTGTTCTGGGATAGGTAGGGTATAGGATAAGTTTTATCATATATTTTGTTTTTAGATGCTTACTTTGTTATTTTTGTTTGCATTTTTTTTTCTCATATATTCATCTTACATCTCTTCTGTATTTAATTCCTGTAAACACCGAAAATGTAACGTGTCAGTGTATAGCTTGTAACAGTTAACTGGCTGGCACAGAAGAGAAGATACTATCAGCAGATCTGTTGCCACCATAACTAATTGCACTGCTGACCAATAACACTGAATTTATTTATATGGATTTATTAAAAGAGAGGGTTTCTATTTAATCGTTAACGAAACTACAAAAGCCGACTTTTATAAGGTCGGCTTTTGTTTGTTGAAAAGCAATAGATTAAATGTGTGTCTATTCAAGTGTTCGGAAATGGCTAGCTACTTGAGCCAGGCAAAAACAACAAAACCCGGACAGATGTGATATGAGATTCCATTAATAGTAATTGCATTATAATTGACTTTGGGTGATTTATGAATTCGATGGTTCTGGAGAAGGTAAAAATACGGATGAATCTCTCAAAAATGTCGCTATCCAAACCAGTATCAGAGGCATCATGGCATTGACAAGCGGACCATTGTGGGAGAGTTCGGTGGCAATGGCTCCTGCAAAATAACAAGTCAGCAAAATAAAGCCGATTTTCATCGTTTTAGGATAGATAAACAAAGCTGTAAATGCGATCTCCATGATACCCAGTAAGGTAATATATTGACCTACACCTACTTTGTTCATAACATCTACAATAGACTGGTTTTTAGTTAGCTTCATAATCCCGCTTAAGATAACCATCAGACTTGCTAGTGCTGTCACAACCAGGGTAATAATTTTTCTGATTTTCATATTCTTGGGTTTTTGTTATGCAGCAAAATTATGCATATTTGCTATCCAAATGTAAGTAGTATACAAAAGGTTAGTAGTAACCTTTAGGTTAGTGGTTTAGAAATTAAATAACTTGAGAATATGGAAACAAGAAAAATAAAACATGCCCATCACGACACTACACAGTGTTATTCTCGCCTCAATGCCATCGGAGACGCCTTGTATGTACTGGGAGGCAAATGGAAACTGCGTATCATTATGGCATTGTCGGAAGGCAACCTGCGATTCAATGAATTACAGCGACTAGTAAAAGGCATTTCTCCACGTGTACTTTCCAATGAACTGAAAGAACTGGAATTGAATGGTTTTGTAAAACGTCACATTCATACAGAAGGAACCGTGTTAGTAGAGTATGAACTCACTGAATATAGTGACACACTGGGGGACGTATTATATGCACTAAGCGAGTGGGGAATGATGCATCGCGAAAATATTCGCAAGCAGATGAGAACAGGAGATGTAGTACCTGCAGGTGAAGCGGTGGAATAGATTTTACCACTCAAGTATAAAAATGAAACTAATTTTGATTAAGTTTTCCATACTTCTCCTTCTTACTAGCCTGAGTCTGGTATCTCAGGCCGGTAAGAATATAATATCTATTGAACAACACTGGGTATCTACCACTTATCGCAAATGTCTGGCAACAAAGTTACCCTGTGATTGCTCTACTCGTCCTGATAGATACTTATCTATTAATATAGATACAGTTCATGATGAGTGTATCATTCTTCCAGTAGAATCCAATGAGACATATCTCTTTGACCTTCAAAAAAGCGCTTCTAATGAATATATTGTTATAGGAAAATCAAATGATTCAATTCGAAATTTGGGATCTATAAGGTACATAGATAAACACCTACAGTTTACAGCAACACATATTGTTACTACCTTTGTACAATATGTAGAGAATGGGATAGATAATTACTCAGATCAATGGTATGAAAGATATAATATTACCCTGATCAACGGAGCATTACAACAAAGAAACTATCCCTCAATGGAAGCTATTTTAAATAGAGATTCATTGTATTGTACCTGTAACTGGGAGCTAGGAGTTAACCTGGTAGGTTCTAGACAAAAAAACGAATCATGGATTCTTGAACAAAAAGGTACAAACCTTTACGTATATGAATACACCAATGTAAATGAAGATAAGTCGTTCCCCGTTGTTATCAAGAAAAAGAAAATAGCAAAGTATAAGGTGTAACAGAAATATTATAATTTTTATCAGGTATGTCTTTCGAATATACGGCTATTTTCTCAGAAGAGAGCAAATTGTCTGATATAGTCTATCAACTCCAATTGCAAAATCCTTATTATACAATACTAGATCTTCAGATAAATACGGAGTCATTATCATGTAAAATACTAATTAATGAGTTAGATAAGCAAAGGATCTGGGGTGAAGATGCTATTCTTACAATTAATGGAAGCAGTGTTTATCTTATAATCCATGTAGGTCCACGTCAGAAACTTGTAAAGTTTGTGGAGAGTATTTTTGAAAATGAGGGTATCATTATAACTTTTAAGGAGGAATAATATCCATATTTTATCATATCAGCAATGATTTCGTTAGCCTATTTATACTTATAGTGCTAAAGTTCTGGAATAAAAATTAGACTCAATAACTGATCTCTTTATATAATCGCTTTGTCCAGGTTTTGTAACTCAGATAGATATCCAAATAACAAAATCTGGACTATTAATTTTATACTGTTTCTAAGTGTTATTCAATAACCAGCTTCTGAAACTTGCTTTCCACACCTTCTCCTGTTAAGCGAACCAGATACACACCTTTAATCAGTTGAGTGTTCATCGTAAAGATACGTGTATCTGGTGCTTTTAATTTATCAGAATTAAGTATATGTCCGGAGAAGTCATAGATTGTGTAATCTGTATAAGCAGGTGTTGTTCCTTCAAAGGATAAAGAGATACTATCTGTAGAACGAGCAGGATTTGGAAAAACTGTAAATTGTGTAGTTGGTCTTTTGGATGTGTAAGAGATTGAGATGACAGAAGAATAGTTAGACTCGCCAGTAACATCTGTTTGTTGAATACGGTAATACGCAGTCGCCACTAGTGGATTGGTATCTGTATAGGAATAAGGTGATTGTTGACTGGTAGTGCCTTTTCCAGTAATAGTAGCAATAGCCTCATAATGAATCCCGTCCAGACTGCGTTCTACTGTGAATTTGGCATTGTTAGTTTCAGACGCTAAATTCCATTGCAATATAACTCCCTCATTTTGTGCATATCCTTTAAAGTTAAGCCATGCAACTGGTAGTGGTGTAGTACTGGCAGAAGATGCCAGAGTAATGAATCGTGTTGTACCTGTTGGGATCATTGTAATAGAAATACCCGAGACACTAACAGTATTGCCAGATACAGAAAAGGTAAGGCCACTGAGTGGAGAATGGGTAGTGGCATCACTAAAGTTTCCATCTGTATCTACCAGCAAACGTAAGTCGCTTGGGTTTAATCCGCCAATACCAGACTCTAACGTCACATCCCAGTTAAATGTACCTGTAAAGCCTGTATTGGTTACCTTCCACTCACGGCTTATTCTGGAAAATAGTCCCAATGGCATTTCAGATACAGAAGCAGAAGTAGCACGAAGCCTGCTTCTATTAGATCCCATCAGAATGTACTGATTGTTAGTAAGAAATGACCCTGTATTGGTTGTATTATTGGCTGTTAACGTAGAAAGGTAAACCCGTGCAGAATCGTCATAGTTGTGTGATTGACGTTGTAGCAGGCTGCTATTATCATCCCGCGCAATTCCAATGATATTATTATTGTAGGGCGAAGCTACTGTAAATATAGTGCTACCTGCGGAATTAAGGTAGTTGTTGGTCATTGTAATGCCATATTTTACAGCAAGATACGATTCCACTTGTTGGCGTTGTGTTGCTGAATGCCCGGATAAGAAATTATTTCAGCTATTCTTCCATCAAAATAGTTGGTTTCGGCAGGGCGGTGTCCAATCTGCGCCAGTGTACTAGCTGTGTTGATGCTACTATTGGCAGAACCGTTGCTATAGGAAGTAATAGAAGTTGTAACCCCATTGATTGCTCCAAAGGTGGATGCACTTAATGCCTGAGTTTCAGAAGCCGCAACTGAGAATGTAGCAATGAATGGTCTGCTATTAGTAGCAGAGGCAGAACCTCTTACCCGACCATCTGTATCCACAATGAGGCGGTTGGTATTGGTTATATAGCGAAGATGTCTGCCCTGATTAGTCGTTCCGGTAGCATTAGTGCCTTGTCCAATTACTGTGTTTTTATCAATTGCAGAAGAAGGGAAGGTAACTGTATAGAATGTACGTGCCTGAGTTCCTGAGCCAAGCGGATTTTTGGCAGCTGTCAAACTTAACATCTGAGATGATGCAGCTGTAAATTGTAGATCTGAATTGTAATTGAATAAGGTAGTGCCTGTAGTAATATAGGACGGGGCTGGTGCAGATCCTGTTGCATTGTTTGTTTGTGTGCTATTATCTATCCAATTTGTAACAGTGGTAGTTCCGGTAACACCTGTATTGGCTTTAAGCCATAGATTTAAATTAGTCGAGATACCTGCGGGTGATTGAGCCCAAACCACTGAATATCCAGAACAAATAAGGACCGATGTGAAGCATAGTACTAAAAAAGATTTCATGAATTTTAAACTAGTGTGCGTGTATAAAAAGGGAAATGTTCTAATTGAAATGCAAAACTCTGAGCGGGAGTAATCGTCAGATTATCAAAGAGGTGAAGGGGATTGCTATAGGCATTTGTACTCATATATACCTGTGTAGGATATCTGGTGATTGAGTATTCGGTAATTGAGGTGTTTTTGTAGATCAATGAAATTGTGGAGAGGATAAATAGATAAATAGCATCAGGTAGCTTCCGGGATTTATTCAATTCTAGTCGAGAATCGAAAAGGTCGCTATAGTAGTTCAAACGGGAATTTCAGGAATTTTACTTCTGACTTGCTTCTGAACCCAAAAATGAGTGTGGGTTTTTGGTGAAAGGCTTGGGGGGACTATACCCCCCAAGAATAAAGAGTGAGTAAGTTTTATGTTTATGAAGCAATAACTTCAATTAGGCCATACATAGGTTGCTTTACGAATGCAGTGATTGTACTTATCCAGATAGATTACCTCTCCTTTTTTGTTTACAACCAACCCATAACAGGTATTTGAATGACCTGGACTCGTATCTGCATAGTCAGCTGAAAGCACATGATTAGTCAGTCGGAATACATAGTTGTTTGTAGTAACCATATTAATATGTAATCCTGCCTGGTCTACAACAAATAGTTGTTTACTATAGGAATCATAGTGTACACGATGTGGTTCATATACTGTGGACTTTTCCAGAAGGCAGTCTTTGCCATACCCTGTACCCAATCCGATGTAAGTAGACACAGTGCCATCGGGAGCGATCTTACGTATCCGGTGATTAAACCAATCAGGAATATACAGATTGCCATCATCATCCATTGTTAAATCATCAAATCGGCAAAATTCCGCTACATTGGCTGCTCCATCTTTATAGTTACAGATTTGAGTATTCATGTCCACTTTTCCGGCAAAGGTGCTTACCATTCCTGTAGTCAGATTTACTTTGCGTACACACCGCTCCAAACCATCTGCAATATAAAGATTACCTTGTTTGTCCATGACAATACCCACAGGTTGATCAAATTTCGCTGTCGCCAATGGTCCATCTTCATATGTCTTTCTGGTACTGGTACTAAGCCGGGTAACTTGCCCGGTAGAGGTGATACGAAATATGCCATTTGGAACCCCCAACTTGTCTCCGCTATCAACAGCGTAAAGCGTTACTCCATCACGAGGGTCTACACATATATCTGTAATGGCACCAAATCCTGTGGCAAAAGTAGTGACATTACCCTGGGGATCCAGCTTGCGAATTACTGTACCACCAATGTAACTTTTAAGTTGATCAATAATATAAATGTTATCATTCTTGTCAATTGTCATCTGGCAGGGATTGTCAAATTGTGAATTGGTTCCTGCTCCATCTGCATAACCGGGTTTGGTATCCTTGCCAGCTATTGTTTTAATCGTAACAATAGGTGGAGATGTGTGTCCTCCTTCTCCACCTGGGCTAGGTGAAGGATTGGGTTCAGTACAACTTGTAGATGTAATCAGAGAAACGAGTAGTCCCAGATAAATAAAGGAAGTTTTCATAGTTGTTTATAGTTGTTAAAATAGCTTGTAGAGTTATGGTGCTTACATGTGTTGTAAGACTAAGACATTGAGTTTGTTGATGTAAAATTGATCCATCTGGCTATATAAAGCTATCTGCTTGTGTGTCAACTGTTGTAAATGAGGTACCTGACTACACAAATGACATCCTAAGGGTATAGTTGTACCTGAATGGCATTATAGGTTGTGAAGGGGGTATTTCAGGGGTATGTCCCTAAACTTTCCAGTAGACCTGTTAGTTTCAGAAATCCATTTTCTGTATGGGACTAATTAACTGGTTCCATGGATTGTACAGAAAACCAGATAGTTGGCATGCATACGGTTTCTGGTTATCTAACATAGAAAAATATGTCTTGATCGACATAATAAAATACTCTATCGAAAAGCATAAAACCTCGTCTATTCAATACGAATTAATGATAAAATGTGCTATTGTACTAAGTAATAATACTTATGTGTGGTGGTGGTTTATGTGTGATAAGGTGCATTGAATAAAGAGCAAGGATATAATTTGTATCGTATCAATCAATTAATAGCAAAACTCTATGTTCAGAATTTCTACATTAGCACAATGGCGAAAAGCGACTCAGACTCATCAGTCTTTCCAGAAAACGCTTACTGATATTGAAAATGCTCGTACATTTATCAAAGCTATCCAGGAAGGTAATTTGATGGAAGACTATCCTGGTTGGAGTAACACAGAGAATACAGCCACTTCAGAGAACTCACTTGCTGAGGCATTGTTGCAAATGCGTGATCATATGAAGGCAATGGCAGAAAAAGAAGCACAACGCACCTGGATTACAGAAGGGTTGGCGCAGTTTGTAGATATTTTGCGTTCACACCATACAGATATACAACAACTCTACGATCAGATTTTGGCTTCTCTTATCAAATACCTGAAAGCCAATCAGGGAGGTTTGTTTGTGGTTAGAGAAGAAGATGCAATGCAGAAAGAGGTATTAGTTGTGGCAAGTGAGACAACAGAAAGAGGAGAACAGTTACAGCATCGAAAGGGAAATAGTGGTGATAAACTTAGTAGTAACAGACTTAGTAGAAGCAATATTAGTCTGGAAATGGTCGCATGTTATGCCTATAACCGCAAAAAATTTCTTACCAAAACAATGAGTGCAGGTGAGGGGCTTGTGGGACAATGTTTCCTGGAAGGAGACACAATTTATATGACTGAGATCCCTCAAAATTATGTAAACATTAGCTCCGGACTAGGAGAGGCTACACCTCGCTGCATTCTTATCGTTCCTCTTAAGCTAGATGATAAAGTACATGGTGTAATTGAGCTGGCTTCTTTTTCAAAGTTTGAACCTTATCAGATTGAATTCATTGAAAAACTGGGAGAGAGTATTGCCTCAACAATTGCAAATGCAACTGTTACAAGTATGACGCAGAAATTGCTAGCCATGTCACAGCAGCAAGCTGAAAGCCTACGGGCACAGGAAGAGGAATTACGTCAGAACCTGGAAGAGATGGAGGCTACACAGGAAGAGATGTTACGTCGGCAGGCACAAGTTAACGATCTACTTCAGCGTTTTGATCTGGCTGCCCGCACTACTACGGAAGGGCTTTGGGATATGGTGGTACCTGCTAACCTGGAATTTACAGATAACACTCCTTTTCAATGGACAGACAAATTTCGTCATATGTTGGGTTATACAAATGAGAGGGATTTTCCAAATCGTCTGGATTCGTGGTCTAATCTATTGCATCCGGATCATAAAGAAAGAACGTTAGCTGCCTTTTCTGCACATTTGCTTGATTTCAGTGGACAGACACCTTATGATGTTGAATATCAGTTAAAACTGCGTAATGGAAATTTTAAGTGGTTCAGAGCCGTCGGAAATACCTTGCGGGATAATAACGGGCGCCCTCTTAGAATCGCCGGTTCCCTAATTGATATTCAACAGTCGCGTGAACTG
The DNA here is from genome assembly GCF_030068605.1 of Xanthocytophaga agilis. NCBI lineage: Bacteria > Pseudomonadati > Bacteroidota > Cytophagia > Cytophagales > Rhodocytophagaceae > Xanthocytophaga > Xanthocytophaga agilis. Next base: position 28,297 of record NZ_JASJOU010000030.1, read on the forward strand.
GAAGGTATTATGACGTCAGTAAATAATACAATGGCTACCATTGAATTCGATAAAAATGGTACTATACTGGATGCCAACGCCAACTTCCTTAATCTGATGGGCTATTCATTGGAAGATATCAAAGGAAAGCATCATAACATGTTTGTTGAGGCTATTTATCGAAATTCCGATGACTATGCCCAATTTTGGAAGAATCTTAATCAAGGTATACCACAGATAGGAGAGTTTGCCCGATTGACAAAAAACAGGAATAAAGTATGGTTACATGCTAGTTATTCCCCTATCACAGATCAGGGAAGGGTAACTAAGATAATTAAGTTTGCGCAGGATGTTACTCACCATAAAAAAGCCTCTTTGGATATGCAGGGGCAACTACAGGCTATTGACAAAGCGTTTGCTGTTATTGAGTTTACTACAAATGGTGAAGTGCTGATGGCCAATGATAATTTTCTAAAATTGATGGACTATGATCTTACAGCTATTCTACATAAACATCATTCACTATTTGTGGATAAAGAACAGTTAGATACTTATGAGTATGAGCAATTTTGGAGAAAATTACGTTTGGGAGAGGCGATTAGTGGTAATTTTGAACGCGTCACCCGAAGTGGAAAGAAAATATGGATAAAAGGTAGTTATAGTCCTGTGTTTGATCTGGATGGGCAAGTATATAAGGTCATAAAGTATGCTCAGCTTATACATGGTGCTGATGAAGAATAGAAACCTGGTTTTAAAGATACTATATATTTTTGGGGAATATACGTTGGTAAATTCAATAGGTAGATCTTCAATGGACCTGAAAACTATTGAATACTAGCAGATGGTCAACAATCTCTTGCCAAATAGACAAGAGATTGTTTTATTGTTCACAGGTTGGTTAATGTAGCGATTGTGATTACTTTTCTAAAACACTGTCCAGGATTTGTTTCGCTTTAGCTAAACCCTCTTTGCTGGATGCTTTTGATACTATTTTTCCTTCTGGGCTGATTAATACTACAGTAGGAAAAGACTCAATCATATACTTTTTGATAATGCTATCTTGATGGCTGTTACCTTTTTCCTGATACAGTTGTGTCCATGTGATATTATAGCGTCCTCTTATTAAGGGCTTAATGTTTTTAACATCTTCCTTTTTCTCATAGGCTATACTGATAAACTCCACATTCTTGTCTTTGTATTTCAGATAAGCTTCTTTTAGTTCCGGTAAAAGAGCTATGCATGGACCACACCACGTTCCCCAGAAGTCAATCAGTATGTATTTACCTGCAAGAGTAGATGAGTTAAACGGAATACCATCTACATCACGGGTAATAATTACCGGAGCTTTGTTTCCTGTATTTACTGTATCAGCAATTTTGATTTCTTTTAATAATTGAGTGGCTAAAGAATGGCTCTTCAAATCTTCAGGCCAGTTGTTTATAACTCGTTGGCTACCCTCTACACCCATTAACTGCCAATAATAGGTTAAGTAATGAAGACTAAGGAAATTTTTAAGATTTCTACCAAGGTAATTTATCTCTTTCGTTGTAATCTGGTCTTGTACACTTTCTTTCTGTATGGCAATAGCTTTTACTCTCGCTGAATCCTGTTCTTTGAGTGCCTTATGATAGCTGATTTCGAACTCTTGTTCCTTCTCGCGAATTGGGTTGATAACTGTTTGTTGGAAAGTACGCCATGATTGACTAAGCGTAGAACTTTGTAATGTGATAGAATGTATATCTTTACCTTGTATCTGTATCGTGGTATCCCAGATAAATTGCACCTTATTTGAGAGATCTTCTGTTGCCAGAGCATAGAAGTTGATCTCCTGCACTGGATGTTTAAAGCTGAATTTACCAGTTCGGGTATGAACAGAATCGATCTTTTCATACACATTGCCATAAGCTTTATGACTAACAGCCTTGAGTAGAAATACTTTTTTGTTTTTCCAACTATCAATATGCCCCTCAACCGCTAACAGATTTTGGGCATGTAACTCCAGAAATACAAATAGACTGCTGATAAAAAATAAGAGAGGCTTCATAAGTGTAAAAAGTTGAGTAGTAAAGGGTATGAAACAAAGATGTTAGGGTGTTTTGGTGCGTAACAGCTTTGGGCAATTATACATAGTAAATGTATTGTTTCCTATAGGAAGTGTATTGATTCTGTGTGTTTTATAGTTTTTAGGCTACTGTTTTTATAAAACACTCTCTGTATTTGTAGAGGAGCATAAATAGGGCGTTATAGTATTGGTTTATGCATACAACTGAATATAACTTTGACAATGGCATTTTATAGAAAAAATGTCTATTAGATACCTGTAAATGGCAACTAATAATCTTGTAGATCACTAGTGTTTCTTTCTGTCGCACTTCTGAATACGATCCATGGCTCTTTGAATATAATCGTGATTTTCTCTAAATACCCCCTAAAAATACAGTGCAATATTTAGAGAAAATTCTTTCTGTATGAAGTAAGTAATAATGCTTAGTTTTGTTTTTTAATGTTTTGATATGCAGTGAGTTGTGTATTGGGACTCTTCTGTTGGAATTTGCAAACCATTTTCTGAAAAGTTTTGTGTGAGGCAATTATCCGGTTGTGGTGATAGGTTGGCTTGTTAAAGTCAACACTATTCTTTTGTAGCCTTCACTGACTTGTATTTCCTATTTATACATATCCTCTAAAGACTACATGTTACTACCCTTTGCACTTATTGATTCCAAAAAGCTGAAAGGCTTGCAAAAATCTAACACAGAATATCTGCAACTTTGCGAGCAGAACCAGCAAGCTTCCACATTTATCAGACAAATTGAGGAAGGTAATTTGCAGGCAGACTTTGCATTGATTGATGATTCAAACTCTACTCAGAAGCAGAATCCGTTGATAATCGCATTGGCGAGTATGCGCCAACGTATGAAGGAAATTGCGAGAAAAGAACATGAGCGTACCTGGACAACAGAAGGATTAGCCCGGTTTGTAGAGATTCTTCGTGAAAAGAATACATATGGAGAACAGTTATATGATGCAATCCTTGCTAATCTGATTAAGTATATGGGGGCTAATCAGGGCGGACTGTTTGTCGTTCATGCTCAAAATGATGACCCTTCTACTGAAGATACACTTGAAATGGTAGCCTGCTATGCCTATGATAGAAAAAAATATATTCGTAAGCAGATTGTGGCAGGCGAGGGACTAACCGGACAATGTTATCTGGAAGGAGAAACCATTTACCTGACTGATATTCCTGGTACTTATGTGCACATAACTTCCGGATTGGGTAAGAGTGCTCCCCATTGTTTGGTATTGGTTCCTTTGAAACTCAATGATCAGGTACTAGGAGTAGTCGAACTCGCTTCTTTTAATTCTTTTGAGCCTTATCATATTGCATTTGTTGAAAAATTAGGGGAAAGTATCGCTTCTACTATTGCAAATGCACACGTATATCAGCGTACACAAGAGTTGTTAGCTCAATCACAGAAACAGACTGAGAATCTCCAGCTTCAGGAGGAGGTATTGCGTCAGAATATGGAAGAAATGGCTGCTACTCAGGAAGAAATGCAGCGAAAACTTCAGGAGAATGCTCGTTTAAAAGGTGAGTTAGATGCCCGTATGCATGTTCTTAACCAGGCAGCATTGCTTTCAGAATCTGACTTATATGGAAATATCACGTTTGTCAATGACCGATTTTGTGAAGTATCTGGTTGGTCACGAGAGGAGGCGCTTGGCAAACCACATAATGTTGTCCGGCATCCAGAAAACCCTAAGTCCTTGTACAAGGATATGTGGACAACAATAAAGAGTGGTCGTATTTTTCGGGGAACCTTTAAAAACAGGGCAAAAAATGGTACTACTTATTGGGTAGATGCAACGATTGCTCCCGTATTGGACGCAGAGGGGAATCCAATCAAATATATTGGTATCCGATATGACATTACAGAGCAGTTCGAAAAGAGTGAAGCCTTAGGTGCTTTATTAAAAGAAAGTCAGCTGCAGCAGGAGCAGCTTAAAGCACAGGAGGATGTATTGCGTGAAAGTATGGATGCTTTATCAGTAGTTCAGGAAGAAGTACGCATTCGGGAGGCAGAAGCTCAGAATTTGCTTCTCGCTTTTCGTACTGTGAGTGATACATTTGCCTGTATTGAATTTGACATGCAGGGCAATATACTGAAAGCTAATGTTAATTTTCTACAAACGGTAGGGTATGAAGAAGATGAAATACAGGGACAACAACATCGTTTGTTTGTAGATCCTGTGTATGCACAAAGTACAGATTATGTCCGGTTCTGGCAAAACCTACAACAAGGTAATGCTTTTACCGGAGAAGTAGTACGTCTGAAAAAGGATAAGACTGCAGTTTGGATGCAGGTATCTTATGCTCCTGTTCGAGATAATGCAGGTAAATATTATAAAGTAGTAAAATTAGCTATAGATATAACACATCAAAAGCAACTGGAGATTGCTGCTCAGCAACAGATGGAAGAGCTTAAAGCTCAGGAGGAAGAGCTACGCCAGAATATGGAGGAGTTAATTACGAGTCAGGAAGAGATTGAGAGGCAGAGTATTGAATTGAGAGGGCTTTCTGCCGCTGTAAATAGCACACTGGCTACCATTGAATTTGATCCAACTGGAAAAATACTCACTGCTAATTCTAACTTCCTGAACCTAATGGGTTATAAACTGGAACAGATTGTAGGCAGATCTCATGCAATTTTTGTTGATCCATCGCATGTTATTAGTGCAGAGTACCGAATTTTTTGGGAAGAGTTAAGTAATGGACATCCTCAGGTGGGCGAAGCCAGGCGATTTACAAAGAATGGCGAAGAAAAGTGGCTTAGTGCAAGTTATACTCCTGTATTTGGACAACAGCAGGAAGTAATCAAGGTTATCAAATTTGCTCAGGACGTTACCCAGTCCAAATTACAAGCATTAGATAGTAGCAATCAACTAACCGCCATTAATAAGGTATATGCGATTGTTGAGTTTGATATAGAAGGAAATGTCCTGCATGCTAATCGAAAGTTTCTCGATCTGATGGGCTATGACTTTGAAGAAATTAGTGGTAAACATCATTCCTTATTTGTTTTAAAACAAGATGCGGAATCTGCAAAGTATAAACATTTCTGGCAACAGCTCCGAAAGGGAGAATTTGTAGAAGGAATATTTGAACGTCTAAATAGTGAGGGGCAAAAAGTACATATCAGAGGAAGCTATAACCCGATAGTTGATATGCATGGTAAGGTTTATAAAATCATCAAACATGCACAAAAACTAGACTCTGAATAAAAGATAGAGGCAACTATCAACTCTTTTGTGATGGTTCAAACAGCATTCTGTATTTTTTATAACATGTTTCTGGAATGGATATCAGCAAACAGATTATAATAACTAAGAGTAGCTGATATTTTATCCGGATGATATAAATTTTTCAACATGGTAGGATACTTATAAATGTCCTACCATGCTTCTGTAAATACATTCAGACATGTTCCGGATCTGGGTGTATCCATGGGCTACGATACGAACGTGCCAGTAGACGAGTAGCATCTGGATCTCCGATTACCTGCCGAGCTATCGGATCGTAGGTAAGTGGTCGACCTGTCTGCATGGCAATGTTTGCTAGTATACAACTGGCTGTAGAGATATGGCCTTCTTCGATATCGGCTACAGGTCGCCCATTGGTTTCTATTGCACCAAGGAAATTCAACATATGCAGTCGGGTTGCCGGAGCGGCATTAAGCTCAATACCTTGTTCCTTCAGATCTTCAGGATACTTCTCTTTTTCGTATACTACATCTTTGTGAATCTTTTGTCCTTGCCCTGTCGGAATAAAATCATACTGCATGGTACTAGCTATTAGGGTACCTTTGTCTCCATACAACGTAAAAGACCATGGATAGTCTGGATTAGCAGCAGTTCCCCAGGTGCGGTGTTGCCACACACAGTTTAGTTCATCATACTCAAACACTGCCGTTTGTGTATCTGCAATATTCGATTTACCTTCTTTCTGTACATAAATTCCTCCTGTAGAACTGATTCGTTTGGGCCATCCCAGTTTTAACATCCAACGTACAGTGTCCAGCATATGAACGCACATATCACCAATAATACCGTTGCCATATTCCATAAATGTACGCCACCAGCGTGTATGAGGCAATCCATCAAAGGGACGCATAGGAGCAGGACCTGTCCACATATCATAATCAAAAAAGTCAGGAATAGCCTGAGTTGGAGGATTGCCATTGTTTCGCATATGATAATAGCAACACATTTCAACATGTGAAACCTTACCCAATAAGCCAGCATCTACAATGTTTTTCTTTGCTTCGATCAAATGAGGGGTACTTTTACGTTGAGTACCCACTTGTACTACTCGTTTGTATTTTCGTGCAGCTGCCACCATTGCTTCACCTTCCAGAACATCTACACTGATAGGCTTTTGTACATATACATGAGCACCTGCTTTCATGGCATCAATAGCTTGAAGAGCATGCCAGTGATCAGGAGTACCAACCAATACTATCTCTGGTTTTTGCTCCGATAACAGTTTGCGATAGTCGCCATACTGAGCTGGAGTCTTTTTGGACTGTTGCCGCTGGCTGACCATGGTTGCGGCCTCTGTTAATAAATGTTTATCTACATCACATAATCCTACTACTTCAACGGGTGCAACCTGTATCAACCGAAATAAATCACTTTTCCCATACCAGCCAGTACCTATCAGCCCTACACGAAGTTTTTTAGGTGGATACAGAATATCCATTGCATTAGCACCCAGCGTAGTTAATGCCAGTGAAGCAGAAGCCGATTTCAGAAACTGGCGGCGGTTAATGTGAAAATCATTCATTGATATTGTAAGGGTTTTTGGGGTATAACATGATTACTTGTATCTGTAAATTCAGATGTTGTCTTTACTTTTAAAATAATCTGATCTAAAAGCTGTATTTACAGAATAGTATAAATATAAAGTACGAACCCTTCGCTTTTTAATTTATTGTAAGTTTTTTTTAAGGGATAGGATTATTTAGTGCGATACGAAGTTATTTTGGACAAAGTGCCGGAGCAGAGTTTATTCTATTCAATCAAGAAGAAAAAGATATCTTTGTTTTTTTCTTCTTGATGTATTTCTGTGCTAATTAGTATCTATATAAGTGTTTTTTCATGAATAGGTAATTACATATATTCTATTATGTTCCGATATCAATTACGAAGTTTGGCAGTGTTTTGCATGGCCATATGTATGCTGATTCTATCCTGTAAAAAGGATGAAGTTTCTTCTAGTAATTTTGTAAAAGATATTGCCGGAGATATGGTGATGGTTGCAACCTATGCTGACAAAGGAGGAAATCTATATATCACTGGAAATTTTTCAGGTGTTGTTACTCTAGATAGTATTACCTTAACAAGCAAAGGGGATTATGATATTCTAATTGCTAAGTATGATCATTTAGGTAATATTATATGGGCTAAAAGTGCTGGTAGTACAGATAAAGAAGAAGCCGCTGATATTGTGGTTGATAATATGGGCAATATATATATTGCAGGAAATTTTTATGGTAATACTACCTTTGAAAACAATTCTTTACTCAGTAATGGAGATAAGGATGTCTTTTGGGCAAAATATGATTCAGAGGCTAAATTACTATGGGCAAAGAGTGCAGGAGGTATAGGTAAAGATGAAGCACGTAGTTTGGCAACAGATATTTCAGGTCGGCCTTATCTTACTGGTGCTTTTAGTGAGACAGTTACTTTTGGGAGTAGTTTGGTAACAAGTCATGGGGGGACGGATATTTTTGTTGCAAAGCTAGATGATTTGGGTAGTGTACAATGGGTAAAACAAATGGGTGATAGTGGCAATGATAGTGGATGTGGTATTGCTGTTGATGGCTTAGGCAATATCTTCGTGGCAGGTTTTTTTGTTGAAAGTGCTACTTTGGGTAACCTTACCTATACTAGTTATGGAGGAAAAGAAGGCTTTCTGGTAAAATTGAATGCTGATGGTGAAGTAAAGGTAGTTCATACTGCAAATGGGTTTAAGGACGATGAGTTTCAGAGTATTGTAGTGGATAAGTCAAATAATGTTTATGTTACTGGTTATTTCACTGAGTCGGCAGATTTTGATGGAATCACTTACTTTAGTGCTGGCGATGCTGATATGTGCATTATGAGATTAGATACCACAGGAGCTATGATTTGGCAACGCACATCTGGTGGTGCAGGAAAAGATATAAGTTATGGGATTACACTTGATCGTATGGACAATGTCTATATAACCGGATATTTTAATGGTAGCGCTAAGTTCGGGAATGTTACTGTAGCTTCTAGTGGAGAAGATGATGTATTTGTGGCCAAATATAGTGATTTGGGGGATATTCAATGGATAAGACAGGCTGGAAGCTCCTCAATAGATTCTGGAAATGATGTTGCTGCAAGCCCAGACAACAGCGTATATATAGCTGGACATCATACTAATGACATTGTAATAGATGGAATAACGTTAACTGGGAATGGGCCATTCCTTTGGAAAATGGAACAATAACCTGATTATTTTAACGATTCATAGAGCCTCCTGTTGGTTATTGACAGCAGCCTTTTATCTTTAATAGGCTGTCTAAACAATTAGGTAAATAAATTGGCTTGTTGAACTTCTTTTAAAATAATCTAAACATCTTCTAAAAGAACTGTGATTGAAAACAGTATTTTTTCAAAGAAATATACTATCTGCCTTGATTTAGGATAGTTATCTGGCAACTCAAGTCCGGTTTTCTTTTCTCCAATCCCGAAAATCTACAGAATTTATCTTCAACTTTGAGTATTACAAACTCATTGTATGAAAATCCTTATTGTTGAAGATCAATTGCAAATGGTAGATACACTAACTACCTATCTGGAGCGTAGTGGGTATATATGTGAAGTAGCTACCAACTATGAGAAGGCCGAAGAGAAGATTGGTGTATATACCTATGACTGTATCCTGCTCGATATCACCCTGCCTGGAGGAAACGGGTTGAATCTGTTGACACTATTGCGTAAGCAGAGAACCAATACAGGAGTAATTATCCTATCTGCGAAAGATTCCGTAGATGATCGTATTACCGGATTGCAGCAAGGCGCAGATGACTACCTGCCCAAACCTTTTCATCTGTCTGAACTCAATGCCCGATTACAAGCCTTGTTCCGTCGACTAAAATTTGAAGGCAATCACTCCGTACATTTTGAGAATATGGAAATAGATATTGAAAGTCAGAAGGTTCGTATCAATGCTACTGAACTTGTACTTACCAAGAAAGAGTATGAATTATTGCTGTTCTTTGCCTCCAATCCAGAACGTGTACTAAGTAAAACGGCTTTAGCTGAGCATATCTGGGGTGATAACAGTGATCAATCCGACTCGTTTGACTTTCTGTATTCTCAGATCAAAAATTTACGTCGGAAGCTGAGTGAGGCAAGTGCTTTCTTTACCATTCAGGCTGTATATGGACTGGGTTATAAACTTTTCAGAGAATGAAAAAGCGTACATTACTTCAGATTACCACTCGTTCCTTTCTACTTATACTGCTGGTTGTACTCATTCCCTGGACGGCGTTTTTCTATTTTCAGATTCGGTCAGCGATCTATCATACTGTAGATGAATACCTTGACAACCGTAAGTTTGAGATTATTCGTGAGACTACTCATAATCCAGCTTTGTTGAATATGCATTCCGGACGAAAGACAGATTTTGAACTTAAGCCTGTTTCAAATCAGGAGGCCGCAAGTATAAAAGATAAACATTCAGATACTCAGGTGTTTGAGCCGTTGGAACAGGAACTGGAGCCTTACCGCAAACTGGAAACCACCTTTTCGTATGCAAACCAGCCATATAAGCTGACTATTTTTTCCTCTTTAACAGACTCTCGCAGGCTTCTTTCCATTTTGTTAAGGGCAGTAATTGTACTTTTTATAACACTTATGGTCATACTCCTGATTATGAATCGTTTAGTTTTACAACGAGTATGGCGACCTTTTCATACTACATTACAAAAAATTCATAGCTATCGGCTAGACTCGGATGCCTCTATTGTTTTTGAAGATACTCATATACGTGAATTTTCAGAGTTACATGAAGCATTAAGTCAATGGATGTTGAAGGCATATCGTACATACCAGCAACAGAAGCAGTTTACCGAAAATGCATCCCACGAACTTCAAACCCCATTGGCAATTGCCCGCAACCAGATCGAGTTATTAACTGAAGATCCTTTGCTATCTACTAGTCAGGCCGATTTATTACAGGTTGTTGAGCAAAACCTGAGTCGTATGTCCCGCCTTAACAAAACCTTGTTGTTGCTCGCAAAGATTGACAATAAGCAATTTCCTATTACAGAAACTGTAGACGTGGCATCTCTTACCCGACGATTACTGGAAGAACTCTGGGAAGTTGTCACCTATAAAGAGCTGACTACACAAGTTGACGTTTCCGGAGCAATGATTGTCACTATGAATCCTGACCTGGCAGAGATCTTCTTCGGGAATTTGATTCGGAATGCAATCTTCCATAATATTCGCCAGGGCTATCTAAATATCTCCGTTACCAACCATCAGTTTAAGATTGAAAATAGTGGTAATGCTTACCATCAGGACCCTATTCAGTTGTTCGAACGCTTTGCAAAAGGTTCAGAGACCACTTCTTCCGGCTTAGGGTTATCCTTGGTGCAGTCGATTGGGAAACTATATGGTTTTACTATTCAGTATACAGTTAGGGGAACTACTCATCAGATAGATGTATTTCTGTAGTCTGGAAAATCTATAGGAGGGGGAGTATTACAACTGTGATTGTAGTAGGCCTAAAACTATAGAACCCCCAGGAAAATCCCAGAGGTTCTATCCCCCTTTTATAAACACAATTATATTTTTAAACAGGGCAATCCTGTATGATTTGTCAGAGTCAATGTCCAGCTAATCAGGCCTGATTAGCTGGAAAGTAATTAGTTTGAACCAATTAAAAACTTGTATAGCCTTCATAGGCCAGCTTTTTCCCTACTTCCAGATACGCCTCTTTGGGCTCTGGTGCCCATGTTCCCAATCCATCCACATACCGGTTGAACATACAAAATGCGGCTGCAATCAATACTGTATCATGAATTTCCAAGTCCGTAGCACCTTCTGTACGGGCTGCATCAATATCTTCAGCCAATACATATTTGCCTCCCTGCTGAACTTTGTGAGCTATATTTAGTAATGAACGAAGCTTTGCTGAAATTTCATAGTTTTGTATGCCTGCTTTGATGTCATCAATCAAGTCTACCGATGCATTCATATGTGCTACAGCCGCAGCTCCATGTGAAGTATGACAGAAATGACAATTGTTCTTATAAGATACATAGGAAGCAATTATCTCTCGTTCAGCACTGGAAAGAGTAGAATCTCCCCGCAACAATACCTCTGCCAGTTCATTCAATGGTTTGGCTGTGTGTCGGTTGTAATCCATCAGCCCAATAATTCCGGGCAATTCTTCATTATTCAGGCGAATGTGTGCCATAGGTATGGGTTATAAGGTTGACAAATAGAAATAGTAAAATCAATAATTCATCTCAGAACTCATATACAAAGCATACAATCAAGCTCATGCATAGTTAGTAGTTCTGGCATAGAAGTAGTAGCCTAAGAATAATCAGAAGAGGTTGCCTTCTGTTGTGTAGATACCCGTTTTCAAGAAAGCTAATAACAATTTTTATCAGTTTGATGATATAATTGTCTTGTCTTACCACATTTTATGTAGTATAATATAGACAAAGTCACAAAGTCTTGAAAATGATGTCACAGTTGACAGAAAACGGAAATTATGCCTGCCGGGGAGGAGGATAGATAGCTTCCAGATAAATAGATTGTATAGACGAAGGAGATGGCTCCTGCACTTTCTGTGTTTGTTCTATAATAGAATGAGAAAGGGTAAGAACAGTTACAGGAAGATATTCAGGAGCAAAGGACTTGATATTTTTCTGTGCTTTGCCAGAATCTGTATGTGAATAGTCCATTGCCAGTGTTTTGGCATGGTCTGACATATTCTGCTTTACTTTCTCCTGCTGTTTATTATTGACACAATATACTATAATGGTGTCGTTTTTAATACTCATAAACGCCTTCTCATAGATCTTTCCCTGATGTTCAAACTCACCTTCTACAGCTATAGGCGCCTTATCTGGCTGATGATAAAGGCCAATAGGCATTTTAAATACGACCCAGTCTGGATTATTTTCTGAGAGAGAGACTGAATGAGAAATATTTGTATCCAGAATATTGCGGAGTTGTTGTCTGGCTTGTCGTTGTTGTTGAAAAAAAAGAATAGAATATCCTATTGTATTGAACAGGAGCAGACACAGCAAGCCGATAGATACAGTTCTTTTCAAAGGAGATTCAATTTTTTACAATATTAATAAAAAATATAAATAAATCAATGAAAAACTAAACTTTGTATAACCCTATTTTCCAGCCAGAATAATTGAGTGTTTCATGAGTCATAATTTAAAGGAAATAAGTATTTGGGATAGGTTATATCCAATTTAAATAGATACTTATGTTTTTATAATTTATATAGGTGTTTATCCTTATTTAAAGCATAGGTAATTAATGGCAACTGAAAAGTCAAACTATGTTGAATTATAGACTGGCTCTTTTAGATTAGCGTATTTTGCGAATTTAATTTGTGGATCAGTTTCTATGTGTAATGTAAGAATCTCTACACCTTCTGATATAAAAATAGCGAAAATATAATTTTTGTGAAAGTTGGTTAAGATAAATTACAGCACGGTTTTTTGAGTTAAAAGTTATATGAAAAATAAAAAAAGTATAAAATACAAGTAAAATCTCTAAGCGTTTTGGTTCATATATTGTTTATGTAAAGACGATACTGAAATAAAGTATGTGTTTTTTTGCTTTAGCACGTATGTTTTTTCTTCTCAATGGAGATAAAGTTACTTGTTGGGAATTAAAGTAAACACTACACTATCTTTTTGAAAGAGAGTCTGCTCTTTTTTTACGTTTTTAAATGACAGGTGACTAGTACAGTTAGATATTTTTGCTGAAAATAACCACAATATATTTCTAATATACTCATAATTAATTACTTAATTTTTATGAGTTCCCTGAAAAAAGTATCAGGGAACTCTATTTTTTGTGACCATATTCATAGTGATACCTCAAATTCTTATCGAATATATAGCGTTGTAAGAAATTCCCCCACAACGCAAGAAACGTCCTTTATTTAATCTTCAATTTTGAATCATAACTCTGTCTCATTCAAGTTACTATGTGACTAAGAAAGTTGAGCTTAGAGTAAATAGTCTCTAAAGAAATAAAGCGTTTAAGTATATTTTTCCAAAATAGATGAAAAAACGATTACTACGTACATTAAACTATATTATCCTTTTATTTGGATTTTGTTCTATAGTAAACGCCCAGAGTTTATACTGGGTAGGCGATGGCGGATCGTGGAATGATGCCAGCCACTGGTCTGCTACTTCGGGTGGAAGTGGAGGAGCTGGGGTGCCTACCACTTCAAACGCAGCCATCTTTGAT
>NZ_JASJOU010000031.1 GCF_030068605.1 Xanthocytophaga agilis
TCTGTTTTTCGTGATGGGCTACAAAAACTCAAAGAAAAGCTCACTTGTCTAGTCGATTTTCGAGAGTATCTGCTCAAGCGCTTTCCTAAAAAATCAACTATTTTTAAAATTGTCTAGTAGTATAATTATTTTTATTTTAATCAAGGCATTTCAAAGTCTCTTCTCATAGGTATATCATTCGGTATTAATCTACTACTCTGCTTATGTTTTCTTCTGATCTGGCAAATGATGCCTCTCTAAAAAATGTACTGGAGGTAGATAGCATTATGCTTTCTTTTGGTTCCAGAAACATCGTAACAGATTGTTACCTGCAATGTTGTACAGGAGATATAATGGGTCTTCTGGGGAGAAATGGCTGTGGGAAATCTTCACTGTTAAAGATTATCTTTGGAACCCTGGAGACAGAAAATAAAAGTATCCGGATCAACAAACAGGTATATACCCATCCGTATAAGGAAGGCCATCTGATAGCTTATTTACCACAACACGGTTTTTTGCCCCAAAGCCTGACACTGAAAAAAATCATAGATTTATATATTCACACCGATTCTGGCAAAACCACTTTGCTGTCAGATGAAAGGGTAAAAAGTCTTTATGCCAAACGGGTTTCTGAATTATCAGGGGGTGAACGGAGGTACTTTGAGGTGCTGTTGTTGATTAGTATGGATGTCAAATTTATCTTGCTGGATGAGCCTTTTTCCTATGTGGAGCCAATATACAGACAAACTATTATGGATTTGATTCGTAGGTACACATCTCATATAGGGTTTATCATCACCGATCATGATTACCGGAATATTATCGAAATCAGTGATCGGATTGTATTACTTACAAATGGCGTCTGTAAGCATATCAAAAACCTGGAGGAACTGGAACGGTGGGGATATCTACCACCAGGTAAACTAGAGCATTGATACAACAGACACATCCGGCAAGTATATATTTCAAGACCACTGAAGCATTCTGGTTTTGCTTCTTTTCATACTAAGGAAGCTATAAAATCAATTGGTATAAACCTGAATTACTTTTGGGTGATACAGATTTATACCAATTACATACTCTGTTTATATGCTCTACTTACCCAGCTTTCGCATTAGTTGTAAGTGAACTCCTACCGAATAGGGACGCAATCCAAATGGAGCTTGCTGAGTATAGGTAGATTCCAACGAATAATTAAATGCAGGCATGATCGTTAATTCGTAGTTGTGATTCAACATGTAGTTGTAGCCAATACCCGCCAGAATAGTATAGTTTACCTGCTTTAATACATTCTCTTTTGAAGGAAATGTAGTCGTTTGATCCAATTGGCCGTTTACATACTGACGAGTCTGGCCTTTGAGTAACAAATTGACACCACTTCCCATAGTCAGATTAAACCTGTGGCGTCCATTCGCCTTAAAATAATAAGTAGCAGCTATTCTAAGTCCACTATAGGTATAATCGCTTACTACCTGTCTCTGTCCGGTTTCATATACGGGTGTTATCGTAACCTGATTTGGAGCAGTCACTGTACGAATAAGTTCCTCAATGTGATCTGTTCTGTAGGAATAGCCTAGCTTCTCACTAAGTTGAGATACCATCAGATGACTTTCCACTGAAAATCTCTTCGTAATGTATCTGCGTACATTCAGCCCCCATACATACTCCAGACGATCTTTGAGAGAAGAGTTAGCATTATTCATCCGGATGATCACAATATCATCTGAGGTGGATGGAACAAATGTTCGGAAGGTATAACGTGGTGCGACAAACAGACCGACAGACCATCCAGCTCTATTTTCAGAGGGAATAGTAGGTTTAATCGGAGACTCTACTTGTGGTATACTGTCAGGTTGAAATCTTGGTGTAATAGCAGGTAGTCTAACGGCTCCGGTTTGTTGAAGTGTAATATCCCGGAATGCCAGGGAATGGATAGAAGGCACAAACAGTTCAACAGAATCGTTACCTGTTCCTTTTCTGAAGTCATTATCCTTTTGAATAGGAGTACCCTGTTTTATAGAATGTGTGACGGCTGTATGTACTGGTTCATTCAAAACCTTTGCATCCGGTCTTCGGACTGAATTACCTCGTTTACGATACAATTTCTTTTTGGATGTATTGGCTACTATTGTCAAATCATCTGATGGAGAATCCGCAGGTAGTTCTGAAAACTGAGTTCTGGTAACTGTTTTTAGTGTTTTATGGCGATCAGTAAGCAGAGTACTTCCTTCTCCGGATGTCTCTGATGGTTTAGTCTTGTTTTTAGATTTGGAAATAGTTATAGTTGGTTTATTAACAGATCGTATAGGTTTTCTGTTTGCTGATGCTACCTTTTCTTGTTGAGTGGATAATATATGTAAAGATGGTGTATCTGCTGATTCTGTATTTTGAGTTTTATTGTTTTTATGAGTTGACTCTGTTACCGGACGATTATTTCCTGCCATTTCAGGAGCAGGTTTGTTTAGTGAGATATGATCTCTATACTTTATCAGCAAAGCAACTGTTCCTGTGACCAACAGCAGTACTGCCAGCCAGCCAAACAGACGCCAGCGACGCTTAGGTTGTATCTCTGCCTGAATAGATGCCCAACCTTGCACAGGGGGCTCCTCTTCGAGTTCCATCATTTTGCGACGGATTTCTTCCAGTTCTTTTTCGTTCAGCATTTCTCAGAGATTGAATATTTATGCAAAAGATCCTTTAGATAATTTTTCGCTTTTGCCAGCTGGGACTTGGAAGTTCCTTCGGCAATCTGGAGCATATCGGCAATTTCACGATGGGTGAATCCTTCTACTACATATAAATTAAATACCAGTCGATACCCTTCTGGTAACTGATTGATGAGTGCCAGCAATTCCTGACTGCTGATCTGGCTTACTATATCATCCTCTGCCGGAGAGCTTTCTTCTACCAGACTATAGTCAAGATGATCCTGGTATTTACGGTTTTTGTGGTAATGGTTAATCGCAGTATTCACAAAAATACGTCGTAACCATCCTTCAAAAGAGCCCCCATTGTATGTGCGAATATTGGCAAACACCCTGACAAAGGCTTCGTGGAATATATCTTCTGCCTCAAACCGGGACCGTGTGTAACGCATACAAACAGCCATCATCTTACGGGAATAGAGCTGATACAGCTTTTCCTGAAAAGCTGGTTTTTGCTGCTGACATCCCGCAATGATTTCCTGTTCTGAATGCACGTAGTTTAAAGTTAAAAAGGAGTAATGTTGCTATTATAGTTGGTTCGATTCCGCTGGTATTAGTTAACTTTCACCTTTACAATCACCTCCAGATAGGTATTGTAATTCTGGTCCGGATAAACCCGATAGCGAAACGAATCTTCACCAGTAAAATCTTTCGGTGGCTGGTATACATAAATGGTGTTTTTATAACTACCTGCATACTCAATAGTACGAAATGTGCCTAGCTGCGGTGCATAGACAGACCTGCCAGCCATTGGACAGATGATATCATTTTCAAATATCCGGATGCCTTTTGGTGTATTTCGGGTTGTTTGCAGAGAGTCTGCCCTCACAACATTGGTACAGTTATTGGGATCCAGAGGGACTTCTATATGAAGCCGTATTTTTTGTGTTTTGCAGGTACTTTCACTACATGCCTGATAGGTCAGACTGTCTGTCCCGAAGAATTCAGTATCAGGCTGATAATAAGTATCACCATCGGGTTGTACACTCAGTGTGCCATGAACGGGCTGACCAAAGGTAACAGTAACAGCTGTTTTCAGGCTATCATTTCCGAGTGGGTCCATCCGTATAATTCCACCTCCACCAAAGGCATAGACATCATCCTCATATAACTCGAAGTTATCAGATGATCCGGGGATTATATCTTCCGGAGTTGTACACCCTCCCAATAAAAACAAGAGTACAAGACTTCCCGTCAGGGCTCCCAGATGGCGCAAAGAGCTTTTCATTATACTTGACAATTTTAGTAAATTCCAGACACGCACAAATGCTTTCTGTGAGAGAAGACAGAATCTGTCAATGAACGGTTGCCTGAGAGGATTTTTTATTTTGAAATTTTTTAAGTATTGCGGAGAGACTGGATCGGGTGCAATGATAACTGCCCACTAAAAGGGTTACAAAGAAGGGTTTCCAGAGGGAGGAGCTATTCAGGAACCAAGGCAAATTAGTGTAATGCTCTTTTCTTCGTCTTTGTCAGTTGCTTAACGTACCAAAGCTAACCGACACGGATCTCATTGTGGTGAGGCAATGGACTTTAGCAGAGTCGGTGGAAGGATTTGTTGTTCGGGCGGTCCAGGTATTGCCAAAGGCGGGATTTTTACCACAAAAGCTCAATTGAACAACAAAAGTTGAACCTTGTGCGAAATCTCCAATCGAAGTGGTTCAGTCCCCCGCTTTGGGCAATACCTTGGTATGGGCAATTTTTTATTTCTTCTCTACTGATAAAGTCGTTAGCAACACTGCCAATTCGTTTAGTGTCATAGTGAAACCTCCCTGGAAACCCATTTCAATCATCTGTTCCATTCTTTCAAGAGATTCGTTGTAAATAGTAATGCTAACTTTAGTTATTCCATTTTGCTCACTGAAATTCAAATCCCAATTCGAACCTGGCAAATGAGGATTTTCGTCTTTGTCTGCAAATACACTTACATATTTGAAGTTAGTTTTGGGGCTAATGGACGTATAGTCTTGTATTTGCCAGCTTTCGTGTCCTTCCGGGCTAACCATTGCATAAAATCTTCGTCCGCCGACTTTGAACTCCATTGATTTGGTTTTGGAAACCCACGGTTTGGGTGCCCACCATTGGTCAAGGATTTCTTTTTTCGTAAATGCGTCCCAAACAAGTGAAAGCTCGGCATCAAACTCTCTTGTTACGAATACAGATTTGGTTGATTTGTCAACCGTAAAGTCAAATAGTAAATTATTCATTTTTATTGTTTTTTAGTTTTACTAATACATCGTCTAGCTGATTATATCGAGTCTCCCAGATTTTTCGGAATTGCTCCATCCACTTGTCTACTTCTTTTAATTTGTCAATTTCAAGTGAGTAGTAGATTTCTCTTCCTTTTTGTTCTTGTTTGACAAGTTCGCATTCTGTTAAAATGCGTAAATGTTTTGACACGGCTTGTCGTGTCGTGTTGAAGTTGTCGGCAATGGCATTTGGTGTCATTGCCTGTAATGCAATTAAGCCGATTATGGCTCGTCTCGTTGGGTCTGCAACGGCTTGAAAAATATCTCTACGCATATGCCTGTTTGTTTTAATGAAACCGATTGGTTGCAAATGTATATGCAACTTTTCGGTTTCGCAATTTTTTTTAAAAAATTTAAGTAGGTCAACAAATTTACTTATCCTGATACCGGTATATGCTGACTTATCCGCATAAAAAGTTGCTTCGTAACCTGTAATCTTGCTGTCAATAAATTATTTTATTTTTTTTATTCTCCGGGCAACCATCCTTCTTC
Organism: Xanthocytophaga agilis; assembly: GCF_030068605.1. Taxonomy (NCBI): domain Bacteria; kingdom Pseudomonadati; phylum Bacteroidota; class Cytophagia; order Cytophagales; family Rhodocytophagaceae; genus Xanthocytophaga; species Xanthocytophaga agilis. The sequence continues at coordinate 5,426 of NZ_JASJOU010000031.1, forward strand.
GCTTCCTGTCTTACCTCCAAATTCATTATTCAATACACCACACAGTTAACAACTTAACACTACACATTTATGAAAACTATGAAGGTACTATGTATAGCAGCAATTGTATTTTCTGCTATCTCTTTTTCATCCTGCAAGAAAGATTCTATTATTCTGCCTGATACAGAGCACTCGTCAGACAAGCCTGGTGATTCAGAATCTCCACAGGATACGATTCCATCCGATACCATTCCGCAAGACACAATCCCAACTGACAGTGGAGATACGGAACAGCCACAGGGGCCAGGCAACCTGTTGAGTCAGATGGGTACAATCAAACTTAGCTATGATGCTACCTATCAACTGACCGGATATGATTCGTATAGCAACATAGGATATACCATTGTATATGAGAATGGCCGTCCTGTTCGTCTCAACTTTACCAAACATCCTTCGTATGCGATTTACACGTATGAAGGAGATCTGGTATCAGAGATTGTTACTTACAATGGCTATAATGAGGTATCATACCGACACCACTTTACCTATGCCAATGGGAAGCTTATCCGTGAAAGCCAGCGTAGCTATATCAGTGGCTTTCTCACTGTGGATGACTATAGCTATGACGCCAATGGCAATCTGATCCGTATTGCGGTTTCCGGAGCTGCCAGTGGGCAGGAGTCTGATCTGAAGTTCTCTTACAATGTGCTCTATGGCAATTATGACAGCCAACCTAATCCGATGCCGTTGATCAGTAGTGAGTATTATCTGCCAGGGGTTAAATTGTTTACCAATAATCCAGGTTATCGGGAAACACCTAGTTCTAAAGAATTGTATACCTATGTATATTCTTCTGCTGGTTTGCCTGTGGAACGTGCTACAAAGCTGGAAGGCTATTCGCATGTGCCTGCTGCCATACATAGATATAGCTATTGGTAAATCCAATAGGTTATTAGAATAGGACTCATTTCAAATGCAAGTAAGAGATATTCTTACTTGCATTGCTTATTTGTGTATAGCATGAGTGATTTTCGATGTGATTCAGAATGAGATAATATGCAACCTCCTTCCTTTCTTTTCTCAAATTTCTGATCTTTATTCTACTTGCAACATGGTACTTTTTTGTCACGCCACGGCGTGATAACCCAAAAAGGATATTTTTCTCCGATCCTTCAGCCCGCAAGCCCAAAGGCCAACCTGGCGGAGAAAAGATTCCCAACGTACCTATACGAACATTAGCGATTGAAGGTATCTTTGCCCTCTTTGCAGCTTCTTAAAGATGATCCATTATGTATGGAATCAAAGTAAAATTCTTTTCCTCAAAATTCAGGAGGAATCGTGTATGTGTAATAAGTCTTTTGCGGTGAATTCCGATCAAATTCTTTTTTGCCGTGAGTTATGCGCAAAGGAAAAAATGATCGGAGTTCCGGTCAAAATTTAATTTGCGGTGAGTTATGCGCACCAATGAAAGTGATCGGAATAAAAAGCAGTTTGTTTGGTGACTGATGAAGTTGGGCTGCCCTTACAAAAAAATAGTTTGCATAGAACTATGCTCAATCCCTTTCATGCGGTGAACTCTGCACAGAGAACTTTTTGGCGTCAATTCTCATCAAATTACTTTGTGAGACAAACTAAAGACAACATAAAGATATTTGATAAAATACTGCATCCGGGATGTGTCATTTTTCATCTCTTTTATTCTTATTTACAGGAAGTTATATATCTTGAGTGTTGATTTATCTGGTGTTTTATTTTTCGATTACATACAATGATGATACTTCCTAAGGAAAAGCAAGAGATACTAGACACTATTGTAAAGGACTTAAAAGGTATTACAAATGTCCAGGCGATTGTATTAGGTGGTTCTTATGCAACAGGAACAGCAACGGAGACCTCTGACCTGGATATAGGAATCTATTATTACGAAAAAGCTCCTTTTGATATCAGGGAAATACAAGCTATCGCGAAGAAATATGCAAAAGACAGTAGTCCGACAGTTACTGGTTTTTATGAATGGGGTCCATGGGTGAATGGAGGTGCCTGGGTAAAAACGGCGTATGGAAAAGTTGATTTGCTTTACAAGAACATCGAACAGATAACGACGACTATTGAGAATGCGCAGGAAGGCTTATGGGAGAACCATTTTGAGCAACAACCTCCTTATGGTTTTTCATCTATTATCTTTCTGGCAGAAACTCAAGTGTGCATTCCTTTGTATGATCCGGAAGGCATTATTGCTAAGCTAAAATCAGCAGTACAGACATATCCTCCCAAACTAAAGCAGTTGGTAGTGCAACAATCTTTGTGGTCTGCTGAGTTTACCATCTGGCATGCTGATTCTTTTGCTGTCAAACAGGATGTATATAATACACTGGGTTGTTTCACGAGAGCAATCAAAAACATAGTGACCGCCTTGTTTGCCCTGAATGAACTCTATCCAATCAGCGACAAAAGAGCTATTCAGGTTCTGGAACAATCAACCATAAAACCGCCACATCTGACAGATAAGATTAATGCTGTTTTATGTGTTGATATGGATACCCTATCTGAGAATGTGGATCTGCTAAAATCACTATTCAACGAAGTGGTAGATCTCGCTCAGGAGATGTATAAGCCTGCTTATCAGTTATGAGGATAGCTGCAATAGCACATAAAATATAATGTATATACTTATTGTACTAAAGTGCTAGCTGTACTATAGTAGCCAGAATTAGGTATCAGAAAGCAGAACTAGTTCTCTGAATCTTCATTGTCAGAGAAAATCTTCTTTCTGTGAGTTTGTCCCCATTTTGCCATTTCCCACAAAATAGGTCTCAATGTTTGGCCATACGAAGTGAGCGCATATTCAACCGTGACCGGTCTGGTGTTCATGACTGTTCTACTCACCAAACCATTGATTTCCAGCTCCTGTAGTTCTTTGGAGAGCATTTTGGAACCTATCCCTTCTACTTCCCGCTGCAGATCCATAAAGCGTTTATTGCCAAAGCTTAAACAGCCGATAATGGTAATTTTCCATTTGCCATCCAGCAAGTCCATTGTATCATGAATAGCCCTTAGCTGACTTGGACAGTGGGATGGCTTTTCGTCTATAAAAATCTTTTTTCGCATACAATATCAGAACCTACTTTCCCGGCGGAAACCACTTTCCAACGGGAAACTCATATCTAACGTAAAGGTAGTGATATTAATTTTGCTTCTACAAATCAGAATCACATGAAAACAAAATTAGAAGGCAAAATTGCCGTTGTAACTGGCGCAGCCAAAGGAATAGGTGCCGCCATTGCCCAGGCGTTAGCAGCACAGGGGGCTGCTGTTGTGGTAAATTATGTAAGCGATCAAGCCAATGCAGATCGTATTGTCAGTACAATTACAATGCAAGGCGGAAAAGCCATTGCTGTACAGGCAGACGTAGCCAACTCTACTGATGTGCAAAGGCTATTTGCGAAGGTGAAAGAAGTGTTTGGGCAAGTTGATATTCTTGTAAACAATGCTGCGATAAGCCGATTTGGTCCGGTGGAGAGCATTACAGAAACAGATTTTCAACAACAATACCACACAAATGTATTGGGGCCGATCCTTACTATTCAGCAGGCATTGAACTATTTTCCTCCAGCAGGTGGAAGCATTATCAATATCAGTTCGGTAGCCGGTCAGAATCCAGGCCCGTATACAAGCTTGTATGCATCTACCAAAGCTGCTTTAAATGCGTTAACTATTTCCCTTTCCAGAGAACTTGCACTACGTAACATTCGGGTCAATACAGTTGCTCCAGGCAATACAGATACGGAAGGAGCCCGAGCACTGGGTCTGGCTGGAACAGATATTGAAAAAGCACTGCTGGCTGCTACTCCACTTGGTCGCGTTGGTAAGCCGGAAGAAGTGGCCCCAATGGTAGCGTTTCTTGCATCCGATGATGCTGCCTGGATTACAGGAGAAAAAATAGCAACGTCTGGCGGTATGAGGTAACCTTCCAGACTGTATGAGCAGATCTACGTGTTTGTTAGCCAGGATATAAGACACGTAGATTTGCCCACTTATCCTGTCCCATATCTTTTCTGGAAATCCAGACAAATTTTGGTACAAGCAGGACAATGTTCTCTACAATCGCGCTGGGTAGTAGCTGTGGGTTGGAAATTTTTTCCTGCGAGGAAAGCCCCTTATCGTGTCCCATAACTTTTTCAGAAATAAGGGTTTTAGAGAAAATTTTCTTTTACCTCTCAACTCCATCTCTGTCCTCCAGAAAGAAACTTCCCGCCCTTGTCGGGACAGGCGTGGCAAGACCGGCGGCATTTCCGACAGGAGATAATTTTTCTCTCAAAAGCCAAACGTGGCTCTATTTGTCACAAGGTTCTTTCAGAAGGATAGGGAGTTTTTTTCTTTATTGGGCAGAAGCATCACTAGAGGTGTCGTTTTTTTGCTCACGCACAGATCTGGCTCACCAAATTCTCGTTTGGTGCTCCTGTTTTTGGGCAAGTAAAAAGTGAAAAGGCCACAAGAAGAGCGATGAAAAGTACTCTGAAGCAACATGGTTGACAAGCATACCCTGTTCTTATGCAAGGTTTTCTACTTTCTCATTCTTCTCAATAAAATCATGCATTCTTACCATACTTTCTTCGCCATCTAACGTCACTAACACTTTTTTAAATCGTATAGGTAAGCCCGTTGCTATCCATAAATTGGCATTATCCTGTATATGAAAATGAATATGTGGTTCGGTTGAATGGCCACTGTTTCCACAAAGGCCGATTACTTCTCCCTGCCTAACTTGTTGCCCCTTCTGAACCCGGATGCTACCAGACTTAAAGTGTGCAATGAATGAAAATTCCTTATCGGCATGCTGGATAATGACAAAGTTGCCCCTAAAATCACGCGTTTTCCAATCAAGAGATAGATCACCTACACCTGTATAATCTTTTACCCGGTCACTTACGGTTACCACTCTACCATCAGCAGGAGCCAGTACTTCTTTTTCGTAACAATAATAGTCGCTTAGACTTTTTCCCTCTTGTTCAAACGATTTTTTGTTTGGGTCCACAATGATAAAGTCATAGGCATACCGCTGAGTCAAAATATCCCACGAATGCGAATTCTTTTTAGTAGAACTTCCATTGGCAACAAACCACTGTCCCTGAAAAGGAAGGATAAAGTCTGTTTTATTTTGATAATTATCTCTGTCAGGAAAGCCCGAAATGTTCTTAAGAAGAATTACTATCTGTCCTAATCCCTGTAATGTTGCAGGAAAGAAGACAAAGGGGTTAAGCTGGCTTAGAAAGAAAGTAAGGTAATAGTTGTTCAGGTTTTTGATGTTCGATTCTTTTTCCGCTTCCTTCATACCCTTGAAAAGCTGTATAAAGCCAATCAGATAAAAAAGGAAAAACCATTTCAGTATGGGTATCCAGAATAATCCCAGAAAACCAATAATTCCCAAATGTTGTAATTGTGTCCAATCAATTTGTTTTAGTTTTTTCCAGGTATTCATATGATAGAGAAAGATGACCTATTCCTTCAGAGGCACCTATTGGTGAAGAATGAATAAAAAGGTAACCCAACTCTTTCAAAAGAGAAGAATGTACACCATCGAAATCATCATACAGAGATGCTGGAAAATAAAACAAGCCCAAACATTTCTATTGGGCTTGTTTTAACAGAAGGCAGGGCTTGAACCTGCAACCAGACTGATAAGGGTAGTCGTCCCACCAACCCCCCGTTGGGGGTCAACCTTTTGGGTACTTGATCAATTGCGTCTTCCAATTGCGCCACTTCCGTCGTTACACAAAGTTACTCAGAAAATGAATTTCCTCATGCAATAATTTCCATTGGCAAAAGGAGACAATGAGTAGAAATCCGGTAAAGAGAATCCGTAAATAGTAATTCCATGGCAGGAAAATTATCTTATTACTCTGTTACAGAGGATTATTAGGGATAAACGTAGTATTGACAATCTGGTGAATCACATCATCCAACTGCATGGACTTTGTTTTTAGATCAGCAACTACATGCTTTTTATCAGGATCGCTGACATCCTCTTCTTCCAGCAAATTAATCAGACCCATAATAGTTGCAACAGGTGCTCTCAGTTCATGAGAGCTCAGAGAGGCAATTTCCCGCAGACGGGCATTCTGCTGTCTGATTTCATCCTGAGCGGCCAGTTGCCTTGTTACATCACGAGCTACACAGGCAGTTCCTGTTACCTGACCTATTTCATTATAAATAGGGTTGAAGCCTACTTCCTGAATAATTTTAGCTTGTGTAGTAGGGTCTGTAAACTCGTTGTAGGCACGAAAAGAATTGCCCTCAAAGGCTTTGTCGTAGAGTTTTTTGTATTTCTCTATATACAGGCTTTGTTCATTACCACTGACCCGTTCATGCAACTGCATACCGGGCTGGATATCAATCTGAAATATTCTGAAAACAAACTCTTTGTATGCTTTGTTCGCAAATAGGATACGTCTGTCACAGTCTACAGACCAGATATTGTCTTCCGTATTATTGATCAGAGCCTCCAGTGTTTCCTTGGTTCGCTTAATCTCCATCTGGATCAGATGTTGTTTCGTAACATCCAGTCCAACTCCCTGAATTTCTTTTACCTCTCCGAATTCGTCTTTGACTCCCACAATATCACATTCCAGCCAATGGATCTTTCGGTCTTTGTCCCATCGTCTGTGGGTAATATGGATTACCTGGCCAGGTTTGTTTTTTGCTTCCTGATAAATTTCTTTCACCTTTCCAGCATCATCGGGGTGCCAGAAGTCCGATATTTTCTTTCCAATCAGATCCGACTTTTTTTGTCCGAAATCCCGGCTGTAGGTATCATTCACAAATGTATATTCCTGGTCCGGATTGATACGAAACAATAGTGCGGGACCCGCATTGATGACTGACTCAAGAAAAGTGATCTTTTTTTGCGATTCTCTTCTATGAAATAAGATATCTGTCACATCTCGAATAATATGCATCAGAACTTCATGTTGGGTATCTGGCAGTATAAATCGCACCATTTTTACCTGTACCCATTTTAAGGTACCGTCTGCACTGATAATACGGTGTGTGAGTTTGACTTCTCCTGATTGTGTCAGTTGTTGTGTACTGCGGACTACTTCATTCAGATCCAGTGGGTCTATGATTTTTTCCCATAAACCGGGCTGCTGCTTCATGTCAGCCTCACTATACCCGGTAATCCCCTCTACTGCAGGACTAATGAACAGGTATTGATTGCTGCTGATGTCAAAAGCCATAACGGCATCTTCCAGCGCAGATAATAAGAAATGTAATAACGGCATGTGAAAACCCTGTTTCGCTTACTAAGAGTGTATTCTTAAATCTAGTAAAATTTCCATTTAAAATTTGAAAATCGAAGGGGAATATTGAGGGAAATACTATTTCTATTCGCTAATTTCCAGCGAAAACAACACTATCAATAGATTATCAAGAAAATTTATCTGGATATTGAAAAATGAAGTATGCGGAGATAGGCACATTTTTCAAAGTTTGTTTTATTTAATTGCCTATCATAAACCTTTAAGTTAATCCAAATGAATAAACTACTAGGGATAGGTATATTTTCGGTATTGAGTATTTTGACAGGTTGCAACAAGCCATATTATACCATAAAAAAGCAAACTACAAACAAGCTATTGTTACTCAAGCTGAAGAATGAAACAATAGATAGTATTCCATTCTTTTCTGAAAAATATTCCAGATTTTATGTAAAAAGTAATTCTATATTCATTACAGACATTACCTCTTCTATAAATATCATTTACATTCATTTAAGGAAAATTACTATTGAAAATAATAAGCTTTCAAGAGCTTCTCCCAAATCAAAAATAATTCTAAGTATCAATCCTGAATATGATAGATTAATTCGTCTGTCCTTTAACAAAGAATCGCTTTTTACGAGGGTTTATAAAAATGGAAACATGATCGAACAGATTGTACCCCTAACAGATTAGTAGGGATGAAATCAAAGTGTATAGTTAGCTAGTAACTCGACTCTTTCTTTGTTTTTCTATTTTACAATGTAAGCGTTTAGAAGATACTTTTCGTTTAATCCGTTTCCCGGTAAGTACTAACTAAGCATATACTGCTCACAAGTAACCCGCTTTTTCGTTTTTTGTCCTCCTGAAAGGATCTCGTGGCAAGACCGGCGACCTTTACGATTTGAGTGTATTTCTTCTCTCAAAAACCAAACGTGGCTCTATTTGTTACAAGTTTCTTTCAGAAGGACAGGTAGTCAGAAGGAAAGGTAGAGGGATGATCTTTTTCAGAAGGATAGAATGTGTATTTTCTATGCGTTCTTCTAAAGTTCAGGTGACTATTATTTCCTTACAGTATAAGTTAGATCGCGTATTTTAGACTTAATAAGAAGTTTCGTGTAGGGCCGGGGGAGAACTGATTGGAGTAAATGGCATTGGCAAAGTACTGTTTATTTAATACGTTGTTAAGATTCAGCCTTACATTGATTCGTCCCACACGATACCCAATAGCCATGTCGGTTACTGTATAGGCTGGAAGAGTATACGTGTTGGTACTGTTGGTGAACGTGTCACTCATATAGTTGACTCCTGCTCCCATATTCAGTCCTTTGAATGCTGCATATTGCCATTCATAGTTTAGCCACAGATTCAGCATACTGACAGGTGCAAAAGATACTCTTTTTCCTGCAACCGGATTTATCTCACTACCCTCATATGGAAGGTAGTTTGCTTTAGAGAATGTATACCCTGCTGTCAAATCCAGTCCTTTCCACAGACTTCCGTTGATTTCTGCTTCAAACCCTTTGGATTCTGCTGAGCCAATCCGTTTGTAAATTCCTCCAGGAAGAGCTTCTACCTGATTGTCTTTTCGCATATAGTAAAAAGCAAGGCTGGCTGTCCAACCGGAATGTTGCAGACGAGAGCCTATCTCTGCCTGATAACCAGTTTCCGGATCAAACGTTTCGCCATTGGGTGCAACACGGCGGGAAGGTTTAAAGTACGTAGAATACGAACTATAAACAGACAAAGGCTCAACAGGCTGATATACCAGTCCAAACCGATAGGTCAATGCATTTTTAGAAATAGTTGATTTCGGGCCTTCTTCGGTTACATGCCGCGTTGCGTCTACCTGATTGGTATAGTAGCTGCCATTAAAGATGTCATATCGTAATCCTATCAGTGCTTTCAAATACTCTGCAACCTTGATCCAATCCTGTATATATACTCCATGCACATTTTCCATAGTAGCCCTATAATTCTGGTCTGTGAAGGAAATATACCCCTGATTGAGAATCGGATTATGAATAGGAATTGTAGCGTTTTTTCCTGGACCATTGACATCTCCGTTATAGGTCTTCCTGTCCAGTATACTGAGTGAATATCCTACCAATACTTTGTGTACAATAGAACCAGTTAGCCATTCACTACTAAGCTCCAACTGGTTTTGAAGCGGTTTGGTCAGGTGATTGAAATAAAATGGAAAGGATCGGGTCAGTGAATCCAGTGACGCATTCACAGAAAGTTCTTCGGTTGAGAAATAATGGATATTATCATCATAATAGGATAGCTGATCCGACAGTTTTACTTTTTCGGAGAATTTGTGCACATAGTTGAGCTGATAGTCAAAACGGGTATGTTTTAAAAAGTCTGCAGGGTCATTGTACCGCGTATCGACATCTAGTCCAGGTATTTTTTTACTTCCTTCCAGCATAGGAATGCCTGTGTCCGTATCATAGTTGTCTTTGTTTACACCCACTGTCAGATAAAACAAATCTTTACTGGTAGGTGTATATTCCAGTGCCAGGTAGGCATTGTTTGTAGTAGACCCAGAATATCGGTAGCCTTCGGTATCAGACATTCCAAAGTCAACCCGATACCGCAACTGGTTACTGATAGAACCGGAGGCTCCCGCTCTCATTCTGCGGGTATTATAACTTCCATAGGTAGCTGAAAATTCCGCTTTAAATTCTTTCGTTGGGCGCTTTCTAACAATGTTGATAATCCCTCCCAGCGCTGAATGTCCAAACAAAACCGAAGCGGGACCTTTTAACACTTCTATACTTTCTACATTAGCCAGATTCGTTGTAGGGGCACTGGTGGAGATGTTGTGTCTTTCGTCTCTGACCCCATCAACAAGTAGTACGAAATTGCTGAACCCCCGGATGGTAAAATGCTGAAATCCCCCATAGGTATTATTAGCACGCACTCCTGTAGTATTCTTCATTGCTTCACCCAGATCATCCGCTCCACGCTGTTCTATAGTCTTTACAGAAACGGAAGAGGTAGTCAGTGGGATATCTCGCAGGGGAATTGCCTGTTTGGTAATAGCCGTGAAACTGGATTTTCTGTCGGATGTAATCACTATTTCCGACAACTCATTGGTCTTCCTGTTAAGCTGATAATTTAGCGAAGTTCTTTGTCCTGCGGTTACCACAATAGTTTGTTTTAATGCCTGATAGCCAATGCCACTAATGGATAATACATATTTTCCGGCAGGTATATTTTTGAGTAGAAAGTGCCCCGTTTCACTGCTGGTAGTACCATATGCCGTTTCATCCAGGCCAATAGTCATATTAGGGAGTGGTTCTTTATTTTCGGATTGGATATATCCGGAAATACTACCCTTTTCAGATTGAGCCAGCATACATAAAGGCAGAAATAATAGACAAAGAAATAGAGGTAACATATGTTGTAGTGACTTATTCATAGAGAAATACAAGGTCGAGGTTTGGTAGAGTAATTGATTGGTGAACAGACCGAAAGCCGATGAAACAGGCTGGGTTCCAGGTGGAATATTTTTACCTACCACTTTTGCCTCAAGGACATGATCTTTTACTATCTGATGGGTACTTGTTGACTCATCATCAAAAATACTCTTTCTGTCTAACGGTATATAGACAGTTAATAGGTGGCTCTGGCTATCAGTGTGCGGATAGCAGCCATAAGGTGTTTGCATACTTTTAACTGTGTTAAGATGGATAGTTAAAAGCTCTTACACTCCACAATGTAACAAGGGATAAAATCAAAGACAGGGGAGAGATCTGACTGAAAACAGGTATGCATATGATGAGGTTCATCTACGTGAACCGCCTCAGATCCATAGTTTGTAAAAATTTCAGAACAGAAAACACCACACCTGACCGTGCTTCAAACCGCGAAAGCATTGTCATACTGGAAAAGGCAGGTCTCCTGACTTGTAACACGTATACCATCCTTCCCATATCATTGATACAGTGGACAAACAAGGGTATACGCTTTGAAGGTTACTTACAGTTGCGCGACAGTTCGTGATTTTCACACGATTCCCTATTAATCGGCATTATGCAGAACCTCTTCCAGAGGGTATAAAGTAAAGAACTTACATGAAGGGGCGAATATACTTTATTTATCGGATTTGGACGTAGGTTTAGATTAATTCCTGTTTTGTCATGGAATTCCATGGATAAGAAGATTGTTTGCTATGCGAGGTATAAACCCTGGTTTTGGTATCCGGTACGGATTATCATATTAGGAAGAATCAAGATAGAGTTATTAATGAAAAGACACTGATTTGAACCTATAATTCGAATCAGTGTCTTTTTGTTTCAAATGAGATTTAGGAAGATGAGAAAGTTTCATCGTTTACTAACAATTACATGCTGAATTTGCTGACCAGCAAGTATCATGGTGCTACTATCAGATGTTCTACAGGTTGGTTCTCCTTTTCCTGAAGTGGTAATTCATACAAGAAGAAAGGATTAGTATAACCCGCATTATGTAATACAGGTTTGGCAACATTGAACACCTTTACACCTTGTTTGGTGGCACCTTCCAGATGTCCATGATGTGCATGCCCATGAAAGGCAACCGTTACTTCCCTGCGATCCAGCGGTTCTGCTAAGTAGGATGATCCAAGAAAAGGGAAAATCTCCTCAGGTTCGCCAACCACCGTTTCTTTGATAGGAGAGTAATGTAATACAGCCACTTTTAGTATATCAATATCATCTCCCTCCAGGCGATACAATGCCTGATCCAGTTTCAAGGATTCTTCCACTGCCGCCTGCACATACGCTTTATTCATTTCTTCCCCAAAGCGCGGAAGCATAAACCGGTCAAAGCCCCCGCCAAACCCTTTTACACCTGCAAATCCCACTCCATTGATAACCACTGATTCTCCATCCAATACATGAATCTTGTTATTACATAAAACATGTCTGATTTCATCCTGTTGATTATCATGATAATCATGATTACCCAGTACTGCTATCACCGGAATAGAGCAAACACTCAGTTCCTCAAGCAAGATCTCAGCCTCACTGGCTTGTCCGGTATCTGTCAAATCACCACACAGAATCAGCGCAAATGCCTGTTCTGATACAGACTGAAAGCATTCTTTCCATTTGCCACGGTCAGTCGCTTTAATATGAATATCGCCAATAGCAGCGATTTGTTTGCTTTTCAAATTCATATCTATATGCTTTTCATTGTGATTGTTTTATAATTCCATTCCCGTACGTCAATATCATACTGCGTCTGATCAATGAGAGGCCCAAGACATAACGTTTGTTGTGGTGTTGGTAAATCATACTGTTCCTTGGCTTTTGCCAGTAACGCCTCCATTAACCAATGGGGAACCAGATCTCTTTTTGACGGATAACAAAACTGGAAACTAAGCAGCTGAGCCAAGAGTAGTTGCCAATGTATCTCCAGATGCGTCCATACCCGGTTCCAGTTCAAACGGTCTCCATAACGCACAATCAGGTGGTTCAGGTCAGCTCCATCAAACCGCTCCCGGTTTTGTACATAGATTTTACACCAGAACAACTCTTCCGCAGATAAAAACTGAACAGGTACACCACAAAACTCTCCCGCATACGAATTTTCCATCCAGCTATCATCTACTGTACAAATATTATTTACTGTGTTATATATAATATCCATAAAGTAATCATCGTGAAAGTACACCTTAGCCAACCATCGGGAATCAGTAATTTCCGTATGATATCCCATAGAGGAAAAGTGTTTGAGAATCTTGGGATACTCACTGGCTTTACAGAATATATCCAGATCCTTGGTGTCACGATAGATGCCTGTATACTGGTGCAGAGCAAATGCTCCTCCTACGAGATAGGATAATCCAGCTTCATTGAGCATAGTAAGAGCTTCTTTGTAGAATTTTTCTGCTGTTCTTTTTTCTTCCTCAGTAACTTTACACTTAACCATATGAATATATTTAATCTTTGATATTTCTCCCGAAGCTATTCGCATCTAGAAAAGCAAAGCTAAAATTGTGTGCCTCACAATATTGATTGTCAGTTACTAAGTAAAAACAACTCTTATGCATATTACCATACAAAAGGGCATTACAGATTTGCAAAAAGCAAGTGTCCTGAAACTGTGGAATGAGGAATATCCTCAAAAACTCCAGTATGCGTCCGTTGCTGAATTTGATAAATATTTGGATGGACTGGAAGATAAAACCCATTTTCTGCTCAGAGAAGATGAAGAAATAATAGGCTGGGCTGCGACCTTTAAAAGGGATGAGCAACGCTGGTTTGCGATTCTTATAAGTTCGGTTGTTCAGGGGAAAGGATATGGAAAAAAACTCCTCAATGCACTCAAAGAACACGAAACTCACTTATTAGGCTGGGTAATTGATCATAATAAGGATAGCAAAGCCAATGGAATGCCTTATTGTTCGCCTCTGGTATTTTATGAGAAGAATGGTTTTGTGATACAACCCGAGATTCGTTTTGAATCAGAGAAGATGTCGGCTTTACGTATTGAATGGAAAAAGATAGCCTCCGTGTAAGTAAACAACTGATCTGTCTGCGTTTACTTCTGTTTTGAATAACCTTCTGTAGCTCATTTATTTAACTCACTACCTTGAGTTCTGGTATTACCTACAAAAAATATATTAACTGCAATTACGAATTAAATAAATTGATTTATATTTACTGCAATCACGAATAATATTGAACTAATGAAAAAAACAAAACTGGGAGAGTTTGAAGAACTGGTATTGCTTACAGTTGCTGCGCTGCAGGAGGATGCCTATGGTGTAGAGATCAAGCGGGAACTGGAAACACGTTTGAAGGAAAAGCTAAGTGTAGGTTCTATCCAGTCGGCACTGAAGCGTATGGAGGAAAAAGGATTCCTTACTTCGGAATTTGGAGAAGCTACTCAGAAGAGAGGAGGCAAACGCAAACGTATCTATGCCACAACCTCCTATGCCCATCAGGTCCTTGCTGAAATGAGAGACATTCGGGCTGGTTTATGGGAAGCCATACCAAATGTATCGTTGACCTAACTAAATAAACCCTGACAACTATGAAACAACCTAACCACTACGCTCCACCCAAATGGCCTCTCCGGCTTTTGCGCCTGTTTGTAAAAGAAGAATACCTCGAAGAGATTGAAGGAGACATGGAAGAACTTTTTCAGGACAATCTGGAAACACTCTCTTACCGTCAGGCCCGAAGAATGTATACCTGGGAAATGATACGTCTGATGCGACCGCTTATCATGAAAAATATACGTATTACACTATCTCCTAACCCGTATGGTATGTTTAAGAACTACTTCAAAATTTCGTTCAGAAGTTTGATGCGAAACCCGCTGAGTGCATTCATCAATATTATGGGTTTAGCGGTTGCTATTGGCATTTGTATGCTTGTCTATGCTTTTATTGCCTATGACAACAATATTGATCAATTCCATACTCATAAACATTCTGTTTACCTGACTACTTTTTTTGCAGATAGAGAAGGTACGCTACAACAATATGGACAAACACCAGGGCCTCTGGGGCAAATGCTTAAGGAAGATTTTGCTCAGATTAAACATGTGTGTCGGATAGAAGACAGAAATCTTGTACTAAAATATGGTGATCAGGTATTTACCGAGCGGGTACGTTATACTGACCCTACCTTTTTAGAGATGCTTACCTTTCCTCTGAAGTGGGGAACAAGCCAATCATTAGCAGATGTAAATAGTGTGATTCTCAGCGAGGAAATGTCTGTTAAGTATTTTGGTGCAACAAATCCCATTGGTGAGAACGTTCATATAAAACTAGGCAATGCTGGAACCAAAACGTTTAAAGTGATGGGAGTAGCTGCTCCTTTTCCAAAAGCTCATGCCATTGATTTTGATTTTCTAATCAATTTTGAAAACCTGCGTTTATCCGAATCGGATGGTGCATTACATGACTGGAATACTTTGGTCAATGCCACCCTTGTTCAGGTAGAAGATCCATCTGATCTAAAGATTATTCAACAGGGAATGGATAAGTATAAAGTTCTGCAAAACAAAGAAGTGCAGAAGGACTGGGCAATCTCTTCCTTTGCCTTTGAGCCATTGGCAACATTACATAAAAATTCAGCACAGATACGGGATGATATTTCCGTTGATCCTCCTATAGAAAGTCTGGTTGCACTGCCTGTCATAGGTATGTTTATGCTGGCTCTGGCTTGCTTCAATTATATCAATATCGCACTTGTTTCAACTACGAAAAGACTAAAGGAAATTGGTGTACGAAAAGTCATTGGAGCCAATAGAGTCCGAATCATGATTCAGTTTTTAGTTGAGAATATCTCTGTAACATTTTTTGCATTGGTACTGGGATTTATCCTGACCATTACTGTTTTTCTTCCCTGGTTTATTCCTGTATCTGGCAGAGAGTTGGAGCTTAATCTGATTGATAGTAACTTTTGGGTGTTTCTGCTGGCTATTTTATTTTTTACAGGTATTGCCTCCGGACTATATCCTGCTTTGTATATCTCCAGATTTGATGCTGTAAAGATATTTACAGGCTCAGTGCAGTTTGGCAAAAAGAACCCATTGACAAAGCTGTTTTTGGGTATTCAGCTGGTCCTATCATGTATTCTGATCACAGGAGCTGTGGTTTATATGCAAAATACAACCTTTCAGACAATGCGTAGCTGGGGCTACAATCAGCGGGATGTATTGTATGTGAACATTCCGAACCAGTCTGCCTATGAACATTTACAGGATAAAATGCTTCAGAATGCCAATGTGCGTTCACTTGCAGGTTCAAAAGACCATCTTGGGAAAAAGATTTCTACCGCGATAATTCATACACCTGCCAATCGCCAGTACGAAGTGGAGCAGTTAGCCGTTGATGCTCATTATGTTAATACAATGGGTTTGCAACTGTCAGATGGACGGAACTTTAACGATCAGTCTGAAAATGATAAACACACAGTCATTGTCAATGAGCTTTTGGTGAAAAACATGGAACTATCAAATCCGATTGGGCACCAGTTCCGGATAGACAGTACAAAATATCAAATCATTGGAGTGGTAAAGGATTTTCATACCCATAGTTTTTACAATCCGATTCGACCCACTCTTTTTAAGTTAGCAGACAAGAAAGACTATCAGTTTTTGTCTGTGCAAGTGAAAAATGGTTCACAAGAGGAAACCTATCAGGCCTTACAGACTCAGTGGGCTGCTTTATTTCCGGATAGCCCCTTTCAGGGTGGATATCAGGAAGATGTCTGGGGTATATTCTTTAGCCAGTTAGCACGTATGGAAGAGTTCACCAGGACAATTGCTTGTATGGCTGTATTGCTGGCAAGTTTGGGATTGTATGGGCTGGTTTCACTCAATGTGGCGGGTCGGGTCAGAGAGTTTAGCATTCGGAAAGTACTCGGAGCCAGGCTATTGGACTTATCTGTAACCATTGCCAGACAGTATTTGGTTCTGATCGTATCTGCGTTGGCAATTGGAGTCCCCGTGAGTTATATGTTAATTCACACACAATTAAATATGATGTTTGCTTATCCAATGCCAATGGACTTTTCAGGTGTTTCGATTGCTGTATTACTACTGGTTTGTGTTTTGCTGGGTGTGATTTCTATTCAGATTAGAAAGGTAGCTAAGTCAAATCTGGTAAAGGGACTGAAAGTAGAGTAAGGATAGCAGGCTTGATAAATCAGTACAGAAGGGGTGAGTGTTACCAGGTTTTGGTGTATAATGTGAATTTTAACATCTGAAGAAGATCCTCTCTGTTAAAATCCATTTGTTTTTCATAAATTATCCTTGTTTTATGAGTTAAAGCAAGGGTAATTCATTTTGTACTTCTTCGCACTAAATGTTCACCTGTTATTCTGCTAACTATTTATGCTGAAGCATTATCTGGATTTATCACTGAGGAATATCAAAAAGAATACTATCTACTCCGCTATCAACATTCTGGGATTTTCTATTGGTATTGCAGTTGTCCTATACATTACTCAATATGTAGCATATGAGTTAAGCTATGATTCCTTTATAAATGAGGCAGAGTATATCTACAGAGTTGACCATACCCAATATACCAGTGAAAAAGAATGGCAGGGCAGTGCAAGAAATTATTTAGGATTGGGTCCTATGCTAAAGGAAAAACTACCAGATGTAGCTGATTTTTGTAGAATTTCAAAAAATCTGGATGCAACCAGAGGGGTGCCACTTAAGTATCAGGATAAGATATTTTATGAGCAGAATGTGTATTATGTTGACAGTACTTTTTTGGATTTCTTTTCAGTACAGCTGGTAAGTGGAAATAGTAAAACTGCCTTAATGAATGGCAACTCAGTTGTGATATCAACCTCAATTGCAAAAAAGCTATTTGGAGACAGAGACCCCATCGGATTAGTAATAACTGAACTGGATAATGAAAACTCAAACCGAATAGTTACCGGAGTTTTTGAGGATATTCCTGAAAACTCTCACCTGAAATTTGATATCCTTATTCCCATCTTTGGTGATCCTAATTATAAATTTTTTGTTCAGGACCCATGGTATTCACCTGCATGGTATACCTATGTAAAGATGGGTAGCAAGATAAAATATCAGAAAGATATTAATCTGGTAGCCACATCAATTGCCCGAACCTACAAGCCAGACTTTATAAAGAATCAATTGCGCATTGTGTTCACACCTGTTACATCCATTTACCTGCAATCTGATTTCAAAGACGAACTGAAAATAAATGGAAGTTTAAATCTTGTATTCTTTCTTATTCTGGTGGCATTTTTACTGCTGGCAATCAGTAGCATCAACTACTCAAATCTGAGTATCGTGTTTGCTATGGATAGGTCTAAAGAGGTGGGGTTAAGAAAAACTTTTGGTGCCTCCGCAACTCAGTTGAGAAAACAATTTCTTATTGATTCTTTTGTAACCAATCTGCTTTCGTTGGGGATAGCGATAGTTTTGTATGTGGTGTTTTCTCCTTCCTTCAATGATATAATTGGTAAAAATATAAACGCCTCTCTGAATTATATAGCTTTTACAGGAGCTGTAATCGGAGTTCTCATCGTATCTACTTTACTCAGTGGGGCGTATCCAGCTATACTTCTTTCTTCCTTTAAACCTGTTGAAGTTTTGAAAGGGAAGCTAGTGATGAACAACAGAAGTTTTAGTTTGCGAAAGGCATTGGTCGTGTTCCAGTTTTGTATGGCATTGATACTGATTATCTGGTCTCTTTTCGTATCCGGACAATTGGAATTTATGCGTACAGCGAATATTGGTTTCAATCCGGATAACCAACTCATCATTCATAATCCTACAGCCTATAGCAGGGTTGATAACGAACATAGATATGATGACTATCTGGTTTTTAAAAAAGAAGTCCTGAACAGCGCTGCTATTGAGAGTATTTCTACGTCTTCTTCCGTCCCAGGTACAGAGATAGGCTTTACCTATGTCAATTCTATAAAGAAGCAGGCAAATGGAGTATATGATCCAACACCCTATAAGGTAATGTATGTAGGATACGACTATCTAAGCCAACTGGAACTTCAATTACTGGCAGGGAGAAATTTCTCAGAAGACTTTCCTTCCGATGTTAAGTATGGAAGTATTATTCTAAATGCTGAGGCTATAAAGGTTCTGGGCTATTCTTCCCCTGAAGATGCCCTGAACAAATATATATACTTCCAGCAGTTAGATGAGTGGGAAAAGGTGCAGATTATTGGTGTTGTAAAAAACTATCGGCATGTATCCCTAAAAAGTCCTGTATCACCCACACTTTTTTACCTAAGCCAGGATAAGGGGCAACAGGTATTTTACTCACTGAAATTTGCAAAGAACAGCCCTCAGCATGTGATAAGTAGTGTGAAGGATATATGGAAAAAGGTGTATCCCGGTAAACCCTTCAATTACTTCTTTTTGGATGATCATTATGACATTCAGTATGCACATGAGAAACGATTACAACTACTTACCACTTTCTTTTCCAATGTTGTGATCTTTATCTGCTGTCTTGGTTTAATAAACCTGGCCTTATTTGAAGGGAAAAAACGTTCCAAAGAAATTGGAATCCGAAAAGTCCTTGGAGCAAGTCGCCGATCCATACTCTTCCTTCTCATGGCTGATTTCCTGAAGCTGGTAATTCTGGCCAATATCATTGCCTGGCCTATTGCTTATCTGATTATAAATAAATGGCTCCAGAGTTATCCTGAAAGGATACATATTAATGGCATACTATTTCTGGTTGCAAGTTTGGCATCTATCGCTCTGGTGATGCTTTCAGTTTTCCTTTCTACCTATAAAACAACTAATATTAACCCCGTCAAAGCCATAAAAAGCGAATAGTCTACTTTTCTTTATACTTCATATATGAGTGATCTTGAATATTGGAAGTGAGTTTAGTTTATTTTCAACACCATCACTTATGCTTTTGAAAAGAGTATAGGTGATGGTTAATTTTGAAAAATATCTCTAGTTTGGTTGGTTTATTGTCCCTTTCATAATTTTTCCACAACCGCTCTCATTTTTTACTTACCCAAAAACAGGTTTTTATCTTCAGAGCATCTCTTTTCTTTAGAAACACAAAAACCTGATTTAGGTAAGATATTTAGTATACCCCTGACATACAGCTGTCATAGACCCACTCTATGTTTGTGTTACTGTGAAGTTATCCTCTGCCGCAGTACTAGAAACCTATTTTTTTACTAAACAAACAACAGCTATGTATATCATTCTGGGTGCAACGGGACATATTGGCTCTGTAGTAGCCAAAACCCTTCTGAAACAAAATGAAGCAGTAACAGTTATAACCCGAAATCAGGATAAGGTTCATGAATGGGAACAGCTAGGAGCAAAGGTCGCTGTAGTAGATGTGTTTCAAACAGATGAACTACGTTCTGTTTTGCAGCAAGCCAAACGCCTCTTTTTACTGAATCCGCCTGCTCCACCAGATACGGATACAAGCAAACGTGAACTGGATAGCATTCGATCTATATTGTCAGCCTTAAACGATTCGGGGATTGAGAAAGTTGTCGCACAGTCTACCTATGGGGCTCAGCCAGGTGATCAAATCGGAGATTTGGGTGTATTGTATGAAATGGAACAGCACCTATCCAAAATAGGCATTCCAGCTACTATTATTCGGGGAGCTTATTATATGAGCAACTGGGATATGTCTCTGGTTTCTGTTCGTGAAGAAGGTAAGTTATATACTTTTTTCCCTGCCGACTTTTCCTTACCTATGGTAGCTCCGGAAGATTTAGGGCATGTGGCAGCACAACTATTAACCTCCGATTCCCTTACGGGTATATATCATGTAGAAGGTCCGGAACAGTATTCGGTTGCAGATGTAGCCACTGCATTTAGTGTGACTTTGAAAAGGCCAGTTGAAGTAGTGACCACTCCTCGTAGCCAATGGGAATCTGTTATGATGGAGGTAGGGTTTTCGAAAGAAGCCGCACAATCATTTGCAGGTATGACAGATGTTACTTTACAAAAAGGTCCTGAAATAGCTGATTCTCCTATTCGGGGAGCTATTACTCTTCAGACCTACATTCGACAGTTGGTTGTGCAACAGTAAGTTCAGGTTCGAATAACCGTTTGGACCCGCATTGAAAGCAACGTTTGTTGCTTTCAATATAGCTACAGATAGATAACCGCGGCAAAGACTAAATTTATAACCCTCAGGGTTTACCCCATCCCTCCTGCTAGTCCATCAGGTTACTCATGCTTTGATATATATTGTACCTGACCTCCTTCACAGAGATCAAACAACAAAAGTCAGTGATTTAAAAGAATCGTCATTAATAAGAATGAGGATGGAAAATATGAAGTAGGGGAGAATGCAGAGCATAGTTATTCTTATTCACCCTAAAAAAGACCCTACTAAACAGAAGAATTAATTTGACACTATACGTCTGTGTTCATTTGACAATAAAAATGAGCAGGACGTATTTTCTTTTTACATACTGTACCCCTTCTTTATGGTCCTTCTTTATGAATAAGAATACTACTGTATTTGGATGTTAACTATCTGAAACTGTTGTATCTGTACAAATTATCATATCCGACTATGGATCATAAAATAGTATCAGGATGGTTTGGCAGGGTTAAGATTTTCATAAAAAGAAGGATTATTGGTTGGATTTATTTCACAAAAATGCAAATAGAGTGTTCAGCGTTCTATAGGAAAATTTATATATTTGACAGGCAGAAGCTAAGCTATAAGTTCTTTCTCTTTCCGTTTTTTGTGCATATCCTATAGAATGAGTGATAAACAAGATACCTTTATTGAGCATATTCTTGCAGAAAACGAGCGGCTACAAGCTGCGCTTCGTTTTGCCCAGATTGGCACTTGGGAGTTAGATATAGTAAACAAACAAGTCCATTGGGATGAACACTGCAAGCAGCTCTACGGATTTTCCAAAGAAGATACCGTGACATATGAAGAGGTGCTTACCTACATACATCCCTTAGATGCAGGACGTGTTCGCGAGGCTGTGCAAGCAGCGCTTAATCCACAAAGTGATGGAGTGTACGATATACAATTTCGTACAATAGGAGCAGAAGATGGGCAGCTGCGCTGGATTCATTGTAAAGGACAGACATATTTCAACAAGACAGGCGAAGCGTATCGTTTTACCGGAATTGCACAAAATATAACAGAGCTGATCGAATCCCGGGAACAAGCAGAAGCGTCAGATCATTTGGCTGCATTGGCACTGGAGGGAGCCAATGCAGGACGATTTACAGTTCGGCTTGAAGATAATCATGTGGACCATTCTACTATACTGGCACATATTCTCACTGGTAATGAAAGGATAGTCAATCGGGCTACTTTGGTAGAGCATGTACATTGGGATGATCGTGGTATACGGGATAAAGCCTATCAACAGGCAGAGAAGACAGGTAAACTTCGGTACCAGGCTCGTTTTGTCTGGGATGATGGTTCTATACACTGGGTAAGAGTAATAGGACAATATCAGTATAATGAAAATGGAAAGCCTTACCAATTTTCGGGAATAGCTCAGAATATAGACCAGGAAGTAGAAGCGCGGCTGAAACTGGAAGAAAGTGAGTTGTTTGTTCGAAGTGTTATGCAAAACTCTCCAGTAGCTAAGTTGGTGGTTGTTGGAGAACAGATGACTATCAGTATTGTCAATGACACTATGTTTCAACTTCTTGGTAGAAATGATTCTATTATAGGAAAACCTTTACCAGAGGCATTGTCGGAATTTATTTCCACTCCCTTTATTGATCAGCTCAAACAAACATTCAAATCAGGAGAGATATTTTATCAGCCAGAAGAGAGGATAGAATTGGTAAGACATGGCGTTCCCTATATAGGCTATTACAATTATATTTATAAACCGCTTCAAAATACAACAGGTGTTATATACGGAGTTCTGGTCACGGCTACGGAGGTGACACAACAAGTGGTATCCCGTCAGCAGGTTGAAGAAGCAGAATCACTTATGCGTGGGGCTGTGGAACTTGCCCAGTTAGGTACCTGGACAGTAGATCCTGTAACGGGACAAGTCTCCTATTCAGAACGTTTAGCAGAATGGTTAGGTCTTGAAAAAGAAGGAACACATCTGGAAAATTTTTACTCAGTTATCTTTGTACAGGAGCAGGAACGTGTACGTGTAGCTATTGAATCTGCTTTAAAGCCTGAATCGGGTGGTATCTTTGATCAGGAGTATATGATTGTTAACCATCTGACAGAGAGGAAATACATCATACATGCTCAGGCTCGGACAACCTTTAATGAAAAAGGAATGCCTGTGAAAATGACAGGTACAGCACAGGACGTAACCACCGATCGTTCATTGCAACTAGCGTTACAACAGCAGGTGCAGCAAAGTACGGAAGAACTGGCAGCCTCTAATGAGGAGCTAGCTGCGGCCAATGAGGAATTGGCTGCTACAAATGAAGAGTTGGCCACAACCAATGAAGAACTTACAGAGTCAAACGAACTGCTAGCCCGTTCAAACGATAATCTGGAAAAGTTTGCTTACATAGCCAGTCACGATTTGCAGGAGCCATTGCGTAAAATTCAGTCATTTGGAGACCTGTTAAAAAAAGACCATGGTAGTGCTCTGGGTAATGGATTGCATATATTGGAAAGAATGCAATCAGCTGCAAATCGTATGTCAATACTGATCAAAGACTTGCTTGCCTTCTCACGTATTATGCCTAACAAAGAGGTTTTAACTACTGTTTCACTGAATGAGTTACTTACTTCAGTTCTTGCCGAACTTGAATTGCGTATTGAGGAGACCCATGCCCAGATCCTAATAGATCCGCTGCCAGATATTTCTGGAGATGCATCTCAGTTAAGTCAGCTTTTTCAGAATCTGTTGAGTAATGCACTTAAGTTTCACAAGCCAGGTATACCACCAATCATTCAGATACGATACAAGCAAATTACTTTTTCTGATTTGCCTTTATTTGCTAAAGTATCCCGACAAAGTACAGATTACCACCAGATCGATGTCATTGATAATGGAATTGGGTTTGAGCAAGAATATGCCAGTCGCATCTTTCAGATATTTCAACGGTTACATAGTCGGGTTGAATATGCTGGAACGGGTATTGGACTGGCTATCTGTGAAAAAGTGGTTATGAATCATGGCGGTGCTATTATAGCTAGTAGCGAACCTGGTAAGGGAGCTACTTTTACTATTTTTCTACCTCAGGCCTAGTGAATTTATTTGTCCAAACTTTTGTAGTGAATTCTATTTAACAAGGTTTTGCGTTTCCGCTAAAGGTCTAGAGCAGATATATATCTGCTCTATATAATTTCATTACCTGTATTACTAAAGGTTGTAAATGAAAACTAAACAACTTGAGAAACAGCATTTTTAGATGGCGCCTTTTTACTCATCCCAAACAGAAATCGGAGAATATCTACTCTTCTAACCAACTCATACAGGACAAAACAACCCACAAAGGTAAACAGCAAAACCAGGATAAACTGAACAGGTGCTGGTATATTCAAAGGGAAGATAAACAGAGATCCTGTGTATAAAACAGCCATATGCACAATATATACCGGATAGGCAGCCTGACTTAAATAGCTTAACGTTTTACTTGGATGATTCAGATAACTGTAGGCAAATCCAAAAACAGAAAAGATCCAACAATCTGATTCAATTACTAACAGATAGCCAGGTACAGTAAATTGTCTGATTCGTAAGATAAATAACACACTAGCTATGACCAGAAAAAGCATTTTCCATTTACCGATCATTTGCCAGAAGGAAGAACCACTGAGTGCAAAGCAAAAACCGAAGAAAAAGGCTCCGAAACCCAAAAAGAATCCATGCCATGTCATAGCATATAACTCGTAGGGCCTGGGATCTACCAATATCACTTCCGCAATAAATACAGATACAATGGGCAACAATCCTAATGGCGTACTCAACAGTTTTCTCATGCCCTGAACTACTTTGCCATCCTGATTACGTTGCATATAAAAGAAGACAGGTGAAAGAATAAACACATATACAAAGATATTACCCAAAAACCATAAATGACCGGGGCTAGGAAAGTAGCTTAATTCCATCTTGTAGTAATATTGCCATACATACATATGTAGAGGAACAATCAAAAAAGTACCAACTATCAAGGGGATCAGTATTCGTTTACCCCTTTCGGTCATTAACTCACTCCAGTTTCTGTTACGGAGTGAAAAATATACACCCATGCCAGACACAAAAAATAATAGTGGTATTCTCCATACATTCAACATTGCCATGGGAATCCATAATGATTCCCATGTTTTTTCGGTTGTAATAAATCCAATCATAGTACCCCATGATTGAAATCCGATAGCCACATGATATAGCAAAAGCAGTCCTATCGCAATTACCCGTATCCAGTCAATATCGTATCTTCTGTCTGATGATGTCATAGTTGTATATAGTATTGGATAAAAGATCTATTTCAACATGGCTGCAATTTCAGGCCGAGTCTTTTCAATATAGGCATAGTCCAGTTTTAACCCCATGGGCGCTAGAGCCTTACCCATCATATCATAGATTCCCTTGGCATCTTTGAATGGAGTTGCCACTGATTCATAAGCTGTTGCATTAAAGTTGTTTCGGATGGTTTTGTCTGCTCCTTTGTCTAATAGCATCTTTACAATTTCAGGTCGGCAAAAGAATGCAGCCGTATGAAGGGGTGTAGAGCCATCCTTATTTTTAAAGTTCAAATCTGCTCCGGCATCAATCAGCAACTTTGCAGCTTCTGTCTTGCCAAATACTGCAGCTGTAATCAGCGGGCTTGATCCTCCAAAAGGATCTTTTTCATTGAGATCGGTACCTGCCTCAATATGTTGCTGAAGTGCTTTGATATCGTCTTTGACAATAGCCGTATGAATATCAACTTCGGGTGCTTTGACTCCGTTTTTTGAAGCAGCGGATGATTCTTCTTTCTGTTTACAGGAAATCAATGTCAATAAAAGAAATAAGAAAGCGATTTTACGTACTACTTGTAATGACTTTGCGGATTGTGTTTTCATTGTTTGAGTGTGTCAAGTATTAGAGATAAGTAATGAGACAAAGGTAGGTTGTCACCACTGGCAGCACTAAATACCTATGCTGACAAAACCATTAAGTTTGAAGAATGCGGTATAAATTATGGCGCATCCATATAAATTATGATGCAATTGAACGATACAATAGGTAAATTGCTTTCGAAAAAGCTTGTTTCCGTACTTAACAGGGCTTTTGGTAGTGCTGTCAGGTATTCAGAGACTTTCTGTCTTTTTACGCTTACAAACCTTCTAGTTGTCCGACTATTATGCTGGAAAGCCGATCCATTGACAATGATTTTCTACGTCAGATTACTGCCGTTGTGGAAGCGAATATTTCCAATGAGCAGTTCGGAGTAACTGAACTAGCAGACGCTATGAATATGAGTCGGTCTAACTTGTTGCGTAAGGTAAAAAAGATGACGAATCTGTCCGTTAGTCAGTTTATTAGCCAGGTACGTCTCAGGCGTGGTATGGAACTGTTGCGAAGTTCATCTTTTAATGTATCTGAAATATCCCATCAGGTAGGCTTTAACAGCACTTCTTATTTTATTAAATGCTTTCGTGAATACTATGGCTATCCTCCCGGAGAAGTTGGCAAAAGAGAAGTAGGAGACATGCTGGCTAATCTGGCAGAAGAATTCCAGCCAGTTGAGCAATCTACCACAAGTCTGAAACAATCAAACTGGAAAAGAAATGCTTTTATTCTGAGCGGAGTCCTACTTGTGATTGTACTGGTTGTTGGAGTCGCCAAGTGGTATCTTGGATCTTTTCCCAGATTCTCACAGCTTGAAAAATCAATTGCTGTATTGCCTTTTAAAAATGACAGCAATGATTCTACGAATGTCTATTTAATTAATGGACTAATGGAGTCAACACTTACCAATCTCCAAAAGATAAAAGAGTTGAGAGTCATTAGCCGGACATCTACTGAAAAGTACCGGAATACCCCTCGTTCTATTCCTGAAATGGCAAAAGAACTGAATGTAAGCTACTTTATTGAAGGTAGTGGCCAGAAGATAGGAGATCAGATTGTATTAAATATCCAATTAATAGAGGCTGGCAGTGATAAACATTTGTGGGCACGGCAATATAAGAGGGAGACGAAAGACATCTTTGCCTTGCAGCAGGAGATAGCTCAGAATATTGCAGAAGAAATTGAGGCGATCATTACTCCTGAAGAAAGAAAACAAATTGAAAGAATACCAACAGAAGATCTGGAAGCCTATGACTTTTATCTAAAGGGAAAGAATATGCTTTATCAGGGAACACGGGAAAGTCTGCTGAAGGCCATTCCTTCTTTTAATGAGGCAATCCGGTGTGATCCAAAATTTGCCCTGGCCTATGCTGACGCCGCTATGACCTATTATTATCTGGATCTTTATCAAACAGAGAAAAAGTATGGAACCGAAATGGGAAATTATGCGGATAAAGCCTGGCTATATGATTCAAAGCTGGCAGAAAGTCTGGTTGCTAAAGCCTTGTTTTATATGCATAAAGGAGAGTATAGACAGGCGGTACCCTATCTCGAAAAAGCCCTGGAGTATAATCCAAACTCAGATCTGGCCATTCATTTCCTGTCAGAATTATACAATAACTATATTCCTGATACAAACAAATACCTGGAGTATGCATTAAGAGGAGTTAGACAAAATTTGCCTTCTGATGATTCTATTAACACCAGCTACACCTATATGCATCTGAGCAATGCTTTTTTACAGGCTGGTTTTATAGACGAGTCACTCCTTTATATTCGGAAATCATTAGATTATAATCCCAAAAATCCCTTTGCAAACTGGATTAAGATTGGAGCCATCTTTGCTAAAAACAAGGATATTGTACAGGCGAAACAGCTTTTTAAAAAAGAATTTAGCTATGATACCAGCCGATTTTATATTGCACAAGAGCTAGGCAAGATTAGCTTTATCATGCGGGATTACAAAGACTCTTATCTGTACTATCAAAAATTTCTCGCAACCAAAGATGCACAGCAATTAGATATCTTTAAAAACGAAAGTCTGCGAATAGGAATTGTATGGGGGAAGATAGGTAAAAAGAAAGAAGCTGAAGCTTTTATTAAACAGTTTAAAGAGTTTGTCGATGGTAATGAATCGATCTATAAAAATCTGAATCTGGTTGAATATTATGCCTATCAGGGTAATACCACTAAAGCTATTGAGCATCTTAAACTATTCTCAAAAGAAGATAATTTTCAGTATTGGGTCCTTTTATTGCCAGATAATCCGGAATTTGATTCTATTAAAAACCATCCGGAATTCTGGAATATCATGCATGAGATTGAAAATCGTTTCTGGAATAACCACAAAAGGTTAAAGGCATCTCTGGAAGAGAAGAATTTGCTCTAGATCTCTGTGTTAAAATTTCTGTGCATTATACTTCTATCCTGTAAAAGGATAAGTATAAAAGACTATATGTTTTATACAAATATGCTGATAAAAAAACAAAAAATCA
The DNA here is from genome assembly GCF_030068605.1 of Xanthocytophaga agilis. Taxonomy (NCBI): domain Bacteria; kingdom Pseudomonadati; phylum Bacteroidota; class Cytophagia; order Cytophagales; family Rhodocytophagaceae; genus Xanthocytophaga; species Xanthocytophaga agilis. The sequence goes on from NZ_JASJOU010000031.1 coordinate 33,620, forward strand.
TAAGAGGCTTTTGAGTGAGCAACGGCTTGGATTCTTTACAGATCTTTAGAATTAAACATATATACATGTGTCTGATATTCAGTTTTACTGGCTTCTCTATTCTGGTAATTTTTTGAGAAAAATATTCTCATATGTGAGAGTGTTTTATAACAAAGTAGGGAAAATAAAAAATGATATTAGTCATTGGTTGTTAGTATAATTCGCAGGAAAATACCTAATAATAAAATTTTGGAGGAAATTTCACGTAGAAGATTGTAGTACTTACATGTTGTTTCTACTTAAAGATATTTTAGCAGAGTTATTTTTATTTGGTATCCTTTGAGTCTAAATAGCTAAAAAACAGCATGATAACCTTCCTAAGAAGTGCCTGAAAAAGAGTTTTTTCATACTAGTAATTCAAAATAGTATCTATTTATACTATCCGTACGCGTTTTCTGGCAAAACAATAATTCTACATATTTTTTTGAGTATCTATTGTACAGAAATAACTATAGCGGCATTAGAAATGTCCTGAAGAATTTTAACAGGCAAAAAGGGAGATTATTTGTATGAAATAAACGGCAAGTGCAATCCTGTTTCTTACATCGGTAAGCAAACCTCTGTGTGTGAGTTGAATAAGTAGAGTGAGGGAATGCATATTTGTAAAAAGAATCAGAGATATGTTTGCTATTTGTCAATGGATTTGTCTGGTTTAAATTTCTCAAATCTGGAAAATTAGTTTAAGCTGACAAATTATCCTCTGTATTTTTAAGAGCACCTAATGAATGAGTTTTTATTGAGTATCAGGTAGAATTACTCAAAAACGGATGTCGGGTATCTATTTGATGTCTCCACTCAAACCTTACAGAAACAGAGCAATCAAGTACACTTTCATTTTAATGAAATAGAAAGGCCTACAAGGTATTTCTATATCCGGATCCGGATGATTCGTTAATCGAATTGGCTGGGTCTGAAGGCTTTTTATTGCCTTCTCTCAAAAGTATGATCAAAATGCTTACGAAAGATCTAATTGAACACACCATTGATGAAACAGATTTGTACGTTTAGTCTCACTACACTATTTGTAGTGTTTGTATCACTCACTGTTTTTGGGCAAAACTTCCAGATGAATGGAACTGCCAAAGCAGGTGTGGCCTGTACGACAGGGAACAGCTTTCAGCTAACAGCTAATTCCGGTAACCAGATTGGTTCGGTATGGCGAACAGCTCGTCTCAACCTGAACTATTCCTTTGAGGTACAGTTTAGCGGATACTTTGGTACAGCAGATGCAGGAGCAGATGGAATTACATTTGCTTTGCAGTCAGTGGGGCCTTCTGCTTTGGGTACTGCCGGAATTGGAATAGGTATGCAAGGAATTACCCCTTCTGTGACAGTAGAGTTCGATACCTACGACAATGCTGCTCCTGGGGCTGATATTGCCAACGACCATATTGCCATTTTCAAAAATGGAATAATTGGTTCTCCAGTATTTGGAGCAGTTTCTGCACGGACAGGTGGGCAGAATATTGAAGATGGAACATTCTATCCAATCCGTATTGTGTGGAACAGCTCTACCAAGACAATGCAGGTGTATTTTAATGGTGCATTGCGGGCAACCTACTCTGAGAACTTCGCAAACACAGTATTCAGTAACAATCCGTTGGTATACTGGGGATATACAGCTTCCACCGGAGGAGCAACCAATCAGCAAGAAGTATGTGATGTAAACTTCTTCTATGACAATGATCAGGATGGGGTATTTGATAATACTACAGATTTGGATGATGACAACGATGGCATCCTGGATACAGATGAAAATGGTGGTGTAGATCCTTTCGCCGATGTTAACAGCAATGGCATTCCTAATTATATAGATCCATCATTCGCCGGCTTTGTAGACTCAAATA
>NZ_JASJOU010000032.1 GCF_030068605.1 Xanthocytophaga agilis
AAGGGATTAGGATTATCTCTTGTAAAAAAGTTGCTTTCAGAAGGCTACAAAGTAGCGGCTACCTCACGAAGTGCAGAATCATTAACCAAGGCGGTTGGTGCCGGCAATGCTGATTTTCTACCACTACAGGTAGAGCTGCTAAATGAAACCAGCATAGCCGAAGCCATAGAAAATACAATCAACACCTTCGGTGGTATTGATGTGTTGGTAAACAATGCCGGTTATGGTCAATTAGGTACATTAGAAGAAATGAGCGATTCGGAAGCCAGAGAAAATTTTGACATCAATGTATTTGGTTTATTAAATGTTACCAGAAACATTATGCCACACTTCAGAGCTAAAAAGGCAGGGCATGTTATCAACATTTCTTCGATTGCCGGTTTATTGGGTGCATTCCCGGGTTGGGGGGTGTATTGTGCTACAAAATTCGCGGTAGTTGGTTTAACCGAAGCCCTTTCAGTAGAAGCCAAAGAGTTTAATGTAAAAGCTACAATTGTTTATCCGGGTTATTTCAACACTAACTTCCTTAAAGAAGGCTCCATGAAATTGGCCGCCAATCCTATTGCTGATTACACAGCAGCCCGTAACACCGAAATATGGCACGAAACTCAAATGGTAGGCAATCAACCGGGAGACCCAACCAAAGCAGCCGAAGTGTTTATCCAATTGGCGGAAATGGAAAATCCACCATTGCACTTCTTTATGGGTTCAGACTCATTCGGTATGGCCAATAGCAAGATTGAAATCTTACAAAATGCGCTTACTGCCAATGAAACCTTGAGTAAATCAACAGATTACGTAAAATAATTTACTGACAATTTAAAATTTCAAAAAAATGAAAAGCAGTATTTTAAAATCGCTTTCAGCACTTTTGGTGCTATTGTCTGCCTTCACGGTAAACACCTATTCACAGTCAGCAAGTACCAAAGCAAATGGTACAAAACTTACAAAAAAAGTGTTGATCGTTCTTTCTGCTGCCGACACTTGGACAAGGGCGAATGGAGAAAAGTACCCTACAGGATATTGGGCAGAAGAATTTGTTGACGTGCATAAAGAATTTATTGAAGCCGGATACACAGTAGATATTGCTTCGCCAAGAGCAGTAAAACCTACAGCAGACCCTAAAAGTCTTCAGGTAGCTACCGTTGGAGCAGAAAAAGCACTTGCCTTCACTTACTATATTACTGCATTATCCAAAGAACTTACTCATCCTTTGGAATTATCTAAGATTAATATGGCCGAATATGATGCTGTAGTCATTCCTGGTGGTCATGGCCCTGTTGAAGATTTGTATAAAGATAAAGACATGGGCAAGGTGCTTTTTGCAGCAGATAAATCCAAAAAAGTTATCGGTGCAGTATGTCATGGTCAGGGTGCTTTTTTAAGTGCAGTTGACAGCAAAGGCAACTGGTTGTTCAAAGGTAGAAATATGACATCTTTCAGCGATGCAGAAGAAATTGAATTTGGTACTGCCGACAATGCTCCCTGGCTGTTGGCTTCTACATTGAGAAAATACGGTGCCAATTATACTTGTGGTAAAAACTGGGGCAATTATATCATGGTGGATGGCAACCTGGTAACCGGTCAAAACCCGGCATCAAGTATTCCAATGGCAAAGGCAATCATTGAGCTATTGAATAAAAAGCAATCACTTTGATTTATTCAAGTAAATTCATTAAGTGGAAATCAAATAAATTTTAACTTTGACAGGGCTTTTGGAACACATAAGCCCTGTCATTAATATTGAAGAGATGAGCAATAAACAAATTTATCGTTTCAATTCCATTGCCGAATTTCATAAGATGAGTGGCTTACCTAAGCCTGAGCATCCCTTGGTTAGTTTGGTAGATTATGGCATGGTAGAGTACCATACCGATGAAACAGAAATTAGTTGGATACAAAATTTTTATTCCGTAGGTTTAAAAAGAAACATACAGGGCAAGTTTAAATATGGTCAACAGCAATACGATTTTGATGAAGGGCTTATGACATTTGTAGCTCCCAAGCAAGTAGTAAGTATCACTGTAGACAAAACCCAAACCATAAAACCTTCGGGTCTTTTATTGTTTATTCATCCCGATTTTCTTTGGAATACCAACTTGGCAAAGACCATAAGCAAATACGAGTTTTTTGGTTACAATGTAAACGAAGCTCTGTTTATGTCTGAGAAAGAAGAAGCCGTAATTATTGATATTTTAAAAAACATACAAAGAGAGTACCACTCTGCCATTGATAAGTTTACTCAAAATATCATCATTGCCCAAATAGAACAACTACTTGGTTACTGCGAACGATTTTATCAAAGGCAGTTCATCACCAGAGCCAAAACCAATCATCAAATTCTTGACAAAGTAGAAACCATTTTAGAAAACTATTTCAACGATGGCAATCTGATAGATAAAGGTACACCTACAGCCCAGTATTTAGCAGACCGATTGCATCTTTCTCCAAACTATTTAGGTAGCTTATTAAAATCACTTACCGGCAACTCTACCCAAACGCATATCCACGAAAAGTTGATAGAAAAAGCCAAAGAAAAATTATCGACTACTAATCTTACCGTTAGCGAAATAGCTTATGAGTTGGGTTTTGAGCATAGCCAAAGTTTCAGCAAGTTGTTCAAAAGTAAGACCAAACTATCCCCGTTGGAGTTTAGGGCATCGTTTAACTGATCAGCATTTCTCACCCAACATTCGGCATTTTGACTGTAAGTAGCTCATTTTTCTTTTTACCTTTACTAATACATAATAAAGGTAAAATGAGTTACACTTTAATCACAGGAGCCAGTGGCAGTAGTGGCGAAGCTACAGCAAGAGAATTTGCTGCCAAAAAACACAACGTAGTTTTGGTGGTAAGAAACGAATCTAAGTTGAAACAACTTTGCAATGAACTTTCAGAAAGTCATGCTGTTAATGCTGAATACATTGTGGCTGATTTGAGTAGCCCAAGCTCACCACAACAACTTTTTGATGAGTCCCAAACATCCAAATAGATGTTCTTATTAACAATGCCGGCATAGGCTCCAGCGGGGAATTTGCAGAGAACGATTTGAAATCCGAATTGGACATTATTCAAATCAATTGTACTTCATTAACAGCACTTACACATTTTTTTGCAGGATATGAAGCAAAGAAAATCAGGCACTGTCATTAATCTTGGGTCAATGATTGGCTTTACTTGCTACGTCCTTGGTATTGGCTTAATAAGGCTGTTTTTCGAGCTTAGAGTAAAAATCCGGCCATTTGTAACGCCCACTGAATGGGGTCTGCTGCAAAACGTTCTCGCTTCTGTCCAGACTGCACCCGTTTGACTTCGCAATTACAACATTTCTACTTGCAATTAGTTTATGATACAGCCCTCTTTTTCCTGGTATAGGAGTTTGGGATGGGTGCGGGGCCGCTACAGAAAAACAAACACATCTCAACTGGCGGGACTATGTTGCAAAGCAGAAGTTTACATAGCAGAAGTAACCAATCCGCACAAGCCATCAAAACTCTTACGCATGTCACAACAACCCTCATATAAATAGAATCGATGAGAAGAGCCTAACGAAAACATTGCACTTTATTAAGTATATAAACCACAACAGGTCAGTACAAATGGATCAAGTGAGAAAGTAATGCCAGATCAGCTTGTTTATCCAAGGCTTGTATTTTCACGCTGACCTCATTGGGAGAAAGCACTTCTATGGGGGGCTGGTCTTTAGTGATTTTTTTCGGATCAATGGCTATAAATTTGTTATCGATTGGACTAGATTGACTAGTGAGTCGGCTTTCGATTATCCAATAGCTCAAAGTGGCTATTTTGATTCCGACTTGTCTACAGAATTGTTTTTGGGTCTGACCGCTAGTTCACCAGGCTTCTACCAGCGATAACATTTTTTCTCGTTTGGCTTCTGAACTATTCATACCTGTATTAGATTCATATCCACAAAGCTAATACCTCTTTTTGCCTAGTTCAATATGCACTTGGTCGGCTGCATACCAAGCCTGGTCTGCTTGTACACTTTTGGTAAATACCTGCTGGAATCTATGCGAAGGCTTGATATGATAGAACGCTTTGGTTAGACAGAATAACCGATGAAACAATCGCACTAATGATACGCGTTATGTCAACTATGTAAAGAAAATTAAAAATACTCGACTCTGTGTTTAGGGATTGGGGGGTAGTTAGTTGACATAGAAGTGTCGACCCTAATTTGTTAAAGTTGCAAAGACAGGATTTGGTTAAGGTTCATATGAACGAAAAGTAGGCTGCGACTTCATTATTTTTTTCAGTCCATAGCCGCTGGCTATGTGAGCGTCTGGCTAACAATGAGTCTTCTGCCTCAATCCAAAATCTGGTTATTGAGCTTCTTTAAAAATTATAGTAGACAGCTTCATCAAGTAAACAAACTATAAACCTAACCAACCCATGAAATTCTATTTACCACATTCCTCTTTTGGATTCATCCATCTCTTACCTGATTACTTTCTGATCCGATAGTTTTCTATGCATTTTTTTCCTGTGTTTACAGACCTGTTTCAGTGTCTGAAGGGATATGTATTGCCTTTTCTCTACAATAGAAGTAAACCCTATCCGGCTATGCGGGAATCGGTACATATGTTTTGTCTCTGCTGTTCCTTTTCTTTTTTATCTATTATCCATTAAACCAATCTGTCAGTATGTACAAAAATGTACTTTTGCAACGGTATTCCGTGCCTATTTTTGTTTCTTATTTCCTGGCGATCCTGCTGGTTATTCATGCCACCAGCAGTAGTTTTGCTCAGATACCGGGTAATTCTTCACATGTGGAGCCTGGTATTGTCCGTATTAAAGTCGCTGAATCTTTCGCCGCACAACTGGAAACGCAGTCGAGACAAAAACAGATTACCCGGACATCGGCTGGGGTGCTTAGAACAGGTATTCAGACTTTTGACAAAGTGAATGCTAAGGTAAAGGCACAACAGATCAAACGGGTTTTTCCGGATGGCGGCAAGTATGAAGCCAAACACCGCAAACATGGGCTGCACTTATGGTATGAGTTAAAAGTCAATCCAAACCTGCCCTTACAGGAAGCCATTGCTGCGTATAAAGGACTGACTGAAATTCAGCTTGCGGAAGCTGTAAATCTGAAAAAAAACATTGGACCCAATCCAGCTGACAAGAAGCCCATTCCGTTTAACCTGAAAGAGACAGTCCAGCCTTTGGGAACTATTGGCAGAGCTACCAATGATCCCGGATTGAGCTATCAGTGGCATTATGATAATTTTGGTCAGAGTGGAGGTAAGCAGGGCGCCGATATTAGCCTGGCAAAAGCATGGGCTATTGAAACAGGAAAAAAGAATGTGATTGTTGCTATCACAGATGGAGGCGTAGATGTAAATCATCCGGATCTGAAAGCCAGTATGTGGACCAATGCGAAAGAGATTCCGGGAAATAAAATAGACGATGATAAGAATGGATATATAGATGATGTACATGGGTATAGCTTCGTAGAAAATCAGGGGACAATTACACCGCACGATCATGGAACACATGTGGCCGGAACCATTGCTGCAACCAATAACAATGGCATTGGAGTATCAGGGGTAGCCGGAGGTTCTGGAAAAGGAGATGGTGTACAGTTGATGAGTTGTGCTGTATTCAACACAGATCAGGAAGGTAACGAACAGGCAGGGGGCTTTGAATATACCTATATTTATGCAGCAGACAACGGTGCGGTTATTTCTCAGAATAGCTGGGGATACAGGCAGCCCAATGTGGTAGATCAGGCTGTACTGGCTGCCATCGACTATTTTATAGACGAAGCTGGGACAGATGAAAATGGAATGCAGACTGGACCCATGAAAGGGGGGATTGTTATATTTGCGGCCGGAAATGACAATCAATCCGGCAAGTGGTACCCAGGTTACTATTCCTCTACATTGTCAGTAGCTGCAACCGGGCATGAAGACGTTAAAGCCAGCTACTCTAACTTTGGGGAATGGGTAGATCTGGCTGGTCCTGGTGGGGATGATATTGAAAGCGGAGGACCGGAAGGATATGTGCTGAGTACTATTCCCAACGGAAAGTATGCATGGATGGCGGGTACCTCTATGGCGTGTCCGCATGTATCCGGCATAGCAGCTTTGGTGGTTTCCAAATTTGGGGGAGCAGGGTATACTCCTGAACAACTGAGAGCTCGTTTGCTGGCTTCTGTAGATAATATTGATGCCGAAAATCAATGGTATAAAGGCCAGATCGGAGTAGGGCGTCTCAATGCCTTTCATGCACTGCAAACCATGGATGATCAATTGCCGCCTGCTGCTGTTACTGATCTGACAGTAAGTGATTCAAACAACTCAGGTCTTACACTTACCTGGACGGCTCCAGCTGATTCTTCCAGTGGCTCGGCAAGTATCTATGAACTCCGGTATGCGACTTTCCCTATTACACCGGATAACTTTGGGGAGGCCATTCGGGTAAGTGTGCCTCCAAAACCAGGACCTGCCGGAATGAAAGAGACATTTACTCTTACAGATCTGACACCTGAAACAACCTACTATATTGCGATTCAATCATCTGACTATTATCATCACACGTCTGCATTATCTAATATTGCTATTGGAAAAACGGCTGTTTCTCCTGTGTTTTCTATTGAACCAGATACACTGCTGGCTGAAGTACAGCGGACAGATTCGGTTGTGCGTTCACTGGTAGTCTCCAATCTGGGACAAGGGAATCTGGAATACAAAATTCAGGAGACCGGAGATGATGGATATAGTGAATTATCTCCGTTCGTTACGTTTTCCAAAATTTCTGGCACGGTAGCGCCAGGACAACAGGATACGGTTTGGCTCACATTCAAACCTGTCAGCTTACTGCCCATGGATTTTACGGAAGTAGTGACTATTCGGACCAATGATCCTGAAAAATCCTACCTGTCGTTACCTGTTATAATGCGTGTATTGCCTATTCAGACGGGTATTAAGGTAGATACCAGTGAAATTAGGTTTGGACAGGTAATCAAAGGTCTCAGTACACTAGGCAAACTGGCAGTGCAAAATACAGGTTCGGGTATACTGAAAGTATTTAATGTGGAAACAAGCCATCCGGACTTTACCGTTTCGCTGGAAGATACACTCACAGCCTATGATTTTCAAGGCAGAGTCATTCGCATCGGCTTTAAACCATCCTCAATCGGCAAGGTTACTGCAACCCTTCGCCTGCATACCAATGATCCAGCCCATCCGGTTATTACTGTACCTCTTTCTGGTGAAGGCATTCCTGCGCCGGGTCTGGTGGTAAGTCCGGGTACAATCTCAGCTGCCTTACCTACTGGTGATAGCACCACCCGACAGATAACGTTGAAAAATACAGGTGAAAGCAAGTTGGTATATCATATACAGGTAACTGACCCTGCCAAAACAGACAGTCTGGGGAGGTTGTCCCCTTTGGCTAAAACCGACATTACCAAAGTGCTGATTTTATCACCGGAAGGAACAGCTGCAGAGTTTCCAATGCTGCTGAATGGACCCTCTGATATTAAAACGGATGTATTCCCCACGACCAGGTTAGCGACCTTTACCGTGAATGATCTGTTGGGATATGATGTAGTAATTGTCATGAATCAGCGAAGCTGGCTATATCAGGCAAATGTAACGCCGGAAAAGGTCGGAGATGTTCTGGCCGACTATGTAGATGCAGGTGGAAAGGTCATTTTAAACCAGTTTGCCTATACCGGAGATGCAAACTTTACGGTTCAGCTGGCAGGACGATTTATGGATGAACATTATGGACCCTTTATCTCTACTGATACATACTATGGAGTATATCTTACCCTCGGAGAAAAATTGATTCCTAACCATCCTTTACTAACAGGTGTGGATAGCCTGATCTCAAATGGGGATTTACAGCGAGTGGTATTGGCTCCCGGTGCGGCAGGTATCGCCAAATGGTCTAATGGAGACTGGTTGCTGGCTGCCAAACACAACGTGGTAGCCTTGAATATTCTCCCTTTTGCAACCACTTTCAGTGGAACTCCTTATGAAGTATGGTGGGGAAATTTACCTATAGTATACCGCAATGCTATTTACTGGTTAAAAAATTCTTCTACCCATCTGGCTGTCGAACCTTCTGAGGGAACACTTGCCCCGGGAGAGGAAACGACACTGACCGTTCAGGTGAATGCTGGTAAGCTGGCTACAGGATCCTATTCCGCCTCTGTAACAGTAGCCTCTAATGTACCTCAGCAGGAGCAGGTTCTTATTCCGGTTAAATTAAATGTGGAGGGTCCGGCTTTTACAATTTCACCGGATTCCATTTCGGCTGCTCTTCCGAAAGGGGAAAAAGAGATCCGCAAGCTGGTATTGCATAACAAAGGTACCAAAGCTTATCCTTTTACTGTTCGGGTACAGAATACACATCGGGTAGTAGAAGAAAAAGCGATAACAGATACTACACTTTCTACGGAAACGCAGCTTATCACTACGTCTGTGACCTCACCAGGTAAAACAGTGAGCCGTCTTAAGCGGAGTCTTACTGCTGTTGAAACAAGTAAGTTGTTGACACAGACACTGGCTAAACAGGGACCTATAATGCCTACTCCGGTCTATTCGACAAAATATACTACCAGTTTTGAAGGATTCAGCCTTGGCAATATCAACGGACAGGAAGGCTGGGGTGAGATCATAGATGAACAATTGGGTGTGAAAGTACCTTATTTCTGGAAGATTGATAGTTATAAGCCTGTCAGCGGACAGAAACATGTGGAACTCATTTCCGATGGCCTGGGTTCGGTAGGTACCCTGGTATCGCCTCGTGTTAAAATAGGAACACAATCCAAATCCAGTTGTAGCATGCTGGTGAATGTAGGTAGAGGAACTACGTATGACCTCGTTCCGCTTTCCTATGATAGTCCTGGAGGAGTTGGAGTTACTTTTGTTGAATTCAGAGCTAACGGTTCCGTTGGCATCATGACTGTCAAAAACAATCAGCTCCTTTTCGAACCACTCAGCGAGCCTGTTCCAAGCGGATATTTCCTGGTTTCTGTAGATGTGGACCGTAATACAGGAATATTTAATGTATATTTTAATGAGAAACGTGTCTTTACCGGACAGTCTACCGTGGGTGCGATCGAAGCCATTGGTTTTCTGAGCTATGGTGAATCCAACGGATCAAGACTGCTGATTGATGATGTTGTCATTCAGGATGGACCTGTGGAAACGTTACCTGCCTTTCTGAGCTGTCAGACACCAAGTGGTATCGTTGCTCCTGGTGAACAGGTAGAACTAGCTGTAGAAGTTGATGCTTCCCGAATAGGGTATGGCCACTATCAATCTGAACTGATTATTGATATTGCCAATGGGGCTGATCAACTGATTGTACCTGCTTCTCTACGGGTAGTAGGTGGTTCATCTATTGCTGTAACTCCTACCGTATTAGATGCAGTTGCCCCATACAAAGGCAAGGATACTACCTATTTTGAAATTCACAACACCGGAGGGGAGTCATTAAGTTATACCTTACAGGTACTAGGGGGAGGAACTGTAGATTCAACAGCAAAACGGAGCGGGAAAATTGTCCCTGCTACTGCTGAAGAACTAAAGAAGACCACACAGAAGATAGCTAGAGATGCTGCTCTTTCAAAAGAAACTGTGGCCGCTCCCCATCAGGTTCTGAATCTGTTCACAGGAAAAGCTATGCTCAGGGAAACGTTTGAAGGTACATTCCCGCCTAAAGGCTGGAGTACTTCTGAGAAAAGCTGGAAAACAGCAACTGCTTTTGGTGAAGGAAACTACAGCGGTGTTGGAGAAGCAGCCATGTTGAGCACCGATGCCATCCATACAGGAACTCTTCAGGGACAATTACTTTCGCCGGTCATCTCTGTATCGCAAAGCCATAAGCTACTGCTTCAGTATCAGGCCAACTACCAAAACTTTGCGAACCAGGATTTTCTGGATCTGGATATCCGTATCAATGAAGAACAAGGATGGACCAACCTTCTGCATTGGAACGAAGATCATGGAACCTTACGTGGAAAGGGAGAACTGGTACAGGTGGCTCTGGAAAGCTATCTTCAGAAAGCATCCTCTTTCCAGTTACGCTGGCGTTATTCCACCTCAGAAACCGATGGATGGTATACGCAGCTGGACAATGTAGAGATTCTGGCTGATGCACAACCCTGGTTAACACTTGAAACTACTTCCGGAACAATTGCTCCTGGCGATGTCGCAGCTGTGAAAGCTTACTTTAATGCCAGTACTCTCGAAGTGGGTACCCATGTAGCTGGCATTGTAGTTAACAGCAATGCTGTGAATACACCAGAGGTAGGAATAGTTGCTTCATTAGAGGTACTGAAACCAGCTACTGTCAGTGTGACACCCGGCTTTGTTAAAGCAGAAGTAGTAGCAGGGCATACGACTGGTACTACCTTGAAAGTAAAACATACCGGCATTGCCTTAGATCCAACCATCAGTAATCTATACCTGGCAGTGGATAGTTTGCCTGATTCCTGGCTACGTCCTAGTCTGGACCTGACTGAGTTGATCTCAGGTGCTTCTACTGACTTGTTCCTGACGCTGGATGCTACAAAACTAGCTCCGGGAATACATCAGGATACACTTCGGATTTATACAAATGATCCGATGAATGCTGTAGTAGGTATTCCAGTCACTCTGACCGTAATTGTACCGCCTATCCTGGCTATACAACCCGATTCAATCCATGTTACACTGAATGCAGGTCAAACCACTACGCAGGCAGTGACCATTCAGAACGAAGGCGTTGCTACACTGCTTTATTCGGTAGGGACCCGTCAGATCAATAATCCGGATCGATATAAAAACGGTCCTGACCGGCATGGATACATCTGGATTGACAGTCGTCGTCCGGGCGGACCAGCTTTTCATTGGGATGATATTACAGCCACTGGAACAGAAGTTACGTTGAAAGAACATGATTCAGTAGCCGTAGCACTTCCGTTTGAATTTCCTTTTTATGGAAAAAAACAACGAAATGTAGTTATTGCCTCAAACGGATACCTGACCTTCGGTCCAATTGGATACAATGAAAGAAACGAATGGATGCCAAGTCCTTCCATACCTAATAATCTCATTGCAGCCCACTGGATTGATCTGGATCCTTCAGCAGCGGGAGCAAAGGTTCATTATAAACAGGAAGCAGATCGCTTTATTGTCCAGTATACCAACGTTCCGGAAGACTTTGGTATCTTTGGAACTCCGAACACATTCCAGATTATCCTTCATGCAGATGGGAGCATTCTGTACAACTATCTGGACATTAATACAGATAGCTATCAGGGAATCGGTATTGAAAACGAAGATGGTACGGATGCTTTACAGATCAAGTTTGACTTTGATGGATACTCCTCTGACACTACTTCTGTGTTGATCATTCCAACTGTATCCTGGATGTCGGCTACTCCAGCAGAAGGTAAAGTCATAAGTGGCGGAAATCAAACAGTAGATGTTACGTTAAGTGCGGAGGGATTAAATGCCGGCAGCTATTCAGGGGTATTGGTTGTGACCGGTAATGATCAGATTCATCCGGTGAAACGCATTCCTGTTACAATGGACGTAAAAGAAATGCTTCCAGTGGTACGTGTCAATCCAACTTCTATCTTAGTGGAAGCAAAAGCTGGCGAAGCCGCAACAGCTACCTTGACAGTTTCCAATAGCGGTAGTCCAACCGGATTCTCTGTCAACAGTGATATTAGCTGGCTAAGCTTTGAACCAGGTGGAGGCTATCTGCCAAGCAATGTGTCACAAACGGTAACGTTAAACATTAATACGCTTAAATTACTGCCTGGTACCTATACAGATACTCTCTATATTGGAAACGGCGATCCTGTGAATCCTCAGATTCCAGTCACTGTTACGCTGAAGGTATTGCCAACAGCAGAAATTGAAAGTTTTGCCCTGATCGATATCCCTACAGGTACAGTGCTGACTACTTTCACAGATAGTCTCTCTGTAGATGTCGCATCGCTCGATCTGCGTTCTGTAGGAATAGTGGCCAATACCAGTGGAGAGGTAGGCAGTGTACGCTTCAGCATCGATGGAGGAGTGAAAAACCTGGTCAATGAAAAACCCTATCTGCTATCTCGTCTCACACTGCCTCTTTTGAGCCACGGAGCCCATCTGCTCACTGCCCAAAGCTACTCGCAAAGTGGTGGAAGAGGAGAGCTCAGCAGTGAAAAACAAGCCGTGTTGTATCTGTATAGCTCTGCACAGCTTACGGAACTGGAGGTAATCTCTACCAGAGGCAACAAGCTTAAAACCCTGGCTGCTCAGGATACAATCAATCTAGCGGATCTGCGCTATGAGTCGATCACTCTCAGAGCCAATACAGATAAGCCAGTGGGCAGTGTCAGCTTCTATCTGAATGGCGTATATTATGGCACTGACAATGGAGCTCCATTTGTACTCACTCCGGAAGTGAGTGACAGGTATGCTCCCTGGAAGATAACAGAAGGCGACTATACGCTAACGCTGATTTGCTATTCCTTGCCTCATGGAGCAGGTATTGCTTCTGATACATTGAGTTTGCAACTGACAGTGATTAATCAAAAGCCGGCTGGTGCCCAGACTGCAGACCATGCCATAACCTTGTATCCGGTGCCAGCCAGCGATGCGTTAAGTGTACAACTGAATCAGCCTGTCAGTGGAAAAGTAAGGCTGAGCATACGTACGGCTCAGGGGCAGGTGGTGTATCAGCAACAAATGGATGCCAAAGATATAGCTACCCATACAATCAATCTGGCAGAGTTGAAACTGGCAGGAGGTGTGTATTACCTACAGGTGGAAGCAGAAGACGGATTTGTACATGCTAAACCGTTTGTTAAGCTATAATTGCAAACCAGGGAACGAATTGGTTAAGAGTAAAACAGGGGACTCCTTTGGAGTCCCCTGTTTTTTTAAGAAAAATATACAAAAGTAAAAAACCCTTCTCTAATTTTTCAATAGCAAAAAAGTGTCCTGTAGGTATCTCTGAATGCTAAAAACAAATAGTCGCTTTTTCAAGGCTGCTTCAAAGGAACACTGGTCATATAATATGCTTCATGCGGATAGATATCATCACTGCGAACAATTCGAACACCTCATTATAATTCGCAAACTGGTACAATTTATTATAAATATAACGCTGATTGGGAATCTTTTTTTCCATTCGAGGTTATTGAAGAAATATATGCATACCCAAAAGTAGTCCACACAGAAGATGTAAGCATTGAGGCTCCTGTCGAAGTGAAAGCCGACGAGCTTCCAATCAAAGTGAAAGCTGAGGAAGCTCCAAGTATTATACCACAAGATTCAAAAGAAAAAAAGTCGTATTGTGATGATGAAACTGAGAAGGACAAATTTAATGGTACTGTAAAACACTTTACACCTTATTTAGAGCCTGTACAATTCTTTAAGAATATTAAAAACGGAGTTACTGTATACTATTTGGCGCTTACAACTGAAGGCAGTACTGCTAACTTTGGGAAGAAAGGTGTAGTAATCCTTTTAAATAACGGCAAAAAGCTTTCCAGACCAGCTGAAAAAATAAATCTTGAGGTTTCGGGTGGTAAATACAAGTACTCCGTTTTTCTTCAATTGACACCAACAGAAATTGCTACATTGAGAGCAACAGAAATGACCGATTTTCGATTGTTTATCTATGATCAGGAGAATATAAACGGATGTAGGTATAAAGTATTATTTAACTGCCTTCTTTTAAAGAAGTAAAAAACTGGCTGAACTATCCAGGCATTCCAGACTGAAATAGTGTAATTGGGCATACAAACATAGATTGGGCATACAAACATAGTATATTTGAATCTTTCCAGGAAGGCTCAGGCTTGAGTCTTCTATTTAAAGCCGACCGGGAGTGGCCGGCTTTTTCTTTAACTCAGAAATTCGGTATCAGGGCAGCCGAAAACAAGTCAGGATAGACTCAATTAAAATAATATGAGTTCTGAATTATATTTTATAAAGCTTTTGCTGTCATGTGATTATCTTTTACTGTAATTATTCCTTTATCTGCACTATCGTCACCATACCAGTTTACCTCACCATCTAATGTACGCTCACCTATGGGGATCTAAACTCAGGGCAGTAATGAACTGAATGAAAAACCATTTTCGATGACTGTTCGTTTTTTCATTCCTTTCGTTGACATCCGCCCGGATGGAAACACCAATTGCCACTGGCTTCACAAACCTGTATAACAGATATAAACAATTTTCACGCCTTACAGGTAGCTTTAGCTTCAACACGCTTGAAGCAGAGTTGTCGATGCTATCAGCTCATAGTGCTACCTGCTAGCTTCCACCGGTTGACACCGAGAGTAATTTTGAACAAAACAGTCCATGCCAAAATGCATGGACTGTTTTGGCATGTTTGTTCGATTTTATTTATTCCATTTATTTCTTCCCGGGACCTTCTTTTACATACCAGTCCCGGTAAACCTGCCTGGTTCTGTAAACCTGCTTAGGTAGCTTTGCCTTTCAACTCCCAGTGATCTTTAATAAGTAAGCCCTGCTCATCACGTTTGAACCGCCGGGCATAGCGTTCGCCTTTCACCGTACCGTTCTGATCGCGCCGACCGATGAACAAAAGAATTGGATTTCCCTCCGCATCGGTTTTGAAAGAAATATCATTGCCCTTGTAGGTAATGTCTACCATGGCTGACGGCGCATATTTCTTGTTTAGTTTTTGCTGAAGATGTTCGCTAAGTGCCATATGAATTCGTGTTTTCTCGGTAAAAGCAAAAAAACAATGCCACACAGGCAGCGTTACCCCAAAGAACCTACCCGAAAACAGCATCCTCTCTCAAATCAAAAAACTCCCTAGCAGATTCAATCTCATATAACACCTCATGGCTAAGATTATCATGAATAAATAGAAGCCTTGCTAAAGCAAAGTGTAGAGATGCCCTTCTATGTAATAATCGATGATTCCTGTAAAAAATCCTTTGTGCGGATGTATTTTGTATAATTAAATCAATTCCTTTTTGTATAGCAATCTGATCAGATCTACTCTGTAGGTTTGTGGCATAATGAACTACAAAATGCTCGTTATCAGATAGCTTTTGTGCACATATATCATATAAGTTATGCGAATAAGGGGTTAAAAAAGCAAACGTAGAGCAAATTACGTTAAGTACTTACCCTTATCGCTCTTTACTACGTCTTCCAACGCTATAGTACTCAATTAGGTTGGCAAGTGCAACTCTTTATTCTAAATACTGCCAAGAGACAGATCACAGATGAAGAAATTATCAACATTTACCTTTTCTGATGTACCTTTTCTGTAGTGCCTTTGCCGAAAAACAAATGATCAAATCTATACACAGCTATTCTATGCACAGCTGCATTCTCACCCATTGGTATGAGTGATTTCCTTCTCTTTCCAGTTATGAAACCTTTGTCACTCGTTTGAATCGGATTGTCCCTGTATTTCCCATGCTGGTAGCGGTTTACTCGAAGATTTAGAGGCAATTCCTACACAAAGTTCGATACAAAGTTTATCACAGAATTTGGTTGTATTAGTCGATTTGATGCCGATTATCACCTGTTCGCACAAACGAAAAGCAAAAGTGGCTCTTTCCCCAATTCGCAAGGTGATCTATACAAACAATACGGTAGAGGGCTTCCATCGCCAACTTCGGCAAGTGACCAAAACCAAAGACGTATTTTCTAGTGAAATGGCTTTGGTCAAACTTTTGTTTCTGGTTAGTGAGCGAATTGGCCAAAAGTAGACTATGCCTATTGTGCCGATGCCTATTGCGGCGATGTCCTTAACCAACTGGGCTTTAACTTTGCACCAGTTAGCGATTTTGTTTGAAGATCGGGTAAAAAAAACATTTACCAACGTGAGACCATTGAGAAGCTTACCACATATTTTTTGACAATGACCAGCTACATAAAATGACACACTTTGGTGTGAGGTGGTCCTAAAAATCGGGACACAAAACTTGTCACCCCTGGCGTGATAAATGAAAACAAAAAAAGCAACAAGTAAACGGCGTAAACCTGTCAAGCCATCGGCATGATACAGTGCCGATTTCAAAAATGAAGTAAATCTCATACGTTCGCAGATGGGCTTCAAAGATGCTTCTCAATGGACAAAGTGCTTCCAAAATTAGTCAGCAGCTAGGCATTAGTGAAAACGAAGCGTATCTGCTTCGGTGATTTATCGTTGGAAAAACGAACAGGTTGCTCAATCAAATTTGCCCGACCGATGGCTTGATATAGCGAAAATCAATCTGATCGAAATATTTCCAGTACGGTACGAATGCCATGTTCATTGGCTACTTTCTTGTTCTTATCAAAAAGACTCCTTTTAGTCAATCCCAAATAATCAGGATTCTCCAGGAACTGGAATCTGGAAGAGCGGTTACAGATAGTTGTCTGGAATATCGTATCCTGGAATCAACCTTCTATAACTGGAAGATTTATCAAGCTGAAAGCATGAAAAAGTATGGAGGCATGCAGGTTGAAGCCTCTCTGCTCCGATGCGAGGCAACGGCTTAAGCAGTTGAAAGAAGAAAACCGCCAATCAGATCAACCATGGTTCGATTTTCTAAAAGAAGCGACAAAAAGGCATTGACGGAGATCCTGCCCGTCCTTGTGCTATGCGCGCCTGCCGTATGGAATGCTGATTTGTTTTTGAAGGGATGACGTCTCCATCCCGTATGCGGATTCATTTCACGCTTACGGCTTATTCAAAAAGCGCTTAAAAAATGTGGCGGCAAGACGGCTTATCTTGCCGTGAATCTGGTGCCGGTTTACGGTAGCAGGGTCTGCGAATATGTCCGGCACAGCGGTTTGCAGTTCATTGCTGGCTTCGGCTAACGCCACGTAATGACCTGCGGCACCGGAAAATTCATAATAGAACGAATGAGGAATCAGCTGGTGATAATGCCGCGCGTTATGAAGGACGGGGGCCAGCTGGTCGTTATGCATGCCCACAATGTATACGGGACAGGTAATAGAGGACAGCTGGCTCTTTTGCGTAAACCCCGCGCCCAGGGCCGGAGCGATGGCGAAGATAGCTTTGATCCGGTTATCTTTCAGCCCAGGAGTATGTTTCATTGCCGTAAGCAGAGTTGTGTCATTCAGAAACCTGGCCAGCCCCGGCAGTTCGGGGGTTTCCACTTCCTTGCGGCCCGTGGTTTTATAATACTGTATTAATTCCGGATAATTGATCCTGCCCCCGGCCAGTGCCATCACGGTGTAGCCACCCAGCGAAAATCCGATAGCCCCAATACGCTGCGGGTCGATGACTTTCGTAAAGTCACCATCCTCCAGCAGTGCGGAAAGGGCAAAACTAATATCCAGCGGACGCTCCCAGGTCTTTACAAACTCAACCGGTATTTTGTTGTCATAGGTATTGCCCCAGTGATCGACGGCCGCGACGATAAAGCCGCCTTTGACCAACACTTGTGCTAGCCATTCCAGCGTCAGCCTTCCGCCCCCGGTTCCATGTGACAGCATCAGCAACGGGAGTTTTTCAGCAGGTAATTTCCCATTCCGAACCGTATAGTCACGTACAAACGGAGAACGTTGTGTATCGTCTGCGGTTAAGGTATCGGACGTTGGATACCAGACCTCTGTGACGACAGGCCGGTTCCGCCCGGCATCCTGAAAGCGGAAGGTCCGCTGCCCGATACGAATGGCCGGATTGGTTTGGGCAGAGGCGGCTACCCACAGCATCATACACCAGGCGAATACGCTATATTTAAACATAATTCGATTGTCAGAGAATTCAGGGACAGCATTTGTGGGTAGTCAGGAACGGATGAGGGGAAGATACTTATCCTTATTTTCAACAAGCACCCAAATCAGTATAGCCCAGAGCACAAGTACCATCGGTAATCCGGAGGATAAAGAAACAGCGGATAACATTATGCCGATCATGACCGGGAAGAGGATAATCGCCCCTAAAGCCCTGAACCGCGGAATGATGATCAGAATGCCACCGATTATTTCGGCAGTGCCGATAAGCGGCAACAGCCACCCGATCTGCATGAAGGCACTGAACATGGCCAAAGCGTTTGCCGGCATGTCTTTGGGTGTGGGCATGTAATTGAAAAACTTGTTCAGGCCTGCGTTGATAAACATCAGCCCGAATAACAGGCATACGACAAATAGAATTTTCTTTTTCATGAAAGATGGGATTTATGTTTTATATTCAGTATCAGTATCAGTCTCAGACCTTCACCTTTTTCCAGTTTCCTTTCTGGAAATAATACCAGGAAACCAAGGCTAAAAGCGCTTCCGCTGCCGGCACTGCCATGATAGCGCCTGCCGAATGCATGCCAAAGCCTTTTGCCAGCAAGTATGCCAAGGGAACCTGGAATAGCCAGAAGCAGCCGAAATTGATCCAGGTTGGCGTTTTCGTATCACCGGCGCCGTTTAAGGCCTGACTCATGACCATAGCCACGGCATAAAAAATAAATCCTGAACCAATGATGCGAAGCGCGGTGCTGCCGTAGCTTAAAATAACGGGTTCGGTGGTGAAAACACGGATGATTGGCCCGGCGCATAACAGGAACAGTAACATAACGAAACTCATCAGTACAGCGTTGTATCTTGCGGTCAGCATAACGCTTTGCGCCGCCCGGTCCACGTGGCCTGCCCCCAGGTTTTGTCCGACTAAAGTGGCGGCAGCGTTACTTAACCCCCAGCAGGGCAGAATAAAGAATACGAAGTTCCGGAAAGCGATCTGGTAGCCAGCAGAAGCGGCCGTACCGCCTGTTTCCGCTACCAGGCGCGTTAGAATGATCCAGCTGCCACTCGCAATAATAAATTGAAAGGTGGCTGGCCAGGCGATGGTAATAATGCTCTTTGCCATTGGAATATCCCAGCTAAAGTGAGTACGGCGGAACTTCAGGATGCCGCTGCCTTTGCACAGGTGGTAGACCTGGAAGATTACGCCGCCGCTCCTTCCGATAACCGTGGCCATAGCAGCGCCTTTTAAGCCAAAAAAGTGAATGAAAACCGGGCAGAGAATAATGTTGGTGAAGCTCGCAATCCAAAGACTTTTCATCGCCATGGCAGCGTCGCCGGCACCCCGGAAGATCCCATTGATCAAAAACAAGAGCATGATGACCAGGCTGCTGCCTAACATGATGCGTGTGAAAACAACACCTTCCCGGACGACTTCTTCACTGGCCCCCATCAACTGTAAGATTTCAGCCGCGAAAAAAATCCCCGCCAGGCTCAGGATAATGGTGGCGATCACGCAAATCAACAGCGATTGGGCACCGGCATGAGCGGCGGCTTCCGGTTTTTTTTCGCCAATCCGGCGCGCCACGATGGCCGTTGCCGCTGTGCTTAAGCCAATAGCGATGGAATACACAATGGTAATGACCGACTCTGTTAAGCCGACGGTGGCAATGGCGTTTTGTCCGAGCTTGCTGACAAAAAACATATCCACGACCGCAAAAACACTTTCCAGGCTTAATTCCAGTATCATCGGAATAGCCAGTAAGAAGATGGCTTTGGGAATGCTGCCCTGCGTATAATCCTGTTGCTCACCATTGAGTGAAAGCTTAATGGCACTCCAGATTTTGGAACCTGTAGTTTGTAGCGTGGTCATGATCGGGGCTTATTTCAAAAAGTTTTCAAGATACACTTTCAGCAGGTCTGTCTGCCGCATCAGGCTGACATGCGATTGTCCGGGAACGATCGCCAACTGGGATTTGGGCATAGGCTGCAGGTCGGCAGAATGGTCACCGCCTAACAGTTTATACGTTTTGGCCAGTTCTATTTTATCCATCCCATCATTGTCACCGGATATAATGAGTACAGGAGCCGCAATTTTTGCGATGTTGTCATCGCCCAGATCAAATGGCTGTCCGGCTAAGGCCATCATCTGTTCCAGAAACTTTGTCCATTTGCTTTTATCCGGCGCTACGGCATCGTAGGCGGCTTGCAGGGGCGAGTTGGCAAAAAGCTCCGGTTTCATCTTTTTAAATCCGCTGGTTACTTCCGGCACCCAGCCGGCAGTCTTATGAGCAGCCGAAATAATAACCAGTTTTCGCAAACGTTTCGGGCTTTGTATGGCAAACTGATAAGCGATCTGCCCGCCGAAACTATATCCTGCGACATCGGCACTCTCAATGTTCAGGTAATCCATCACTTTCTCCACATCGCTTGCCAACGTAGTACGCGATAAACTCCTGTCTGAATAGGGCGTGTGCCCATGTCCCTGCAATTCAATGGCAACCACTTTCCGGTCCTGAGACAGTTTCGGGATTAACTGGCCCCAGTTGAGCTGGATGGTATAATAAGCGCCGTGTAATAAAATCAAAGGCTTCCCCTCTCCATATATTTCGTAATATACCTGGGTGCCATTGGCAGGTACATAGCCACTGCTGGAGGGCTTTACTGTTTGTCCGTTCGATTGCGATGTGGTAATCATAAGAATGGCGATGAATACGATCGGTTTAAGAAAAGTTGCGGTTCGTTGTAAACGCTTCATAATGTAGTTGTCGTTGCTTTTGTTAACATTACAAAGGTAGCAAGTATTTCAGCGTTTCGGGCTGTGTGAAAATGACCATCTCAGGGGTGTGTTGCGACAAAATTACTTCTGCTACCCCTCCCCTTCGCGTAGGATCTCCACATAGCCCGCTGTTCCATGTATCCGGATCCATTGCCCGTCTTTGATTATTCTGGTTGCATTTTCCACGCCTACAACCGCCGGCAGACCATATTCGCGCGCAATCACAGCGCCGTGCGTCATGAGTCCGCCCACTTCCGTGATCAGGCCTTTAATGGCAAAGAACAAGGGTGTCCAGCTGGGATCGGTAAACATGGTAACCAGGATATCGCCCTCTTCCAGATCAGCCTCTTCCACCTTCAGAATCACCCGTGCCCTGCCTTCCACGATGCCGGATGAAACCGCCAGACCCGCCAGCGAACCGGCAGGAACAGCTCCACGTTTGTACTGCCCGTTGAGGATCTCGCCCTCGGAGGTGATCACCCGTGGCGGCATTAGCTTTTCGTACGTATGGTACTCTGCCTTGCGTTCATTGATGAGTGCGTAGTCCACTTTGCCGGTACGCACCACCTGCTGCAACTCGTCAAAACAGAGATAGTAGCTGTCTTCTTTCTCTTCGAGAACACCGGCTTCGGTAAGGAGTTCCGCTTCTTTTAACAACGCCTGCTTGTAAATGAAATACCGGCAAACGATGTCATATTTCGGATATTCGCGGTAACCGATAAAGTTCCGCAGCAAGTCAATCATCTGCCTGGTTTCGCTGGCTTTTTCTTCGCCGCCCGGTAATGACTTTAGCCGGGTCAGCAACTCGTGCGCTTTGGCTAAAGCAGTCTGCTGTCCCTGCTCAAACCGCCGCCTGCTTTCTCCTGACGGCAGGTTTTTAATGTTAGCGAGCAGCATCGGCAACAGGATGCCTGGGTTTTCACTCCACCGCGTCCGGGTGATGTCAATCTCACCGGCGCACCGCATCCCATATTTGTTCAGGTAGGCCGTGATCGCATCGCGAACCTTCTGCCCTCCTTCGAATGGAAGCAGTGCCTCCAGAAAGTCAGGGTTGTTGCTCTGCTGCAGATAAGCGACTATCTCCGGATAAGGGCGTAAGACATCTGCCAGATCCAGAAGTGCCAGACCCATTTCCGACGTGATGTTGTGAGGTACCGAAAGCGTAAGCGTATCGGCCACGTTGGTTTCCCCCAGCCATTCGTTCATTTTCTCATTGATCCAGGCCGAAGCGTGAATGGCTGCCATGATCACGTTCAGATTTTTCGTTTCCGAAGACAGCTGTCGCCTTTGCTGCATATCCTGCAGGATGTGCTCAAATACTTCCGGTCCTGTTTTGGCTGCGATGTTCTCCCTGAGGGCTGCAATTGCGCTTTGGCTGCGTCCGATCAGATCAGCCACAATGCCCGGATCGTTTCCGGCTTCGGCCAGTATATCAGCCGCAGACATGCCCTGATGGCCTTTCACGTGTCCGGGTATGGTAACATCGGGGTCCTCTTTTACAAACTTCCGGTCGATAACAGTCAGCAGGCTATCTTTAATCAGCGGGTCTGAATGTCCTAACACATTTAACAGATTTTCCCGGCCTGCGGGGGAGGCCAGTCCCCTGGTAATATCCACGAATAACCTCCCGCCAGCCGTTTTGAACATGGCCAGGTTTCCGGTCAGCATCCAGACGGACAATCCGAGCGGTTTAAAGGCATCGGTCATCATTTGCTGGTGTCCGACGGATACATAAACATGATTTCCGTCGTCCTCAGCCTCCGGTACAGGATATAAGGTGGTGATCGGCCGGCTTTGTACCATATAGAATGTGTCATCCCTCAAACACCACTCAATGTCCTGTGGCTGCCCGAAATGCGCCTCGATCATTCTGCCGGTTTGCTCGAGTTGTAGTATCTGCACATCTGTCAGCGCCTGGCTGTTCTGCTGCCCGGGTTCGATCTTCCGCGCCTGTGTGCCACCGGCTTCCGAGGCATGCACAGCCATTTGTTTAGTAGAGACTTTTTTCTCTATAATGCGGCCTTCTCTTACTTTATAATGGTCAGCATTGACCAGGCCTGACACCAGCGCCTCTCCCAGTCCGAAGCTCGCATCTATGGAAACTACCTTACGGTTGCCACTGATGGGATCTGCTGTAAAGAGAATGCCGGAAACCTGAGAAAAAACCATCCGCTGCACCACAACAGCTAATGAAACGTTACGGTGACCGAAGCCATTCTGCATCCGGTAAATTACCGCCCGCTCGGTAAACAGGGAGGCCCAGCATTTGCGGATATGGCTTAAAATGGCATCGCTATCGGTAACGTTTAAAAAGCTATCCTGCTGACCTGCAAAGGAGGCACTGGCCAGATCCTCCGCGGTAGCGCTGGAACGCACCGCATACGCGTGTTTTCCGCCGTTCTGACCGATGCGGCTACGGACTTGGTTTTCAAGTTCCTGCGGAATAGCCGTGGCTTCAATGCACATTCTGATCTTTGCGTCTATCTCACTGATCGCTTTCCGGTCCGATACGGTCAGACCTTCCAGCTGTTCAAGCAGTGCAACAAACTCCGGCTGATGCGCGATCACGTCTTTAAAAGCCTCAGTCGTGACACAGAAACCTTCCGGCACGTTTAGCTCCGGTATCCGGGTTAATTCCGCAAGATTGGCGCCTTTGCCGCCAATCAACGCAATGGCCAGCGGGCCTGCGTCTTTTAAATCCATCAGATATAAGCTCTTGTTTTCCATATGATCCTATTTATCCTTGAACTGGTTGGTGGTCTCAGTCATGAGTTCAATTGACCGCTGCAAAAACGTTTCGATGATCTCCAGATCCCGTTCTGTGAATGAACGGATCATTTCCTCCGAGCGGCTCCGGTAATCGACATACAGCGGTGCCAGCAGTTTCATGATCTTGTCCGTATCAGGCACGACCATGACTTTCCTCCTGTCCTCCTGAGCAAATTCTCTTCTGACCAGTTCTTTTTTCTCGAATCGGTCGATCAAACCCGTCACAGCGCCACTGGTCAGCCCCGTTACCTCGCCCAACTCTCCGGCAGTCATCGCCCCTTTTACCAGGAAAAAGCCCAGATACTTCTGGTCAGTACCGGATAGCCCTGCTTTTCGTGCAATGTTTTCATGCATTTGAATGGAAGTATAGGCGTACTGCTGGCTTAACTTTCTTACCCGGGTGATGGCTTCGTGATTCATAATATATCTTAGCGTATTTGATTATCTTACTCACAAAGATAATTTTATTATTTAATTTACAAGCAAAATTTTGACTTCATGCATTGAATTACCTTACATCCTCCTGATCTCCTCCCATAAAAATGGAACTTCTCTGCTATCTCATGGTGCCATCTCATAGGGAAGTAGAAAAAATCGGTGATTAATGGATCTTATACGATCCATTAGTTTACACATAAAGAAAATCGCCATAAAAAACAGATCATCTCAGATCGAATAGTTTACCGAAGCACATATCGCCTTTGCCTTGAAGCAAGCCGAGAGCAGGATCTCGGTTGAAGAAGTATGTCTTAAGATGGGCATCACGGATCGTGGCTGATCCCTATGCTACTTTCTACAATTGGAAGATTTATCAAGCCATCGGCATGAAGAAGTTCGGCGGGTTGGGAGTTTCAATCTGATACCTTCGAAGCGTCTTGGCTGAGTCCACATGGGCTTGAACTGCGCCGGCTACGTCAATTGGAGGAAGAAAATGCCAAACTCAAGCAACTGGTAGCCGATGGATCAGCTCTGACATAGCCGTCAGGCTAAGAAGTAAAAAGGATCTCGAAAGGGAGTCGGGAGTCAAATCGCTTTTCATTCTTCCTTTTCTCTTTTAAGCCATCTTTTACTATTTGTTTATAAA
>NZ_JASJOU010000033.1 GCF_030068605.1 Xanthocytophaga agilis
ATGATGGCTTTGAGCACTGTACCGGCGACAATACAGGTATCTTTGGGAATAATCAGTTCAGGTCGTTTGTTGGGTTGCTCTCTGACAGTAATCTGCATATCGCGGACAATCTCTCCGATTTTGATGTAACCGGCAGCGGTTTTTCGCCACTCTTCGACCACAAAGGCAATGTTGTATTCAGCATATCCTTTCGAACCGATACCATAGGCACCGGGGGCATCCCAGGTAATGTCTCCATTGAGAGGATTGAGCACAAAGGTAGGAGCGCCTGATCCGGCTTCAGGAATTCCCACAGGTGGAGCTACGGTCTCAGGCGAGCGGTAGTTAGCCACAGTCAAAGTGACACTTTGTCTGGGAATGATCATTTTGTAGGAGAGGCTATCGCCATCGGGATCAAAGGCAGCGGGGTTATGAGTAAATTTTTGTCCCACTTCGGCATTATCTACAGGGGGATTTCGTAGTTGGGGAGTGCTGTTGGAGCCAATGCTAGGCACGATATTGAGTACAGTCTCCACATAAAAAGGTGTATTAACTGAATTACTCATATTCACAATTTCGGCATTTCTGTTCTGCTCCTGGAAGTAAATGACATAGGAGCCTGAACTTGGAAAAGTATAGTTGAAAGTATAGGTAATTTCCTCGATATTTACCCCTACAGTCCGACGAGGGGTATTCGCATCTGCTTGAAGGAATAGAGGATTATTACCTCTTTGTCCATTGGCAAGAATAGGCACAATGCCTATGGTGGCTTCAGGCTGGTCAACACCCTGTGTATCTCTGTAAAGAGTTAGCGTGAAGATATATGTAGGAGTACTTAGATTGCTTGGATCCCGTACTGCTGTAATTTGACCCGCACGTAAGTGGGTTGCCTTAACAGGCTGAATTATACATAGTAATAAAAATACTATAACCAGATAGCGAAAAAGTGGCATGATGTAAAAATTTTGAATATATAACGAATTTACCGTCAGACAAGTTATCCTGTTAAACCTTATTCTATTTACACAAAAAAAGTGAATATTTATGGAATAGTCTACCGATTTTATTGGTTTTTACTTGATTCCAGTCCGGCAACTAGAAAGTTTACCGAATCGAGCGTTTATCTTTTAAACGTATCACTTGCCCATTCTATTTTTTTAATTTCTATCTTGCCAGCAAAAAAAATTTAAACTCTATGGAAAACCTTGATTTTCTGACACGTTATATTAACACTGCTTCACCAACTGGTTTTGAATGGTCAGGACAGCAACTCTGGCTGGATTACATTAAACCCTATGTAGACACTCATATAGTTGATACCTATGGAAGTGTTGTAGGTGTTATTAATCCTGATGCCCCTTATAAAGTAGTAATAGAGGCACATGCAGATGAAATTTCCTGGTTTGTGAACTATATTACTGATGATGGATACATCTATGTACGTCGTAATGGAGGTTCTGATGTAATGATAGCTCCTTCTATGCGAGTAAATATCCATACAGATAAAGGGATTGTGAAAGGTATTTTTGGGTATCCGGCTATTCACGTAAGAGATACAGCAAAGGACGAAGCTCCCAACTTAAAGACTATTTTTATAGACTGTGGAGCAAAGAATAAAGAAGAACTAACAGAAATGGGTGTTCATGTTGGTTGTGTTGTGACCTTTGTGGATGAGTTTATGGTGTTGAACGATCGATTTTATGTGGGTAGAGCATTAGATAATCGTATTGGAGGCTATATGATAGCTCAGGTTGCTAGAATGTTAAAAGAAAATAATATTCAACTAGATTATGGATTATATATTGTCAATGCTGTTCAGGAAGAAATTGGTTTACGAGGAGCAGAAATGATTTCACGTCGTATCAAACCGGATGTGGCCATTGTGACAGATGTAACACACGATACGCAATCTCCTGCTTACAAAAAATTGGAACAAGGAGATGTATCTTGTAATAAAGGCCCTGTCCTTACATTTGGCCCTGCAGTACAGAATAATTTACTACGCATGATACGGAATGTAGCTAAAGAAAAAGAAATTCCTGTCCAATTGGCAGCAGTCTCACGTTCAACAGGTACGGATACAGATTCGTTTGCTTACTCAGCAGAAGGTGTTGCCTCGGCATTGATCTCACTGCCCTTAAAATATATGCACACCACAGTTGAGACAGTACATCGTGATGATGTAGAAAATGTGATCAAGCTGATGTATGAAGTACTTGTACAACTAAAAGCCGGTCATGACTTTCGATACTTTTCTTAAATATCTCTGTTTTAAAACAATGCCTGCTTTTCTTAAAAGACGGGCATTGTTTTAATTATATTTCCATTTAACAAGTTATATCAGGGAAGTGTAGGCAAAAGCACCAATATCTTCTCCGCCTTTCTACGAAAATCTTTTTCTTTCCCAGCATAATCATTGGCGATAAAAGTAAAAGCCATCAATTCACCTGACTTTGTTTTAAAATATCCGGAATAACTGGTCATTCGGTCTAACGTACCAGTTTTAGCCCGTACATTACCAGCGGCCACAGTACCTTCTCCAATACCTTTCATCGTTCCAGAAACTCCTGCAACAGGAAGAGATTTATAAAAAGAATTAAAGTAGGGTTGCTTGGTAGCAAAAATTAATAAGTTTGTTAAAAAATCAGGCAACAATGCATTAGAACGGGACAAGCCACTTCCATCTCTCATAAAGAAACCAGTGATATTCATTCCCTTTTTTGCCCAAAGGTTTTTTACAGCATCAGTACTTTCCCAAGTGGTACTTTTATTTAGTTCCTTTACTCCCATCATTTTTAACATAGCTTCTGCATATAAATTCATACTTCGCAGGTTTGTTTGTTCTACAATGGCAGATAGTGGTGGTGAAAAATGTGTATATATTGGCTTCCGTGTGGGAGTAGCAGGACGGTATTGCTTTTGGTGAATTAATATACGGGTAGATGTAGCTGCACCCTCCAAAGAAACTCCTTTTCGGACTAAGGCATCCCGCAAATTCTGAGCAGTGAATAGAGGAGGGTCTGGCAGGGAACCTCGTATTACAAACGGATTACGACTAATAGGAACAGTGCCTTGAATATTACGATGATATGTGTAAGGTACACCATATATATAAGACTGATCTCCAGAACCCGATGGACCAGTAGTTACTTCATTCACAAAAATGATGTCTTTCATCACAGGGTCTGTGCGCACAATTTGGGTAGACTCCCCTACCTGCTTTCCTGTCTCAAGATAGATTTTATAAAGGTTATCATTGATATTCAAACCAAATGCAGAAGCGCCATAATAGTTTCCAATATCCCCCCAAGTCCATCCATTTGGAATTACATTTTCATTGAAAATTCCATCATCACTAATAATATCTCCCTTAATACGACGAATACCAGCAGCCTGAATTTTTTGCACCCATAGGGCCATTAAAGCATCTAAATCCAATGAATTTGTCACCCGATCACTACCCAATGTGGGATCGCCTCCACCTCGTATATATAAATTCCCATTTAGAACCCCATTCTCCAATGTCCCATCATATTGCAGATCCGTTTTGAAACGAAAGTCTTCTCCTAGAATCTCCAGTGCTGATAATGTGGTAACCAACTTAAGATTAGAGGCTATAATCATTGCCTTTTTAGCATTCTGCTCGATAATAACCTGTCCTGTACGAATAGACTTGATAGAGATAGCCAGATGTCCCTGACGCATTACAGAATCTGAATCCAGATCCATAATAGCAGCCTTCAACGTTTCCAGTGCACTATTAGTTAGTGTTGTTGATGTGTTCTCAGTAGTTTGTGCACAGGAAATGATAGCCAGAAAGAGGCAAAAATATACTCTAGGGAATAATGCTTGCATTGAATTTGAAAATATAGTAAGATAACAAAACCATAGCTAAACTGACAATCTATATTACTTTCTCTTGTCTAGATTGTTCCTATCAATTTCTCTGTGTACCCATTTTTTCACCAAACATGAGAATTTACTATTCAAACGATAATTGTGCCACTTTATGCCCGCTTAGTAAACTAGTGCAGTTCGAAATTTACCAAGTCACGAAATAATCAATTTTTATTTTTAATCCGTTATTTAATTGAGTAAACCATAGAACTTGAAGTAAAAACCTGACTTTCAACAGAAAACTACAATTACCGAATAGACAGACTAGTATATTGTCACAAAAATAAGAATCGAGCAAGACTGAAATTGTACACATCCGGAATTTTTGTAAGTAAAAATCTATTCAGTTATTTTGTATGAGATATGCATCAATTAGCTATTCATGATTGATACAAAAAGTTTTTTCTTATTCTGCCATTTCCTTTCCAAAATTTACAGGCCAATGAGGCAGCATATTATTGTATCTTTTTCTTTGTTTTTTTTGATATGGATACCCTCAAAGGTATGCTTTGGCCAAAATAATTCTGTGTTAGCTACTGGTATCTGGTATAAAATAGGAATAACCCAATCCGGTATTTACAAGTTAACCCGCTCAGATCTTCAAAAAGCAGGTATATCCACTTCTATTGATCCACGTAATCTTCATATATATGGCAATGGAGGTGGAATGCTTCCTCAAGCCAATGTGGTTTCCCGCCCTACAGATTTGACAGAGATTTCTATACAGGTTGAGGGAGAAAATGATGGAAAACTAGATAACACAGACTATATATTATTTTATGGACAAGGTCCTCATGTAATGTATTATGATTCTTTGACTTCCAGATTATCTCATAGAATAAATATTTATAGTGACACAGCGTATTATTTTTTGACAGTAAGCACTATTCCTGGTAAAAGAATTACCACCAGTCCTTTTGTTACAGGAGCAACTCAACAGGTTACTACTTTTGATGATTATATTTTTCATGAAAAAGAACTGTACAATATCCTTGGTTCCGGGCGTACATGGTGGGGAGAAAAATTTGATGCGGCTACAACCCAGAGCTTTACTTTTGATATTCCAGGTATTGTAAGCAGTAAAGCAGCACGTTTAGAAATAGCTGTGATGGCACAATCAACAGCATCTAGCCAGTTTTCCATTAAGAGTTCAGACCAATCTATTGGTACGTTGTCTATGTCTCCCATTACTTCTGGAACGTATGATATAAAAGGCACCACTAACTCTGGAAATTTCACGTTTGCTCCTTCGGGCTCTTCTCTTCCTGTTACACTCACATTCGAACGCAGTACAGGAGTTGGTTACCTGGACAAAATTGGTATCCAGTCTTCTCGCCAGTTGAAACTATATGGAAGTCAAACCGCCTTCCGCACCTTCGAAAGCTTTACAAACGATAAACTCCAGTATCATATTACAGAAGCAGGTAATACAGCTAAAATCTGGGATATCTCAACTATCCAACAACCCTCCAACATAAATTATAGCACTCAGGGGTCAGAATTAGTATTTGAAGCAATTGGGCGAAAATGGAAAGAATTTGTTGTCTTCAACCCGCAAGCTTCTTTATTGATACCTGTATCTATCCAGCAAATTGCCAATCAGAATATTCGGGCATCAACTACACCACAGTTACTCATTATTACTCATCCGGATTTCTATTTAGAAGCACAAAGACTTGCAGCATTCAGAACATCTCATGATGGACTAACTACACTACTAGTGACACCCGCTCAGATTTACAATGAGTTTTCCTCGGGAAAACAAGATATATCGGCAATTCGTGATTTTATTCGTTTTCTATATCAGCAAAACACAAATCTGAAGTATGTACTCTTATTTGGAGATGCATCGTATGATTACAAAAACCGCCTGACAGGAAATACTAACTATGTGCCTGTTTATGAATCTATTCAATCTCTCCATCCTATCTATAGTTATTCCTCTGACGACTTCTTTGGATTTATGGAAGAGAATGAAGGTGACTGGATTGAAAATGGATCAGGAGATCATACACTTGAAGTTTCGATTGGGAGATTGCCAGTAAAAACAAGACAGGAAGCCTCTATTGTTGTAGATAAAGTGATCGGATATGCACAGAATCCGAAAGCACTAGGCAACTGGAGACAAAAGATTGCATTTGTGGCAGACGATGGAGATGCCAATACACATCAACTGGATGCAAATCGATTAGCAACATTAGTAGAAACAACACATCCTACCTATGCATCTAAGAAAATCTTTCTGGATATGTATCCGCAAATTTCATACTCCAATGGACAACAATCACCTGAAGCTGTGACAGCCATTAATCAGGCAGTTAACAATGGGTGTCTGATTATGAACTATACAGGTCATGGTAGCGAAATAGGCTGGGCTCAGGAACAAATACTCAGCATTGGTCAAATTCAAGGGTGGAACAATAGTAATCATCTTCCATTATTTGTAACTGCTACCTGTGAGTTTGGACGATACGATAATCCTGAACGTGTTTCCGGAGCAGAACTTGTACTTTTGAATGCAAATGGAGGGGGAATAGGACTACTCACCACCACACGTCCTGTATTTTCCAGCTCTAATTATGCGATCAATCTGGCTTTTTACAACAGTGTATTTAATCCTGTTAATGGGGACATGCCACGACTAGGCGATATAATGCGATATACTAAAAACAATAGTCTAAGTGGCAGCGTAAATCGAAATTTTGCTTTATTAGGTGATCCTTCTATGCGGTTAGCCTATCCTTCTTTAAAAACAGTTTTGACAAAAATAAACAGCGAGCCTTTTATCAGTGGGAAAGATACCTTGAAAGCATTGGCTCATGTCACTATTGAGGGAGTAATAGAAGATGAATCAGGTATACCAATGGCCAACTTTAATGGGACCTTGCAAACTACTTTATTTGATAAGCCTACCACACGCACTACTCTAGGTACTGAAAGTACACGAATGACATTCAGTGAACAAGACAATGCCTTATTCAGAGGAAAGGGCGTCATTAATAATGGACAGTTTCAGATAAGTTTTGTTGTTCCAAAAGATATCAATTACCAGGTTGGTACAGGCGTACTAAGCATGTATGCAAAACAGTCTGAAGGCACACAGGATGCAGCTGGAGCGCAACAACTATTGGTAGGTGGCAGTCATACAGACCCAATAGCTGATAATACACCTCCTCAAATTAAGCTATTTATGAATGATACAACATTTATTTCAGGAGGTACAACAGGGTCTAACTCTATTTTTCTGGCTAAGCTAAATGATGAAAGTGGCATTACTATAAGTCAGACAGGTATAGGTCATGAGTTATTGGCGATACTAGATGACTCTGTAATGATCACGATGAATGATTACTTTACCTCTCTCACGGATACCTATCAGAAAGGTGAAATCCGTTATTCTTTCGAAAATCTTACACCAGGAAAGCATTCTATAACACTACGTGTCTGGGATACATACAACAACTCTTCTGAGGCAACGTTAGATTTTACTGTAGTTTCTGATGAGTTTCATATCTGGAACTTGCATAATTATCCGAATCCTGCAACAGAATCGACATATTTTGCGTTTGAACATAACCGTCCGGGCAATGACTTAGAGGTCATTATTTCAGTTTATTCCAGTACTGGCCAGATTATCAAAACATTACAAAAAAATATTTCTTCAGCTACTGCAAAAGTTAATACTATAGAATGGAACCTTACGTCTGGCTCTGAAAATAAATTAGTAGGTGGTGTATACTTTTATCAGGTAAGGGTGCGTTGTATAGCAGATTCAACCACCCTAGCACAAAAGATGATTATTGTACGATAAGGTCAATTTCATAAATTGTGCACGCAAAAATAAAAGGTTTCAAAAAAGACATTCGCTATTCCTTATTGAAAAATGCCAGATAAGGATTATTGGATCGGAAGATGTTTGAAATGTTTTCCAAAAATCTTTTATTTAAACCATCGCTTTTCTACTTATATTTACGCACTTTATTAAGAATCAATTTTTTATGATGCAAAATTATTCAAAACGCTTTCTGCTGGCTGCTTTAACTGCTTGTATTGTTGGCGTTAGTGAAGTAAAAAGCCAAACAAATCCGGTTACTTCTGCAGTTCCATTCCTGTTAATATCTCCTGATGCACGCGCTGCCGGAATGGGAGATGTAGGTGTGGCAACCTCTCCTGATGTGAATGCAACTTACTGGAACCCAGCGAAATTAGTGTTTGCAGAAAAAAAAGTGGGAGCAGCTCTAAGTTATACACCCTGGTTCCGTTCACTTCCAGGAGTAAATGACATGTGGTTAGGCTATCTCACAGGTTATTATCAAGTCAATAAAAATCAGGCTATAGGTATTGGATTGCAATACTCAAATCTTGGAAATATTAGCTTTACAGATATTAATGGTGTTGGTATTAGAGATTTTAGCCCAAGAGAATTTGCACTAGCGCCATCTTTTGCACAAAAGTTTTCAAAGAATTTCAGTGGAAGTATCACATTACGACTTATTTACTCGAATCTTTCTGGTAATATAGACTTGTCAGGTGGTGCCCAAGGTAAAGCAGGTGTAACAGTAGGTGGTGACATAGCTCTTTTCTATAATAAAGATCTAAATATAAGTGGGAAAGATTTTCATTGGGCATGGGGTGTAAATCTATCAAACCTAGGTCCTAAGATCTCTTACTCTACCAATAATGAACGTGAATTTATTGCTACCAATCTCAAATTTGGTACAGCATTAACATATAATATAGATCCATATAACAAGTTCACCCTTGCTGCCGATATTAATAAGTTGATGGTTCCTACAGCTAAAGGAGGAGCTAATGCTCGTCCGACAGGACCACTGATCTCAGGCATATTCGGATCATTTACAGATGCTCCTGGTGGATTTAGTGAGGAATTAAAAGAATATATTTGGTCTGTAGGTGCAGAATATTGGTATAACAATATATTTGCTGCACGGGCTGGATACTTTCATGAAAGTAAAGAAAAAGGATACCGTCAATACTATACATTTGGCTTAGGTGTACGTTATACTGTAATGGGACTAGACTTTGCGTATTTGGCACCAGCTCAAGGTAGTCAAAGCCCGTTAGCAGAAACCATGCGATTTACTCTTCATTTTAATATAGGTGAAAGACCTGCTGATGATGAGGAAGGAAAATAAAACTGATATTTATAGTCAAAAGAAAATGCCAGAGAAGAGTTCTCTGGCATTTTCTTTTGATGGATTAACAAACACCTGTATATCTTTGTATACATTGGCATTTTTCAAGGTACATAACTATAGACAGTAGAACCTATTATGTTAGACAGAACACAAGCGCCCGATTTTCAATCTATAAAAAAAGTTGCTGTTACTCAGGCACATTCCAAAGAGCTAAAGAATGGTGTCAAACTTCATTGGTTAAATGCTGGTGAACAACCTGCTATTCGACTTGAATATATTTTTGCAGCAGGCAGTTGGTATGAACCGTCCAGAGGAACCTCTTACTTCACGGCTAAAATGCTCAATGAAGGTACTCATCACCGATCTTCAGGAGAGATCAGTGAATATATTGATCAGTTTGGCTCTTTTCTGGAGCTAAGCCAAAACGCGGAACGAATCATTCTGACTATATATACTATTACTAAACATCTTCCCAAACTTCTTCCTTTAGTACACGAATTATTAACAGAATCTATTTTTCCGGAAAAAGAGCTGGATAATCTGAAAACTATTACCTTGCAAAATCTCCAGGTAAATTTGCAGAAAACATCTTTTCTTGCACAACATCGTTTCAGAGAACTGATATTTGGAGAAAATCACCCATACGGAAAATACATAAAGGATATAGACATTGCTCCTGTGACCAAAGACTTGCTGGTACAATATCATCAGCAGGCTATTTTGCAACGACCATTTGATGCAGTTCTATCTGGACAAATTACAGATGAAACACTTTTGGCAGTAGAACAACATCTGTCACAGTTTGATGTACAGAAGACACAGCTTACAAAACCCGTTCTTCCTGTTGCAGAGGTAAGTAAACACACAGAACTCATAGAACGCCCCGAAAGTGTTCAGTCGACCATACGATTCGGAAAACGGTTATTACATACGAATGGGTCACCTTTCACTCGCCGCAGTACAGATTATTTCTC
Organism: Xanthocytophaga agilis; assembly: GCF_030068605.1. Classification (NCBI taxonomy): domain Bacteria; kingdom Pseudomonadati; phylum Bacteroidota; class Cytophagia; order Cytophagales; family Rhodocytophagaceae; genus Xanthocytophaga; species Xanthocytophaga agilis. The sequence goes on from NZ_JASJOU010000033.1 coordinate 10,010, forward strand.
CCTTGTCTTATTAAACGAAATCTTGGGAGGATATTTCGGCTCAAGATTGATGAAAAATATACGTGAAGACAAAGGGTTCACCTATGGAATTCACTCCTCTCTGGGAATATTTCGGCAGGAAGGGTTTATCGTTATTGGTACAGATGTAAAGAAGGAGTTTACCAATCAAACGCTGGAAGAAATACGAAAAGAGATTACCCTTTTACAAACAGAACCAATACCTGAAGACGAACTTGAGACAGTAAAAAATTATATTTTGGGTGCATTTGCAGGCTCTGTAACTACTCCATTCTCTCTGGCAGATCACTTCAAGACCATCTATTTTGAAGGGATAGGCTATGATTTTTATGATAAATATGTATCTGAAATTAGTCAAACAACCTCTGAAACATTACTCTCACTTGCTCAGCAGTATCTGAATCTGGATACATTTACAGAAGTGGTTGCAGGAGGTAAATAATAAAATAAAAGACTAATGCCTCCCATAGCATTAGTCTTTTATTGTTTAAGTGTATTTTTTAAGAAACCGTACTTTGCGTTTCCGTTTGGACAGAAAGCTGCTTCATAGCTTCAACCAAGTGCTGGTTTTCAGAAGCAGTCCCCACAGTAATCCGAATCGCGTTTTCACAAAGTTTTACTTTGGAACGATCTCGTACAATGATTTTCTGCTCTACCAGATAGTCATATGTCTCTTTTGCCTGATGCACTTTGACCAGCAAAAAGTTAGCTTCTGAGGGATAGATCTTTTCAACAATAGGTACTTCTTCCAATAATTTTACCAGTTCAGTCCTTTGTTTTAAAATCTCCTGCACAGATTCTTCTTTCCATTGAATATTCTGTAACCCTTCCAGCACAACCTGTTGTGTCAATCCACTAATATTGTACGGAGGTTTGATTTTATTCAGAATACGAATCAGTTCTGGTGAGGCAAATGCCATACCCAAACGGAGGTTAGCTAATCCCCATACTTTTGAGAAAGTCTGTAATACAACCATATTGGGATATTTATCCAGATAGGAAGTAAACGACGGATAATCTGCAAAGTCTATATATGCTTCATCAATTATAACGAGTCCGGGAAATGTCTCGATCAATGTTTTCATTTGTTCCGGATCTAATGCATTTCCTGTCGGATTATTAGGAGAACACAAGAACAATAGCTTAGCCTTAGGATGTGTAGTTATAGCTTGTTGCAAAGCAGGCATATCCAGTGCAAAATCAGGTGTAAGAGAAACCTTCACCACAGGTACATCATTTATTGCTGCACTTACTTCATACATTCCATAGGTAGGTGGCACCAGAATAATTTCATCTTCTCTGGGTGTACAAGTTGCCCGAATCAATAAATCGATAGGTTCATCACTTCCATTACCCAAAAAAAGTTGCTCCAGTTTTACACCTTTGATCTCTGCTACACGCTTTTTCAATGCAATCTGATGAGGATCTGGATAGCGGTTAAAGTTTTGTGAGGTAATAGAGCCAAACGGATTCTCATTGGCATCCAGGAAAATACCTTCTGTCCCTTCGTACTCATCCCGGGCAGATGTATAAGGTGACAAAGCCAAGATGTGTGGTCTCAGGATCTTCTCTAAACTGAACATATACAGTGTTATTTAATATAAGTGCTAATCAAGCTATTTCTGCTTTTCCGACAGAGAGAGGTCATCTTACTCTTTAAACAAAATCTGAATTAAAGAAAAAATACTATCTTTCCAGCCGTGAAACCGATACAAAGATAGAGAGCCTGTCTTTAACTTATTCTCTTTTACTTTCGATTTTTTATATGATACGTAAACTTAATTCATCCAAACGCATTGCTCTGATTGCCCACGATCACAAGAAAATTGAATTGATAGAGTGGTCAGTAAAAAATAAGGCATCTTTGGTACAACATCAGTTATATGCAACAGGCACAACCGGACGATTGCTACAGGAAGCCCTCAATGTGTCAGTAACAAAACTGCTAAGTGGCCCGTTAGGTGGAGATCAGCAGATTGGAGCTATGATTGCAGAAGAAAAGATTGATTCGATTATCTTCTTCTGGGACCCAATGGAAGCTTTACCTCACGATCCCGATATCAAAGCATTGCTTCGGCTAGCTGCAGTTTGGAATATTCCAATGGCATGTAACCGTAGTACCGCCGATTTTCTGTTAAGCTCCCCTCTGATGCATGTCGATTATGATATCCAGATGACAGACTATTCTGCCTATCTAACCCGTAAAGTTTAAATGAATCGTTATAATTCACTTCAGTGGGTAGTTCAGCGAATGCTCACAGATAGTAATGACATTCAAAAAATCCGTCAGGCCTGTGAATCTGTTTCTATAGATTTTTTCGAAGTTGATATCATTCCTTTTACAGATCAACTCCCTGAATTTCCATTAGATAAGCAAAGTATATTTTATGGTTCAACTAACTTCATGAATCTGGTTTATGCTCATCCGGAATTACGCAAAGGATTATTTCTTGATAAAGTGGCGTTTACCATTGAAAACTATTTGTCCAAATGGCAACGCTATATGCTAAATTCAGATGCTTTGGTAGTAACATTTCAGGAGCTGATGGCCATGCCTTACAATGAGGACCAACTCCTGTTCATCCGGCCAAATGAAGACTCAAAAGCATTTGCTGGGGAAACTCGTTTTTTTAAAGATATTGCAGATTGGTATTATAGATTAACCCAGATTGAAAATATCAATTTGTCGCTGGATACAAAGATTATTGTTGGTGAACCCTATAACATTAAGAAGGAGTGGCGCTTATGGATCGTTAACAAGAAAGTTGTTGCAGCTTCTCAATACAGAGAATACTTTAAATTAAAGAAAGTAGAGGGCTGCCCGCAAGAGGTTATTGCGTTTGCAGAACAACGATGTCAGGAATATACCCCACATCCTATATTTGTAATGGATATTGGGCATTGTGGGGATTCGCTTTATATTATCGAATGCAATTGTATGAATAGTGCAGGCTTTTATAAAGCCGATATTGCTCAAATTATCCATTCTGTGACAAATTCTTTTGCTAATATGTTCTGACCCATTTGCGTTCTTTTAATGAAAGAATTACAGATTGAGTTTTTTGCTGTTTTGATTGGAATCCTGGTTATTACTGTTTCCAAAATTTTTTATCTGCATTATTTCTACTATTGAAAACAGACCTGAATAGCGATCGTTTCACAAGAATATTCGAATAATGGTCACTTTTGACTTTGACCAGAATTTAGTTCAAATTTTTGTTTGACTGGAACTCCAGTCATTTTTTCAAATTATCGGAATCTTGATCACTCATGAGAAATATCACAATACTGATCAACTTTCAATCCCATCAGTATTTTGATATTTTTATACTCTGATCAGAATAATAGGCAGTACTCCAAATCTTTGTTTTACACCTTGATTTTAATTCATCCTCTGTTCAATTTTTTTGATCCTATCAAAAAAAATATTTCTATAAATTTCCTATCCTTGTACTATATACATACCTCACTAATTGATTTAGGATGCATAGTATCGATTTAAACTGTGATATGGGTGAAAGCTTTGGCTCCTGGAAGATGGGCAATGACCTGCAAATCATGGATTATGTGAGTTCTGTAAATATAGCCTGTGGTTTTCATGCGGGAGATGCAGATACCATGCGAAAGACAGTCGCAGCAGCTACAGAGAAAAATGTCGCCATAGGTGCTCATCCTGGTTTTCCAGACTTACAGGGATTTGGCCGAAGAAATATGCAATTATCTCCTGAGGAAGTTTATAACATTATTCTATATCAGATAGGTGCGCTGTCAGCTTTCGTGAAAGTAGCAGGTAATCGACTACACCATGTAAAACCGCATGGAGCGCTCTACAATATGGCGGCTAAAGATAGTAGTCTTTCCTCAGCCATTGCTCAGGCTATAAAAGATTTTGATCCCTCTCTGATTGTATATGGCTTATCAGGTAGTTTTCTGATCAGTGAGTCACAAAAGCTTGGTCTGAAAACTGCTAGTGAAGTATTTGCAGATCGTACCTATCAACAGGACGGTACCCTTACTCCTCGAAATCAACCTTTTGCTTTAATTGAAGATACAACAAAATCATTGGAGCAGGTAGTAAAGATGGTTGAAGAACAACAGGTAGTAACAACTGAAAATATTCCTGTCCCTATCCAAGCTGATACCATTTGCATTCATGGTGATGGAAAACATGCTGTAGACTTTGCACAGGCTATAAACAAACTATTTCGTGAGCATTCAATCACTATACAAGCAATCTAACCCTATTATATATGAAAAAAAACTCTGCTCTGCTGGGAGCAGCCTTTCTTATGGCAACCTCAGCTGTAGGACCAGGCTTTTTAAATAATACAGCTGCCTTTACCCAACAATTGGGAGCAAGTTTTGGCTTTGTAATCCTTATTTCTATTTTACTTGACATTGCTGCACAACTCAACATCTGGCGAGTGATTACTGTTAGTGAGATGCAGGCACAAACACTTTCCAACAAGATTTTACCAGGTTTAGGTTATGTATTATCAGCATTGATTGTAGCAGGAGGACTGGCTTTTAATGTAGGTAATATAGCAGGTGCAGGATTAGGTATTCAGGTATTAACAGGCTTGGATATACGTGTGGGTGCAGTAATCAGCGTAGGTGTGGGAATTTTTATCTTTACTGTAAAAGAAGCAGGAAAGGCAATGGATACTTTTACCAAAATACTTGGTTTTTTGATGATCCTATTGATTCTGTATGTTGTTTTTCAATCACAACCACCTCTTACACAAGCAGTCTATTTCTCTTTTCTTCCTAAAGAAATAGATCTAAAAGCCATTATTACATTGGTAGGTGGTACAGTAGGAGGATATATTTCTTTTGCCGGAGGCCATCGACTTCTGGAAGCTAATATTAAAGGTATATCTATGCTTAAACAGGTAGATACTAGTGCAACTCAGGGCATTCTTGTCACAGCTATTATTCGTATTCTATTATTTCTGGCAGCATTTGGAGTTATAAGCAGTGGATTTCAAGTTTCTCAAGCTAATCCTGCCTCTTCTATCTTTCAGGCAGCTGCAGGCATTACTGGTTACAAGATTTTTGGTGTGGTACTATGGTGTGCAGCTATTACTTCTGTGGTAGGAGCTGCCTATACATCTGTTTCGTTTTTACGATCTTTTCACAAACAATTGGATACTAACGCTTCTGTTATTACTGCCGGATTTATCATCTTATCTGCTGCTATTTTTATATGGATAGGACAACCCCCTTCACATATTCTTGTTATTGTGGGTTATCTCAATGGATTGATTTTACCGATAGCATTAGCTGTTATGCTTGTTGCTGTTAGAAACAAAAAAGTACTTAAAAATTATAAGCACCCACTCCTTCTGGAAATTACAGGCTGGCTGGTAGTAGCAGTAATGACCTGGATGAGTTTACAGAGTATTTTTGTATAGTTATTCATTGAAAATAGTATATTTCCCACCAAAACCTTTTAAGAAGCATTGCTTCTCTCCCATTTGCTATGGAAAATTGCACGATTTATAGTCATTATATTGCTATTGAAAAAATAATACCCATTCTTAAACAATACTTTCCTTCTGCTCAGATAGAAATTACAGGAACAGAACAAAACTGGTCACAACTTAAACTGACAATAGGAAAAAGTCTCTGGAAAAAAGGAAACACCTTTACAGTTTACTATCGGCAACGTCTTCATCCTGATTACAAGCTCGTTCTATCAGAAGAACCTCTCATAAAGAATCTGATAAGCCTGTACAACTTCGTTAGTTCTTTCCCTGCTCAAAATCCAGCTATCTATAACCGCCTGTTGCAAAAAATCACAACACTCAATGTAGAAATAAGCTTTGTAGCCGAACCTGGATTTACTGATACTCATATTAAATGTATCTTAAGCATAGCACAGGCACTGGATGGTATTATTTTCTCAAATCCCAATAGTGTTTTTCAGGCTCTAGGCATGTACGATAAAAATGGAGTATTGCTTTTAAGTAACACTGGCAAGTCTGATGCAGAAACATTAGATGTTTCTATTGAGAGCAAATACTATGATAAAGTGTCAGGAGATGAGCCTGACGAACGAAAAGATAGAACCAACGGGTTGTTGCAATCACACGGAATTGCTATAAATACTCATCTACCCCGTATTGTCAATAAATCAGAAGTAACTATTCGTACGCCTTACGAAATAGCTGAACGAGTTACAGTTCTTTCACTAATCAATCTGGTAGCCTTTAACTCAGTTGAACCTTTAGATGCTATTCAATATTTTAAGCAGTATGGTTTATGGGATAAGGTTACAGCAAATGAAAAAGACCTGCTTGAAAATCCTACTCAGTCAAAAAAGGATCAGGCTACATGGCAATGCGAAGGCATCTGGGTGCTATTATGGGCACTTGGAAAAGCTGAAGCAATCCCATTTCCAGACCATTTGTGTTCACTTAATGACCTAGACTTTTATCCATTTCAGGGATTTGATCAGGATCCTAATAAAATTATACAACAACTTGATCATCGCCGTACAGACACAGAGATTTTAGATAATGCAGATTTATACTATCGTATAGACTGGGCATGTGTCAATGCACGCATCAAAGGGCAGGAAATGGCGATAGTCCATCCGGGAGTTGTATATGAACGTCATTTTGCACTCAACTGGCTTATCCGAAACAGGGATCAGGAATGGGATGATGTGACTTGTGATACCTGATCTACTATCACTGACCTAAAAAGATTTTTAAAAACCTATGTGATTTGAGATACAAATATAGCTTTGTATCTCAGCTATATCTGATAATCATCCAACTATGGAACTTCATATTCTTGGTATACGACATCATGGCGTGGGCTCAGCCAAAAACACTGTTGAACGATTAAATGATCTTCAACCAGACATTCTATTAGTTGAAGGCCCTCCAGAACTTGATAGTGTGGTTCAATGGGTTACTCATAAAGAACTAAAACCACCTGTAGCCGTTCTCGCTTATAATACAGAAAAGCCTGCTCAAGCTACCTTTTATCCTTTTGCTAAATTTTCTCCTGAGTGGCAAGCGATTACCTATGCTCATCAGAAAAATATTCCTGTTTGGATGATGGATCTTCCTTTGGCTCATACATTCGGTATCGAAATAAAAAAACAGGAAGCTGCTGAAAAAGAGCGAAAGAGATTGGAGGAAGAAGCAAAACAGGAGGCACAGGAAGAAATTATATCTGTTGAAGATACAAATCCGCAGAATAATGTGACTGGGGAAGAACTACCATCCGCAGAAACTGGAGAAGGTCTATTGGCTGAATACGAAACTGAATTTGCCAGAGATCCTATCAGTTATCTGGCTCAGGTAGCAGGCTATGATGATGGAGAATTGTGGTGGGAACATCATTTTGAACACAAGTTTGTCAAAAACTCTTCTCAGGATCATTTTGAGGGAGTGATGATGACAATGGATGTATTACGCGAGCATGTTCCTATGCATCATTCTGCAGAGCGAGATGACCTACGAGAAGCGTACATGCGTAAGCAAATACGGCAGGCAGAAAAAGCTGGCTATACTAAGTGTGTGGTAGTATGTGGTGCCTGGCATGGACCGGCCCTGAAGAATTATAATGAGAAAAGTGTTATTACTTCTGATGATAAAAGTCTGAAAGGCCTTCCATCAATGAAGGTAAGCTGCACCTGGATACCCTGGACTAATACTCGTTTAGGCATGTTTAGCGGATATGGTGCAGGAATTGTCTCCCCAGGCTGGTATGAACATCTCTGGACTCACGGTCAGGACAAAGGAATCCGCTGGCTTACACGTGTAGCCAGAATGTTTCGGGATAAGAAAATGGATATCTCTACAGCCCACGTTATTGAAGCTTACAGGCTTGCAGAAGCTCTTGCTGCCATGCGTGATCTGTCAAGGCCAGGCTTACTAGAATTAAATGAAGCTACTCAGACAGTACTGTGCTTTGGGGACAGCATCTTACTAAAACTTGTCGAGGAAGAACTTATTGTTGGTAAATCAACCATAGGAAAAGTTCCTAAAGAGTTACCTAAGCTCCCTATCCAATCAGACTTTGATGAACTCCGTAAGAAATGTCGCTTAGATATTACAGAAGCCAATAAAGACTATGAATTGGATTTGCGTAAAGAGTTAGATCTCAACCGCAGTCGCTTTTTACATCGTTTGGACATCCTGGATATCAAATGGGGTAAAAAAATAAGTATTTCAACCAAAGGAACATTCAAAGAAGGATGGCGCCTCCGCTGGCAACCTGAAATGGAAATTGAGTTAATTGAAAAAGGATTCTGGGGAAATACCATTCTGGAAGCATGTACAAAGTATCTTCTTGATCTGTCAACTCAGACACAATCTATAACACAACTTGCTGCCTACATTCAGGAGGCAATTCCAGCAGAATTATTTTCGGTAATTGAGAAGTTGCTTGAAAAGATTAATGAGCTTTCTACAATATCCAGTGATATCCTGGAACTTATGGGTGCAGTAAGTCCTCTGGTTGATGTGAGTCGTTATGGAAACGTGCGTAAAACAGATTTGTCAGCAATCAATCAACTGGTGAATGGATTACTGACTCGTATCTGTATTGGTCTACCCAATGCCTGTTATGGATTGGATGATGAGACGTCAAGCAGGATGTTTGAGCATATAAAGAAAACAGATGAAGCAGTACGTTTGCTGGACAATGAAGAATTAGAGCAACTCTGGTACAAAACATTGAGTGTTATTCTGGATAAGAATGGTATTAATACTATCATTATAGGATGCACCTGTCGTTTACTCTTTGATGGAAAGATTATTGATGAAACAGAAACTGCCCGTCGTTTTGGTTTAGCTTTATCGCCAGGTACTGAACCCAAAGATGCCGCTGGATGGATAGAAGGTTTTCTGAAAGGTAGTGGTACTATACTATTATACGACCAAACTCTGTGGAACCTTTTATACAAATGGGTATTTGAGTTGGAACAGGATAAGTTTTTGGAGTTGCTACCTATTTTGCGTCGCACATTCTCCAAATTTGATCCATCTGAACGAAAGCAAATTGGTGAGAAAGCTAGAAAAGGTATCACTACTACAAATACTACTGTTTCTGGTAGCTATGTTGAGCTACCGGAAAACTTCAATTATGAACGTGCAGAGAAATCTCTGGAGACTATAAAGCTACTCATTGGTATTGTATAATGTTTCATAACTATGAGGTTGTGTATCTAAGTTTAAAGAAATAAGCTGAATCTCTTTTCATGAGAAGTTTATTTCTTTAAACTTAACTAAGATGGCTAATTATCTAACATTTGTATATTCTCTCAGATAGTAACCCAAAATATCTCCCTGCTTTTAGCTAATAAAAATTAGGTATTTATAATCCTCCTATTCTTGATACATAGTTTGGCAATACTTTTGTCTATATAATGTAAGATTCATCTAGCATGGACTATATCTTGTATACTTTTATGCTTTTGAACTTTTTATCTATCTGTATTTGCTCAGCAGACATTGAGTGCATATCGGAAAATTGACAAAAAATAAATATCTTGGTAGTATTACATTAATTTGAGAAACATGAAGAAAGACATTCCTTTTCTACCGGTTAAAGATGTGAAAGTAGCTGTAGTGCGAAAAACGAATGATATAGGAAATTTTGACTGGTTTGTTTACTTACTTAATACCAATCCTTTTGCTATTAAAAATGTATTTGTTACGTCTGAAGGATATGGGTATATGAATGATGAAATGCGTAGGACTTCTACATTACGTCACTTTTTAGGAGATGTGGATTCAGGAGATGCAGCTATTATTGAACCTATTGATCCTGCGGTATTTGGATTAAACAGCGAATATTGGGTAAGCTACTTTATTGATAATCAGATTTATGATAAGCGGTTTATCTTTGTACCTGATAGTATAGTAGAAGAAAATCTTAGCTATATTTCGCAGCTTGACTTAAGTGGAGTTTTACATGAGTAACTGATGAATGCAGACATTGACCTTATTTTTGCAATAGATCAATGTCTGCATTTTCTATTTTTTACATTCCAGGAAATAAAGGACGAGCAATTTCACCTCTGAAAGGCCATGGGATAGAGATAAAGATCACAATAAGAGCTATTACAAGCAGAGTAAGGGCTCTCTTATGTTTTCTGTCATCAGAAATAGGTTTGCGAAAGGATCCCCGTGCAACAGTAATCAAAGCAATGCCTATGATCATTCCTGTGATGTGTTCTACAGCCCAGAAACGATATACTTTGCTCTTCATTACTTCACCCATACCTACACCCAATATATTCTGCAATCCCCACGGACCAATTGCCCATTGCACTAATCCAATAAGTAAAGTAATATGGGCTGCGATCATCAGAAATAAATCAACTTTCTTATCAGCACTATTAAATTCTCTTTTAGCATTCATTCCGCTAAAATGTCTGAAAATAGCAACTAAAAGAAGAATCAGGATAACCCAGCGCAATAAATTGTGTAAGTGTACAAATCCGGTATACATACGTAAATGTCTTTAAATGAATGATTGGTTTTCTTTATCTTTAAATTTTAATTGTGGCAAGTTAACGAGCAAATTGCAGAAACAAAAAAGCATAGAACCTTCTTAGACAAACCTTATTTTAACTGATCCATCATAAACTCATAAATTATTTCTGAAACTCTTGCCAGAGCCTCTACTCCTGCTTCCGGGTTTTCTAATCCTTTTGATAGCAATATTAACACATATCTTCTCCCATCTGGTAAATAAATAATGGCAGAATCATGCCTTACACTTGTAATAAATCCAGTTTTGTGAGCAATCTTTACCTCTTTAGGTAGATATAGAGGGATGATATCATTGAACTTTTGTTCTTTTAAAATCTGAACCATCTCCTCAGAGGATTTTCTATCAACCACTTGTCCGCGAGCTATCTTTTCAAATATAATAGCCAGATCATACGCTGTTACAGTATTATTCCATCCTTTATCAAATGCTTTCTGGTCTTCTACACCTCGTAAGATCCGCATATCTTTTGCCCCTATCTCCTGCATAGTATTCATAACATTAGAGGCACCTACTTTATCAATCAATAGATTTGTTGCCATGTTGCTGCTTACTGTAATCATTTCATATACTAACTGTCTTATTGTCATCCATTGCCCTATCTTCTTATACATTTCTTCTGCACTATCATCTGAAATATCCATTTTGTATGGACTTCCATCTACAATACTTTTAAACTCATTTTTCACTAGAATTGAATCTGAAAGTTTAAACTTACCTACTTTTACCTGATCAAATACTTCTATCATTACAGGTGTCTTCATAGTACTTGCAGCATGAAAAACATCTTTTTCATGAATATATACTTCAAGTTTAGGAGAGTCCAACGATTTAAATGCAACAGCAAATTGTCCTTTGACTGCTACAAGCTTTGATTCAATTGCAGCTTTTAGATCTTTCGCTGATAAGGAATTCATTTGAGCTTTTAAAGTAAGGGGAAATATGACCATCAAAAGCAAAAGATATTTTGCCATAAAGCTTTACTACAGTTAGTTGATTTGAGAAATGGAGCAAGATAAAAACTCTACAAATAGACGACTAATGAATTTAATCTTTTTATTATATCCCATTTCTTCCAGAAAGCTTGTACCTTTGTATAAACTCAGCCTTTCATTCTAAAAAGGCGTTGTATACTTAATCAATTGCATATTTATCCACATATTCATTTGCTTTATGTCCACTCTCACCCAAACAATCCGCGACACACAAGTATTTGACCTGATCAACAAAGAGAAAAGTCGTCAGGAATCGGGCATTGAACTCATCGCCTCCGAAAACTTTGTATCCCCTCAAGTGATGCAAGCGATGGGAAGCGTTCTAACTAATAAATACGCAGAAGGATTACCATCCAAAAGATATTATGGAGGCTGTGAAGTTGTTGATGAAGTTGAGCAATTGGCCATTGATCGTGCAAAAGAACTCTTCAAAGCAAGTTGGGTAAACGTTCAACCACACTCAGGAGCTCAAGCTAATGCTTCCGTATTCTTAGCTGCATTACAAGCAGGAGATACAATATTGGGATTTGATTTATCTCATGGTGGCCACCTTACTCATGGTTCTCCTGTAAACTTTTCTGGAAAACTCTATCGTCCAACATTTTATGGAGTTGACAAAGAAAGTGGACTAATTAACTGGGACAAAGTTGCAGAAACCGCTAAGAAAGAGAAACCAAAAATGATTATTTGTGGAGCCTCTGCTTACTCCAGAGATTGGGATTACCAACGCCTCCGTCAAATTGCAGATGAAGTAGGTGCCATCTTATTAGCAGATGTTTCTCACCCAGCTGGTTTAATTGCAAAAGGTCTGTTAAATGATCCTTTAGAACATTGCCATATAGTTACTACTACTACTCATAAGACATTGCGTGGCCCTCGAGGTGGTATGATTATGCTGCGTCATGACTTTGAAAACCCATTTGGTGTTAAAAATCCAAAAGGTAATCTTCGCCTAATGTCCGAACTTCTTGATTCAGGTGTGTTCCCTGGCACACAAGGAGGTCCATTAGAACATGTAATTGCAGCCAAGGCAGTTGCTTATGGTGAAGCTTTAAGTGAAGAATTTTACAATTATGCAGTGCAAGTACAAAAGAATGCTAAAGTAATGGCACAGGCATTCTTAGATAAAGGCTATTCTATTATTTCAGGTGGTACAGACAACCACCTAATGTTAATAGATTTGCGTAGCAAAGGCCTTACAGGTAAATTGGCTCAGGAAACATTGGATAAAGTACATATTACAGCTAATAAGAATGCAGTTCCATTTGACGATAAATCTCCGTTTGTTACTTCAGGTATTCGTTTTGGAACAGCAGCTGTAACGACTCGCGGAATGCAAGAAGCTGATATGAAGCGTATTGTTGATTATATTGATAGTGTATTGATGAATCATGACAACGAAGCTCACATTACAGCGACTAAGAAGGAAATTACAGAGTGGATGAAACAATTCCCATTGTATGCTTAAGCTTTTATAAATAACTTTAACTAAAGCGATTCTTAACGGGATCGCTTTTTTTATTGCTTCCAGGTAAAGTCAAGCCTATATCAATCAGCACCTGATTGTAAAAGAGTTGGGGTTAGAGAGGTAGCTAAACAAAAGTAGTTAAACAAAAAAAGCCACTCGTAACGAGTGGCTTAGAAGTAATAAAGAGTAATAGTAAAGTGGCGGCAACCTACTTTCCCACCGGTGAAGGCAGTATCATGGGCGTGAAAGGGCTTAACTTCTCTGTTCGGAATGGGAAGAGGTGATCACCTTCACTATAACCACCAACAATGTTT
>NZ_JASJOU010000034.1 GCF_030068605.1 Xanthocytophaga agilis
AATATTTCCAATATCAACAATACAGGGTCTGCTCTGAATATGTTGTATGGGATAGGCACTAACAACACCAATATCAGTATTGCTTCAGCCCGCACTTTGTATTGGGTAGGCAACAGTGGAAGCTGGAGTGAGGCTTCTCACTGGAGTTTAACTTCAGGAGGTACAGGAGGAGAATGTGTACCAACTGGACTGGATAATGTAATTTTTGATGCCAACTCCTTTACCACTACAGGACGCACACTCACCCTGACTGCAGGAGCCATTTGTAATACGATGAGTTGGGCAAGTGTGGTCAATAATCCTACCTTGAATATGGCAGTAGATCTGACAGTGAAAGGAAACAGTCTGATCTTAGCCAACACCATGAGTGTGAGTGGAAGTGGAAAAATGATTTTGGATAACATAGCAGCAGTGAGTGTGGATCTGGGCAGTGGAGGCAAAACCTTGACTGGTGGGTTGAGTTTCCCGGCAAACAGCACACGGACGATCAGCATTGCAACAGGCAATAGTGCTGTTACCCATACGATAGGCAGTTTGGTAGTGGGTTCGAATGCGACAGTGAACATTAGTGGAAGTTCGACCAAGAGTTATGGGACATTGAGCCTGGGTACAGTAGGGGGTAGTTGGGCAGGCACCAACCTGATTGGTAATGGAAACGTATCAGGGACGTTGAGTGGGGGTCTGAGTCTGAACAGTGCAACCTTTAGCGGGACAGTGAATTTGACTGGTCAATACACATTCACAGGTGCCACTACTGTATCTTCGGGTAGTGTCAGTTTTGGTGGCAGTGGCAGCAATGTGTTTGGAGGGGTAACAGTGAATGGGGGTAGTGTCAGCTTTGCTAATACAGGAAACAATAACTTCGCTTCTGTTAGTTTAACAGGTACAAATAACCCTATAATTTGGAAATTTACCCCATCCAGCAACGGTACAAACTCTATTTCAGGTGCTTTTACAGTTGCAACACCTTGTTATTCTGTTTTTGTGGGATCTTCTACTACTAGTAGTCAAGCTAAATTGAATTTAACAGCATCCCAAACTTTGAATGGACCTACTATTCAAGATATACTGAATAGTGGAGCTGCTTTGACAGTTAACAATGGTATCAATAATGGAAATAATACTACTGTTACTTTTAGCTTTGGAACAGTAAGTCGTACTTTGTACTGGGTAGGTAATAGTGGAAACTGGAGTGATCCTAATCACTGGAGCTTGACTTCGGGTGGAGTAGGTGGGCAATGTATTCCTACCATCAACGATGATGTTTTGTTTAATGCGAGCTCATTTAGCACTGGAGGCAGTATTGTTACCATAGATATAGATGCGTTATGTCGGTCTATGAACTGGACAGGTGCAACCAACACACCTACTCTTGCTGGGGCTGCTGCTCGTACGTTAACTATTGCGGGTAACCTGACTATGATTACAGGTGTAACTCAGACAGGTGCTGGAAGCACCTTCCTTGGGAAAGTAATTTTTGTTTCTAGTACAACAAGTAAAACAATCAATGTTAGTGGACAAGGTTTTGCCAATGTTGATTTTAATGGTCAAGGTGGTGCATGGTCGCTCAGTAACAATTTGACAGTAGTCAATACAATCAATCTAATTGCAGGTTCACTTAATGCCAATGGAAAAAATATTTTGTCAGGTACATTGACCGTCAATAATGCATCTGACCTGACACGTTCCCTTAATTTAGGATCTGCTACTGGACACGTTCTATCTGGTACAGGTACTGTATTGGATCTGCAGGGTAATACTTCTAATTTTACTTTGACATCCAGTACATCCTCGATTACATTATCTGGTATCGGATCGGTAATTATAGAGACAGGAACTCAAAGCAAAACACTGCCAAATCTGACAATTACGAATTCCAACGATATTACGATAAATACATCTAATACCGCCAACCGAATTACGTTTGGAACTATTGCTGTTAACAATGCTATTACTCGTAATTTTACGGTAAACGGTACAGCACCCAAAACATATGGTAATATTACGATCAATGGAAATAACAATGTAGTTACTTTCAATGGTAGTAACTTGGGTTCACCAGATAATAACATTTTTGCTGCTGTTACATTTGCAAATTCCTATAGTGGTACAATTGCGACTTTTAATGGGACTAATACGTTTAACAATGCATTTGCTTTACATAACACTGGTGGAGCGGGAAATGATATCCGCTTTACAGGAACCAATGTATTTGCCAGCACATTTACTGCCAACTTAGCAAATACAACAGGCACAGAGATGCAGTTTGCTTCTACAGGTGGTACTACATCTTTTGCAGGTGCGGTTTCTCTGAATCCGTTAAACAATGCCAATGTAGACATTATATTCAATAATGCTACCAGTTTTGCTTCTACCCTAACTATTGGAAGCACAAGCAATACAACCTTCCAGGGAACAGGAGATGAAACTTTTACCGGAACTGTGACTGTCAATCCATCCAGTACATTTACATTAAATAATGATGGCAATAGTTCATTTGCTACTGCTATTATTAATAGCCAGAGTGGGACGGGATTTAATTGGGTATTTCGTAGTGCCAAAACGGCTACTTTCTCTGCAAATATGGATGTCAGAGCAGCTTGTTTCTCGCCTGTGACTATAAGTGCCACAACAAACGGAAGTCGGGCAGTAGTATTATTACCATCAGTCCACTACTTTAATAACCAGGTTTTCATACAGGATCTTGATGCTTCTTCAGGATCTATGATTAATGCATATGCTGCTACAATTCCAACCTATACAAATAACCTTAATGTATTATACAATAATGGCATCACTACCCATCGGGTACTATACTGGGTAGGAGGAAATGGAAACTGGGGTGACCCGTTACACTGGTCTACTAACTCTAACTCAGTAGGAGGAGCTTGTATTCCAACATCTGTTGATGATGTGGTTTTTGATAATAGTTCGTTTTCTGCGGGTGGTCAAAAGGTAACGCTTAATATTCCAAATGCTACCTGTCGAAATATGACATGGGTAAATGGTGCAATACCTGCTACTACTACACTTGCTATGGGTAGTAATCCGCTTGAGATAAATGGAAACCTGGCATTGGCTCCTAATCTGACAATGACAAGTAACACTAATCAAACTACTTCTGTATTTACTTTTACTACAAATCCTGCTACCACTAATTCATTTCCAAATCGTACTATTACGACTCCTACAGGAACTACGGCTTCATTACCTATTGCCTTATTCTATAGTGTTGGAGTAACTTGGACATTACAGGGGCCTGCTTCTTTCAATGTTACTGGCGAACTAGGTTTGCAATCTGGAACATTGAAAACCAATAGTATGCCTGTAGCCTCTGGTCGTTTAAGTGCTAATAAGTATGTAAATGGAAACCCTGTGTTGCCAGCTTTTGAAGATCGGGTTCTGGATATACAAAACTCTGCAATAAGCATTACAGGTACAGGTACTGGTATAGACTTCAGAGGAGATCAGTTCACGTTTGTAACACCAGGGCCTAATGCTTCCTTTACCATTGCCAATACATCCACAAATTCTGTGCAGTTACGTTTTGGAGATGATAACGAAAATCTGCCTTATTATGGTGTTAACCCAGGGTCGCCCCGTACAACGGCTTTGTTGAGAGAACTTCCGGATATTATCCTTCTTAACAAAGATGTGGACATTGTAACTGCAGACTATGATACACAGGATGGAGTCGCAAACCGGATTACATTCCGGAAGGTGACTAGCATCAATGGTGGGCAGTTTTACATAAATGGAACTTGTCCTCATACTTATGGTGCCATTACAGTTGCTAATAATCTTAATACAGGAAATGCAGATCAACGCCAGATTGAAGGTTCTAGTCAGGCAGCACCTAATCACAATATATTCAATGGTCCAGTATCATTCGGAACCAATTCTGCTTTCCGATTCCTTGGTAACAATGAATTTATGGATACATTCACAACTGCAGGTTCTTCAGATGTAAACAATGCCTTTGCATTTTCTATTACCAATGTATTTAATAAGACAGTAGACATTCGTGGCGTAAATACACTACGTACACAAGCTACCATTCATTTTAACTCAACAGGTGGAAGCACTACTTTTAAGGATAATGTGTTTTTCAGAGGTACAGGTGTTATTTTCCGAATGAGTAGTACAGCTACACTGGTGGCTGGTAAGACTATGTTGTTTGATGATGAAAGTGTTGGATGGTTTGCTGGAGGCAACACAAGTAGTGGAACTGGTTATCCGATTCCTGGTTCTGCTGCCTACACTATTAATGGTGATTTAATTGTTAATCCCTATGCAAAAGTTTCTTTTTATAACAAGTCAACTAATAATCTTGGCAATGTAACTGTCAACGACTATGGAGTCTTCCAGTTTACCTCATTAGCAACAACTAATGTCAATGGTACATTTACAGCTTCTGCTACCTGTAGTTCCTGGATTGCCATTAATGCAAGTAATCCAGGTGCAGCAGCGAAGATAAAATTCAGTGGCAGCCAGGCATGGTATAGTATCATTGCCCGAGACCTGAACAATATTTCTACAACGGGCACTGTTACTGCAAGCAATAGTAGCAATGTAGCCAACAGTTGTACTAACATTAGTTTTTTGACAGGAATTCCGTCTGTTGGTACATTTGTTTGGGTAGGTGGAAATCCTAGTAATACTAGTGAAAACAGTTTGTGGAGCAATCCTAAGAACTGGGCAACTGCACCACTTAATGCAAGCAAAATTGCTAATGGAGGTAGCTGTATTCCAAGCAGTATCAATGATGTAATCTTTGATAGCAACTCTTTTAGTACAGGAACCCCAGTGACAGATTCATTAGGTAATGTGAAATATTTTGACCGGGTGATTGTTGATATCAATGTTGCTACCTGTGCAAGCATGACATGGAAAAGTGACATTATGCAGGATGCCATTCTGGCTTCGGATCTGCCTTTGAATGAAATGTGGGTACTGGGCAAGTTAACGTTGGATCCAAAAATGAAGAATCAGTTCACAGGTCTCTTTTCTTTCCGCGCTCCTGTTAGTGCAGGAGAACAATTTGTGGATGCAGATGGAGAAATAAATGGAAGTACAGTTAAGTTTGTAGGACCTGTTGAGGTAAACTCTGTAAGTACTGTATACCGATTGGATAGTGATGTTATTGTAGATGCAGTGGATAATGGTACTGCACGTCGTGGTAATGTTTCAATCGTTTACGGCGATCTGAAAGCAAATGGCCATGATATAAGCTTAACAGGTAACTGGACGGTGGGAAGAGCAACCTCTCCAAACCCTCAGGGTCGATTCCTGCACCAGGGAGGTAATACTGTAACTTTTAACGGTTCAGATGCTGTGAATGGAACACAGAATATTGTAACCAATACCAGTCCTTTCTGGAATCTTGTAATTAGTCGTGGTTCTAAACCTGCTCCAACAGATATCAGTTATACTATAAGCTCCAGCTCATTATTGATCAGCAATCCAAAGCGTTGGGTAGTAGTTCAGAATAACCGTGATGGTGGTGGAGAACCTGGTACAACAGCTAATAGTAACCAGCCTTACAATAGTGGAATGACAATTGATAATAATTTCACTATCACACAGGGTGGATTATATGATAGAGGATTTCAGATCATTGGAAATACTACTGGTACATTTACGATGACAGATAATGCGGTATTGAGTATTGGTAATGGATGGACTTCTTCCGGAATCAATAATAATGCTCCAATGACAACATTGTTTCCTACAAACTTTACACAGAACAAAATCTCATTGGGTGTTAACAGTATTGTATCCTACAGTGCTTATGGGCACCAAGATGTAAGTGCATTGCCTGTTTATGGAAATCTGTATTTCAGGTTTGTAGTTACCAATTCGGCTTCTCCGGCTCTAGCACTAACTAACCAGCGTAAGAGATTGGCTATGGGACCTTTACAGATTAATGGTAATCTGACTTTAGAACAAGGAACCAACCTGATCGATAATGGATTCCAGATTTCTGGAAACGTTGCTGGAACTAGTGTATTGACGATGGGATCTAATGCTTATCTGACTCTGGGTACAGGTACCATGGATGTTGCTACTACTACTGGAACAGGTTATATACCTGCAAGTAATACAACAGGTAAATTGACAGTAGGAAATACTGCAACAGTATTTCCGCTAAACTTTACAGATGCTAATCTGAATCTGGATCTAAATAGTACAATTGTTTACAGTGCCGGAATTGCACAACAGGTAAAAGGGCTAAGCTCTGCTACTGCGACACAGCAATATGGAAACCTGATGATACAAAACCCGGCTCTGACAGCACCAACACTAATACAGAAAACATTGACAGGGGCAACTACTGTCAGAGGAGTATTGACTATTCATCCAAATAGTAACCTGGTAGATAATGGGTATCAGATCACAGGTACTACTGGCAAAGTATTTACAATGAACTATAAAACAGACCCTCTGGGAGCTGTATTCAATAACCAGGCACCAACCAGTAGTGGTGTGATGACTAATCCAACCAGTCCATTATTTATTGATAGTCTGTTAGCTCGTGCCAACTATATCGGATTACGTTTTGATGGATATATCAACATCCCAGTAGCTGGTACATATACTTTCTATAGTAACTCGGATGATCAAAGTGTAATCATGATCAATGGCATGATGGCAGTGAATAATGATTATTATGGATCAGCGGAAAGGTCCGGAACTCTGACTTTTGCTACTGCCGGAATATATCCGATCTCAGTGACATACACACAAGGAAATGGTTCACGTCTCTTGGCTTTGTCCTGGGCAAGAACAACCGCCCCAACACTATCTAAACAATACATTCCTGCCGCCAATTTATTGCAAACTGCAACTGGCCCTCAAGGATTAAAATACAACTATTATGAAAATCCAGGTAATACATATTATGTATCTGCCTTTGGATCTTCTTACAAGATAGTTCAGGATATGAGTAAACAACTGGCAAGTCAGGACCGCTATGTAGTGGGTGAGGCTCGTCTGGTAGTTGGAAATGCATCAACATCAACAAGTTTTCCTCTTAATTATCTGGATACAGATCTGACATTTGATGATACTACAACAGTTGTCTACAATGCTGGTCTTGCTCAGTCTGTTCGTGGACTTAACTCATCTACAAAAGTTCAGCAATATGGGAACCTTGTATTTACCAACCCGGTATTTTCGTCACCTAAGGTCGTATCTAAAACACTGACTGGACCAGCAACAATTCGTATGAACCTGACCATCAACCCAAACAATAACGTGATCGATGATGGAAACCAGATTACAGGTACTACAGGTCAGGTATTTACAATGCGTAATGCTACATTGGCTGTCAATCCAGTGACAAATACAGGTAATGCTGGTGCTACTGGTGAGAGTCGTATTACATTAGGTAATGCTACAATTGCAACTACATTTCCTGCTAATTACAGTCTGATAGGTACAGATGTGAATTTTGAAACGGGAACAACTGTAGTCTATAATGCAGGTATAGTACAGACAATTGCTGGTTTGCAGAATAATTCAAATGCTGCATCCCGGTATGCTAACCTGATTCT
Source organism: Xanthocytophaga agilis (assembly GCF_030068605.1). Taxonomy (NCBI): domain Bacteria; kingdom Pseudomonadati; phylum Bacteroidota; class Cytophagia; order Cytophagales; family Rhodocytophagaceae; genus Xanthocytophaga; species Xanthocytophaga agilis. The sequence goes on from NZ_JASJOU010000034.1 coordinate 7,557, forward strand.
GACAAATCCGGCTACTACTCCAGCAGCAGGAAATGTATTCCCAATTGTAAAGACGTTAAGTGGACGTGCGATTACGGTGAGAGGTAACCTGTATATTAACCCGAATAACACTCTTGCTGATGGCGGATATCAGATAACAGGAACCGCCACTAGTACATTTGGAATGTTTAATACTACTCTGGCTCAGACAAGAGTTCCGGAAACAGGAGTTACTACTGGTACAACAGGAGAAAGTCGATTTATGATAAGCAGCACAGGTACTACTGTAACATTATTCCCAGCCGGATTCCGTACAGGCCCTGGTGGTAGTTCTGATATTAACTTTGATGCAGGAACGACTGTTATATACAATGCAAATGCAAATCAGGATGTTCAGGGATTGGGGGGGACAGGTACTACGACTTATGCAAATCTGGTGTTAAATAACCCATCTGCATCTTCTCCTGCATTAATTAACAAAACATTGACTACCAATGGAAGTGGTGCATCAGGTACAACCGTGCGTGGTAGTCTGACAATTAACCCAAATGTGAATCTGGTAGATAATGGTTTCCAATTAGGTGGTGTGGCAGGACAGTCTTTTAAAATGCGTAATACTACTCTGGCAGATAATCTATTACGTACTGCAACTACTGATGCTACTACAATAGGAACTACAGGTGCGAGCCGTCTGACGCTGGGAAACGCTACAAACGCAACTACATTCCCAACCGGATATACCACTCAAAATGGTACAGATATTAATTTTGAATTGAATACAATGGTTGTATACAATGCCGGAGCGACACAGCAAATTCAAGGTTTGTACAATAACACACAGACCTCTAATGCCAACTATGCACAGTTGTCAATTGTAAATGCTTCAACAGGCTCAGTAATTAAAACGCTTACTAACAATACCCGTATTCGTCAGAACCTGACTATTGGCGGGCTTACTTCCACAACGGGTGCTGTGAGTGGAGCTAATAACCTGCTGGATGCTGGTGTATTGAACTATAAAATTTACCTGAATGGCAACTGGTTCAGCCATCCTGGCAACGGATTTAATGCACGTGCAGCCGAAGTGGAGTTAGAAGGTACAACTAATCAGACTATCACTACAAATAATAGTCAAAGTTATATTAGTGAATTGGGTACACAGGATTTCTATAACCTGACATTCAATAATACAACTGCCGTTCCTTCAATAGCTATAACCTTAGGTTCTAATGTAGGTGTTGCCAATGTAGCAAGCTTTAAGAAAGGTTTAGTACGTAGTAATGACCTGATTTCACTGAATACATCACCTTCTACACGTTTGTTGATTATTCGTGATAACGCAAGTGTAACCAATGTAACAGATGCCAGCTTTGTGATAGGAGCAGTACGAAAAGTAGGACGTTCTTCCTCAACCTTCTATTTCCCAATTGGATACATAAATGGTTCAACTCCATACTATCGTCCAAGTGGTATTTCTTCCGCTGTCAATACAGATGCTTCTTTTATTAGTCAGTTCTATTATTCTAATCCAACAGCTTCTGGTTTTAACTCTGTCTCTGTACAAAAAACTACGGTAGGTGTTTCTAACCCTATCCGTAATGCAAGTGCCAAAGAATTCTGGATGGTAAACCGTGAGAATCAATCTGATAATGTATATGTAACATTAACATGGCGTAATCCACAATCAGGCGGAGTAGGGACTAATGGTATGACAACTAATTATATGGGCTTACGAGTATCTCGGTGGGATGGGACAAAATGGCAAAACCTGGGTGGTGCTGGATTTACCAATTATCCATCACTGGGTACGGTGAGCAATACTTATGGAGCATTAACGTCTATTTACACTACAAGTGGTACAGTAGGTTCAGTAGACAATTTCAGTCCATTTACTTTAGCAACTGAGATAGATTATAATCCTCTTCCGGTAACCTTACTTGATTTTACAGGCAAAGCCGTTGACCAACAGGTGAATCTGAACTGGCAAACTGCCTCAGAAGT
>NZ_JASJOU010000035.1 GCF_030068605.1 Xanthocytophaga agilis
AATATTTCCAATATCAACAATACAGGGTCTGCTCTGAATATGTTGTATGGGATAGGCACTAACAACACCAATATCAGTATTGCTTCAGCCCGCACTTTGTATTGGGTAGGCAACAGTGGAAGCTGGAATCAGGCTTCTCACTGGAGTTTAACTTCAGGAGGTACAGGAGGAGAATGTGTACCAACTGGACTGGATAATGTAATTTTTGATGCCAACTCCTTTACCACCACAGGACGTACACTAACACTGACCACAGGGGCAACTTGTAATGCAATGAGTTGGGCAAGTGTGGCCAATAATCCTACCTTGAATATGGCAGTAGATCTGACAGTGAAAGGAAACAGTCTGATCTTAGCCAACACCATGAGTGTGAGTGGAAGTGGAAAGATGATTTTGGATAATATCTCAGATGTGAATGTGGATCTGGGTACAGGAGCTAAATCAATTGCAGGAGGGCTTACATTCCCAGCCAGCACCAGCCGAATAATTACCATTGCAACAGGCAATGGAGCAGTTACTCACTCGTTAGGATTGTTAAGTGGAGCTACCAATGCCACACTGAATATCACAGGTAGTTCAACAAAGAGTTATGGGACATTGAGCCTGGGTACAGTAGGGGGTAGTTGGGCAGGGAATAACCTGATTGCGAATGGAACAATCACAGGTACATTGGGTGCAGGATTAACTTTGAACAATGTGACCTTTAATGGTACACAGACTTTGAATGGACGATATACTTTCACAGGTGCCACCACTATGAATGGAGGAAGTCTGTTATTTGGTGGCAGTGGAAATAATACGTTTTCAGCGGTAACTGTCAATGCTGGAAATGTCAGCTTTGCTAATACAGGAAACAATAGCTTTGCTTCTGTCAGTTTGAATGGGACAAACGATGTTACATGGAAATTTAATCCTTCAGGTAGCGGTACAAACACAATTACAGGAGCCTTTACTTCCACTCCTGGTTGTGGAGACATAACTGTTGGGTCTTCTACTTCTGGTAGTCAGGCAAGAGTAGTTTTGTCCAGTGCTCAGGCATTGAATGGAGCAACTATACAAGATATCCAGAATAGTACTTCAAACTTGACTGCTAATAATGGTGTTAATAATGGAAATAATACTGGTATTACTTTTAGTTTTGGTGCTTCTCCTGCCCGTACTTTATACTGGGTTGGCGGAACCGGAAACTGGAGTGATCCCAATCACTGGAGTTTAGCTCCTGGTGGAACAGGTGGACAGTGTATTCCTACTATCAATGATGATGTAAATTTTACTACGGGTTCGTTCACTGCGACTGGCCAGATAGTAACAATTGATATAGATGCAGTGTGCCGGTCTATGAACTGGACAGGTGCAACCAACACACCTACTCTTGCCGGAGCTGCTGCTCGTACGTTAACTATTGCGGGTAACCTGACTATGATTACAGGTATGACTCAGACAGGTACTGGAAGTACCTTCCTTGGGAAAGTAGTTTTTGTTGCAACATCTACAGGTAGAACTATCAATTCAGGTGGAAAAACATTAGCAGATGTTGATTTTAATGGGCAAGGTGGTGCTTGGGCTTTGAATTCCAATACTTTTATAGTATTGAATACGTTAAATTTGATTGCTGGAACATTGGACGCAACCACAAGAAGTATCACTGCAGGTACGTTAACAGTAAACAATGCTTCTGATTTGCCACGCACTTTAAGTTTGGGAAGTTCAACAGGACATATAATAAATGGGACAGGAACCGTACTAGATCTGCAAGGCAATAGCTCTAATTTCACATTGAATCCTGGAACTTCTACTATTACCTTATCCAATGCTGGACCTATAATAATTGAGGCAGGAACAGAGAGTAAAACCCTACCAAATTTAGTATTTAACAGTTCCAAAGATATAACGATTAAAACTTCCACTAGTATTACAACAGAACGAATTACTTTTGGAAATATTAATGTTAGTAATAATACTGACCATAGTTTCATAGTAGATGGTGTAGCTCCAAAATCATATGGTAACATTACTATTAATGGAAGTAACAATGTGATAACCTTTAATGGTAGTAGTTCTGCTTCACCAAATAATAATATCTTCTCTGCCGTTACTTTTACAGCTGGACGTACGGGTACAGTTGCTACTTTTAATGGAACAAATACGTTTAATGGAGCAGTCGATTTAAATACTGGAACCGGTCGGGCTAATGATATTGAATTTACAGGTACCAACTTGTTTTCCAGTACATTTACTGCCAATTTAGCAAATACAGGGGGGGCTGAATTACAGTTTGCTTCTACAGGTGGAACTACTTCCTTTACAGGTGCGGTTTCTCTGAATCCCTCAAATAATGCTAACGTAGATATTATATTCAATAATGCTACTAGCTTTTCTTCTAGTTTGACAATTGGAAATACTAGTAATACTACTTTCCAAGGTACAGGTAACAATACATTTGCAAGTGTAATTGTTAATTCTTCTAGCAATTTTATACTTAATAATAATGGAAATAGCACTTTCGCATCTGCTACCATCAACAGCTTGACAGGTAACGGTGTGAACTGGGATTTTCGTAGTGCAAGGCTGGCTACATTCTCAGGAGATATGAATATATACACCATATGTACTTCTCCTGTGACAGTGGGGGCAACAACAGCAGGTTCCCGGGCAAATGTAAATTTCTCAGCAGTACAATATTTTGATAATGCGGTGCTGGTTCAGGATATCAATGCCAATGGTTCTACAATCAATGCTTATTACACTACTATACCGCCATCACCTAATAACGTAAATGTTATTTATAACAATAACGTTACAACTCAACGTACGTTATATTGGGTTGGTGGTACATCTAACTGGGGCAACCCATTATCATGGTCAACAAGCTCAGGTGGTTCTGGTGGGGCATGTATCCCAACAGCTGCAGATGATGTGATTTTCGATTTGAATTCATTCAGTGCTACAGGCCAGACTGCAAGTGTTGACATTACTGCTCCCTTGGCAGCTTGTCGGAATATGACCTGGACAGGTGGTGTCACTGCTAAAGCTCCTACTATGGATTTTGCTAGTAATCAATTAGAGATAAACGGTAATTTGACATTAGCTGCCGGAATGGCAATGAGTGGAAATAATACTGCTGCTCTTGTACATTTTACAACCAATGGAGCAACAAATACATCCACAACAAGAACTATTACAGTACCTACCGGTACAACAGCTGCTTTACCAGCTGCTCTTTTCAATAGCCCAGGTGTAACCTGGACTATCTCAGGTGCCGGATCATTTATTGTTAGTGGTGAATTAGGATTGCAGTCTGGTACATTAAATACAAATAGTGTCGCAGTGTCTGCTGGTTACTTAAATGCTGATAAATCATCTGGAACTTTTGCAGACCGTGTTTTGGACATTAAAAACTCTGCTATAAGTATTACAGGTAGTAGCGCAAATGGATTTAGCAGAGGGCTGGACTTTACAGGTGATAAATTTACATTTGTGACTCCGGGAGCTACATCTTCCATCACTTTTGCAAGTACTAATGGATGGGTTGAAGCATATTTGGGAGATAATACAACCTGGGGTACAAATCCGGGTTCTCCACGTACTACTGGAACATTAAGAACAATGCCTGACATTATCCTTCAAAGTACAGATGTTGATATTCATACGGCAGATTATAATGTGACAGATGGTGTTGCTAACCGCACAACTTTCCGTAAAGTTACCAATGTAAATGGAGGCCAGTTTTTTATTGATGGAACTTGTCCGCAGACATATAGTACAATATCGGTTGCCAGTGGCTTGAGTGCTAATGCTGCAGATCAGCGCCGTATTGTAGGATCTTCACAGCCTTCTCCTAATAACAATATCTTTACTGGTACAGTGACATTTGGTAGTGATTGTGGATTCAGATTTGAAGGCGATAATATATTCCAGCAGAATTTTACTGTGGCCCAGACATCAGATGCAAATAATGCATTTGTATTTACAGAAGCTAACGTATTTAATGGTGTAGTTGATATTACGGGTTTAAATGTAAACAGGGTAACACCTACAGTACATTTTGGTGCCAATGGTGGGGCTACTACATTTAACAGAGATGTTAATTTCCACGGTACTTCTGTCATCTATCGGGTAAGTGGAGCTGCAACCTTAGCTGCTTCACGTACAATGACATTTGATAATGAAAGTATTGGTTGGTTTGTTGGAGGAAATCAAACCAATGTTGCCAATGAACCAATACCAGGACCAGGAGCTTATACATTCTCCGGTAATCTTGTTTTAAACCAACAAGCCAGAACAACATTTTATAATTCAACACCTAACAGTTACACCAATGTAACGTTGAATGATTATAGTATCTTTGAGTTTACCTCTTTAGCAACTTCTACTGTTACTGGTACCTTTAGTGCTTCAGGAAACTGTAACATCTGGAGACAAATTAATGCAAGTATTCCAGGTGATCTTGCTGACATTACATTCAATAGTAATCAAGCTTGGAATTATGTATTAGCGCGTGACCTAAATGTACTTGGACCAAGAACAGTCACTGCAAATAATAGTACCAATGTTGGAAATAGTTGTTCCACAACATATATGTCATTTACTTCTATTCCAACAACAGGAACTCTGGTTTGGGTAGGAGGAGATGCAACCAATTTAAGTGGAAACAGTCGATGGAGCGATCCTCGTAACTGGTCATCTTTACCTTTGACTACCGCGTCTAGAAGAAATGGAGGTAGTTGTATTCCTAGTAGTTTGAACGACGTGTTGTTTGATAATAATTCGTTTAGTAATAAGGCACAATCTGGCTCTAAATATTATGATAGGGTTATTATAGATATTCCTGCTGCTACCTGTGCTGACATGACATGGGCAACAAACATCCGACAAGGATCTATCCTGATTTCAGATGCTACTACCAATGAAATTTGGGTACATGGTGACTTAACATTGGAACCAAAGATGGATAATAGGTTCCAAGGGTTGTTTTCTTTCCGTTATCCAATTTCACAAGGTAATGTAGAACAGATTATTGATGCCGATGGTCAAGGTGGAGGACCAATAACTGAATTTAAAGGTCCTATAGAAGTAAACTCTGTAGGCGCCACATATAGGTTACAGAGTGATATTATTGTTAATGCCGCTGATTTAGGTGGTGTAAGGAGAGGAAATGTTTCATTGTTGAATGGTAATTTAAAAGCTAATGGACATGATATAAACCTGAGTGGTAACTGGATTATTGCTCCTCCTACAAATCCAAACCCACAAAGTATGTTCTACCACAATGGTGGAAATACAGTTACTTTTGACGGACAGGATGCTGTAAATGGCGCACAAAACATTGTAGCCGCTACTAGTCCATTCTGGAACCTTGTAATCAACAGAGGTTCCAAGCCATCACCAACAGATATAAATAATGGTAGTGTTAGCAATGCCTTCCGCTGGGTAGTTATTCAAAATAAGAGAGGTAGTGGAGGTAATCCTGGTACTACTGTAAATAGTAACCAACCATTTAATAGTGGTATTACTGTAGATAACGATTTGTCTGTTTCTCAAGGTGGTCTATTTGATAATGGTTTCCAGATTATTGGAAATGCTACAGGTAGTTTGGATATTAGTAACTTTGGAGTATTAAGTTTAGGAACAGCAACTCCATGGTCTGGAAATAACAACAATGCTCCTTTAACTACAGTGTTCCCTACTAACTATATTGCTGCTAATATCTTCCTTACTTCTGGAAGTACAGTATCCTATAGTTCTCATGGTCATCAGGATATAAGTGCATTACCAGTCTATGGTAACTTATATTTCCGAAATGCAAATGGAGGAGGAGGTCCTCTAAGTTCAAGTCAAAGAAAACGTTTGGCATTGGGAACGCTGCAAATAATGGGAGATTTGACATTGGAACAAGGAATCAATTTGATTGATAATGGCTTCCAGATTACTGGTAACAACTCTGGAATATTGACTCTTGGATCTAACTCTGTTTTAACTTTGGGTTCCGGAGCAATGGCTGTGGCTACGACTACTGGAACAGGATACAATGCAACTGCAAATAATACAGGCAAAACAACTGTAGGTAATAGTGCCACTCAGTTTCCACTAAACTTTACAGATGCAAATCTAAATTTGGATGCCAATAGCTATGTCATTTACAATGCTGCTGCTAATCAAAGTGTCAGAGGTTTAAGTTCTGCTACTGCCTCTCAGCAGTATGGTAACTTGATTATTCAGAACCCAACAGTGACTTCACCAGTAATGGTACATAAAACCCTTACTGCTGCTACAACAGTACGAGGATCACTCACTATCAATCCAAATAGTAACTTTATTGATAATGGAAGACAAATTACAGGTACTAGTGGACAAATCTTCAGAATGTCTGTTTCGGATGCAATCCAGGATTTGACAGCTCAAAATGCTACAACTACCTCAACGGTGGCTGGTACATCTCAATTAGTTTTAGGGAGTACAACTGTCGCTACTACTTTCCCTGCAAATTATGTGAATGCAGATCTGAATTTTGATGCAGGTACAACAATTGTGTATAATGCAGGAGTAGCACAAACTGTGAAAGGTTTAAGTTCTGCTACAGCTTCTCAGCAATATGGCAACCTGGTATTGACCAATCCAGTAGCCAGTTCGCCAAAAGTAGTGTCTAAAACACTGGATGCCAGAATTACGGTTCGGAGTAAGCTAGTCATTAATCCAAATAATAACCTGATTGATAATGCCTTCCAGATTGCAGGTACTAGCGGAACTGATAATTTTATGATGCGAAATGCAACATTGGCTCCTAATCCAGTAAATGGTGATGCATTAACGAATGGAGTTAAAATAGGTACTAGTGGAGAAAGTAGAATCACCTTAGGAAATGCTACTGCTACTGTAACCACATTCCCAACAGGATATGGTATGACTAATGCTGATGTGAATTTTGAGCTAGGTACAACGGTAGTGTATAATGCCGCTGCTGCTCAACAAGTAGCTGGGTTACAAGGTAGCACTACTACAGCCCGTTATGCTAATTTAATTCTAACTAATCCCGCAAATACACCTCCTGCTGCTACTATTGTATTCCCGGTTGTAAAGACGCTGCAAAGCAGATCGGTTACAGTTCGAGGTAACTTAACTATTAACCCAAATAATACATTAGCAGATGGTGGTTTTCAGATTACAGGAACTTCAGGAAGTACCTTTAGTATGTTTAAGACTATATTGACTCAAACTGCTATTCCAGAAACAGGTATCACTACTGGAACTACTGGAGAAAGCCGCTTTGTGATAAGTAGTAATGCTACTAGTACTGCCAAAACATTCCCTGGCGGGTTTCGTACCGGTGATGGAACTGTAACTTATCCATCTGATGTAAACTTTGAGGCAGGTACAACGGTAATATATAATTCTACTAATGCCCAGCTTATTCAGGGACTAGGAGGTACAGGTACCACAACATATGCAAATCTTGTATTGACAAATGGTAGTAATACTGGTGTTTCATTGGTAAGTAAAACATTACAATCTAATGGAACGTTATCTCCAGGAACACGTGTACGTGGTGATCTGATTATCAATCCAAATAACAATTTTATTGATAATGGATTTCAGATTAGCGGAGTAGCAGGACAGACGTTTACTATGAACAATACAACTAAGTCTGTAAATTATAACAGGGCTGTTACAAGTAATGCTTCTGTAATTGGAGCTACTGGAGAAAGTCGTCTGACATTGGGCACAGCCACAACTGCTACAACATTCCCAACCGGATTTGTAACAATAAATGATAATGATATCAATTTTGAGTTAGGTACAACTGTTGTATATAATGCAGGTTTAGCTCAGCCAGTACAAGGGATTTTCAATAATACCCAGATTTCCAATGCTAACTATGCAAATATTTCTTTTGTCAATCCTGCTGCAGCTGGTTCTGTAACAAAAACCTTTACTAACACTGCCCGTGTAAGACAAAACCTCACAATTGGTGGTCCGGATGCAGTTAATACTGTAGGTGTAACTAACCTGGTAGATATGAGTACTTCAAACTACAAAATCTATTTGGGAGGAAACTGGTATCACCATCCAAACAATAATTTTAATGCACGTGCAGGAGAAGTGGAGATGGAAGGTACGACTCCACAAACTATCACTACACGAAGCGTTCAAAATTATACAAGTGAAGCTGGAACACAGGATTTTTATAATCTGACAGTTAATAACACAACAGCAATTCCAGCAGTAGCGGTGACATTAGGCTCGAATGTTGGGATATCTAATCAGATGAACTTCCTGCAAGGTTTAGTTCGTAGTAATGATCTGATCGCCCTTAATTCATCACCGACAAGTCAAGTCTTGATTGTTCGGGATAATGCTAACGTGATAAATGCAAGTGATGCCAGTTTTGTGATTGGTGCAGTACGGAAGGTAGGTCGGGTTTCTTCAGGGACATTCTATTTTCCGATTGGGCACCTGCTGAATGGTTCAACACCCTATTATCGTCCAAGTGGGATTTCAGGAATGACAAGTGCAACAACTCCATTCATCAGTCAATTTTATTATTCTAATCCAACAGCTTCTGGTTTTAATATTGTAGCTGTGCAAACAACAACAGTAGGTGTTTCCAATCCTATTCGTAATGCAAGTGCTAAAGAGTTTTGGATGGTAAATCGGGAAAATGGAGCAACTGGAAATGCTTATGTGACATTGACATGGCGAAATCCTGAATCTGGAGGTGTAGGAACCAATGGTATCGCAAGTAATTATCTGGGCTTACGAGTATCTCGGTGGGATGGGACAAAATGGCAAAATCTGGGTGCGACCGGATTTACAGACCATCCATCTTTAGGAACTGTTGGAAACACTGAGGGGGCATTGAGATCTCAATATAATGTAACAGGTGCAACAGGTATGGTAAACAATTTCAGTCCATTTACTTTAGCAACTGAGATAGATTATAATCCTCTTCCGGTAACCTTACTTGATTTTACAGGCAAAGCCGTTGACCAACAGGTGAATCTGAACTGGCAAACTGCCTCAGAAGT
>NZ_JASJOU010000036.1 GCF_030068605.1 Xanthocytophaga agilis
GAGTAACAGGGATTCTAGCTAATCAGAGAGCTAAAGTTTCGGAGACAACTTTACAAGGTGGTGGCGTACAGAACAAGAAGTTTGAATTTAAAGTATCCGAATACGAGGATAATCGACACTTTTTTCTGGGACATTTCTTCCGGGATAAGTATGAGAATGCACTAAGTACATTACCTATTATAAGCTCAGGGGTGCAGATTACTCGTCTGGAAGTATATGTAACCAATCGGAATAATACTACTGAGACATTGCGTAACATGGTGGCTTTCCTTGATTTAGGAGATCCAAGCCCTTATCGTAAAGACAATCCTACACTGCAGCCTTTTACAGGAATTGGCCCTATACGAAATACAGCTAATAACCTCTATACTGCATTAAATAATGGTAATATCCGAAATGTAGATCAGGTAAGTAATCAACTGGCTACTCTTGGATTACAGAAAGGATCAGACTTCGAGATCTTACGAAGTGCCCGTAAGCTGGCTCAATCCGAATATAGCTTCAATTCACAATTAGGTTATGTTTCACTGAATACCGCTCTTCGTAATGATGAAGTGTTAGGTGTTGCATTTGAGTATACCTATCAGGGACAATCCTATAAAGTAGGAGAATTAACAGAAGACTACTCCACCAGAGATCAGAATGAAGTTTTATTTCTGAAGATGTTGCGTCCATCTACTATAAAACTCGATCTGCCTACCTGGGATCTGATGATGAAAAACATTTATTCCCTGGGAGCCGGTCAGTTAAACAGAGATGGTTTTCAACTACGTGTTATTTATAAAGATGATTTAACAGGTATTGATAATCCTAGCCTTCAGCAAGGGGCTAACACCAAAGATGTGCCACTACTGCAAGTATTCAATCTGGATAAATTGAATCCTCAGGGAGATGCACAGGCCGATGGTAACTTTGACTGGGTAGAAGGTGTAACAGTAAACAGCCAGTATGGAAGAATTATATTTCCTGTACTTGAACCTTTCAGTTCCGATTATTTAACGAAGTCAAGAAGACAAGGTGCCAGAACATTACCACCCTGGTTAGATCCGGTAAGTGAGCTAGCTCTGGTTAATAAGTATTCATTTAATACACTTTACAGCTCAACCAAGCAGGAAGCTCAACAGGTTGCAGCCAAGAATAAATTCTTTATTAAGGGTAGTTATCAGACAAGTGGAGCTACCAATCAGGTTGCCTTAGGTATGGTCGGAGTGGATGCGAACTCAGTGGTAGTAACAGCGGGAGGCCGCACGTTGGTACAGGGACAAGACTATATTGTAGAGAATGGAAATGTGACTATTCTAAATGAGGGTATTCTCTTATCAGGTCAGGAAATTCAGATTCGTTCAGAGCAAGCCGATTTATTTCAGAACCAAGTACGTACAGTAATGGGTACAAGGTTAGAGTATGTATTTACGAAAGATTTCTCAATCGGTGCTACGTTGATGCGTATGCGGGAAAGACCATTATTGCGCAGAGTCGCAATGGGCAATGAACCCTTGAATAATACCATACTGGGGTTTGATGTAAACTTTAGAAAGGACTCCCGCTTTCTTACCCGTATGGTCGATAAACTGCCTTTCCTGTCTACCAAGGAAATGTCGACTATCACCTTCAATGGGGAGTTTGCTAAATTATTTCCAGGTGTTGCTCCATTGGTGCAGGGTAACTCTTATGTTGATGACTTTGAAGGATCTGAGACATCGTTTTTGCTTACACGTTCTCCGCAGATTTATTGGAGATTAGGTGCTACACCCTTGATGTTTCCTGATGCCAATGTAGGAACTAATGCATTAACTTATTCCTATCGTCGGGCTAAACTTGCATGGTATACAATTGACAATACATTCTATAGAGATAATCTGCCAGGGGGAATCAGCGAAGGCCAAATCAATAATCACTATGTACGGGTTGTAGTGCCTACAGAGGTATTCCCACAACAGGCACAACAGCAGATTATTACGAACCTGCAAACAATGGATATTGCCTATTATCCGCAAGAAAGAGGGATGTATAACTACAACCCGAATCTGGATGCACAGGGGCGATTTCGGGATAACAGTGAGGCCGCATTGAAAAAAAACTGGGCTTCGATTTCTCGTGGGATAACCTATGATGTGGACTTTGATAATGCTAATGTTCAGTATATAGAATTCTGGATGATGGACCCCTTTATTGAGTCTGATCGGGGGGTGATCAATGATGGATTCGCTACTTTCAGAGGTGATCAGCGTAAGGGTGGAGATATCTATTTTAATCTGGGAAATGTGTCTGAAGATGTAATGAAAGATGGCAAACATAACTTTGAGAATGGTTTGCCTATCAGTGCTACGGATGACCAGCGTCCAGTAACAGAAAGTGTGTGGGGGAAAGCTCCTTCCAGTTCCTGGATTAATAATGCCTTTGACAATACTTCCGGAGCCCGCCAAAGACAGGATATTGGTTTGGATGGTTTGACAACGGAAGAAGAGAAAGCCTTTTTTAATAGCGGACAGGAAGATCCTTCTGCCGATGACTTTGCACATCCATTAGATCCTAAATTTGATAGTGAAGGTAATTTGCTGGTTCGTCATAAAAACTTTAATGGATATGAAAATAACTCACCAGATGCTACAGGTCAGGATTTTTCACGGGCGGCTACAACGTTACCTGACAACGAAGATCTGAATAATGATCAGACAATCAATGACATTGAATCTTATTATCAATATAAGATACATGTATCACGAGACCAGATGCAGGTAGGGCAAAACCACATTGTTGCAATCAATGAGTCTAGTGAAAGTGGAGAGGCTGTAAAATGGTATCAGTTCAGAATTCCAGTGCGAGAGTATACAGATAAAGTAGGTGACATAGAGGGTTTTAAGTCCATCCGGTTCATGCGTATGTTCCTAACCAACTTTTCCGAGCCACACGTATTTCGTATGGCTAACTTTCAGTTGGTAGCTAACCAGTGGAGGGTATATACAGATAACCTGTATGATAAAGATCTGCAACTTCCTTCCGAACCATACGATGCCAACTTTACATTAGGTACTGTTAATATTGAAGAGAACAGTTCTGTTGGGAATGGAAATTTGTTCCCTTACAAGATTCCACCAAACCTTCCTCGTGATCGGGATATTACCACATTGAATAACCGCCAGTTGAATGAGCAATCATTGCGGTTGTGTGTGGATGATCTTCGGGATCGGGATGCGCGTGCTGTATATAAGAATGTTAGTCTGGATTTTATCAATTACAAAAATCTGAAACTATACATTCACGCAGAATCAGATAATGATCAGACACTAAGAAGTGCTGACTCACTACGTGCTTTTGTTCGCTTAGGTACAGACTTCACTGATAACTATTACGAAATCGAGGTTCCTCTTATGTTTTCTATGCCAGGAGACACTGCTACAGCCAATATTTGGCCTGACTGGAATCAGATTAATCTGCCCTATGCAAAACTGGCAGAAATCAAATCAAACCGAAACCGGAGAGGACAAAGTGTGCTGGTTCCTTATTCTGAATTCTTACAGGATCAGACTATTTCTGGAAAGCGTTACAGAATTACAGTAGTTGGTAATCCGGATTATAGTGCAGTACAGGTGCTCATGTTGGGTATGCGGAATGCCAGATCTCTTGATATGCAACCTAAAAAGGCGTGTATCTGGCTGGATGAATTACGTAGTGAAGGCTTCAACCAGCAGGGAGGCTTTGCAGCTACTGCACGTATGAATGTAAAATTAGCTGACTTTGCCAATATAACAGCCGCTGGAGATATTGAAACGTTTGGATTTGGAGGTATTCAGCAACGTATAGCCGAACGTGCCCGTCAAAACACAATGCATTACAGTGTTGGTGCAAACATTAATCTGGAAAAGTTGTTCCCACAATGGCTGGGAATTAAAATCCCAATGTTTGTTGGGTATGAGCGGGAACGAATAAAACCTCGATTCAATCCATTGGATCCAGATGTGCCTCTGGATATGTCTATTGAATCACGCTTTGCAAACAAGTCTGAAGGCGAAGCGGACGAATACCGTAAAATGGTAGAGGATAATACTACCCGACGAAGTATTAACTTTACTAATGTACAGAAAATCAAGCCGGCAGGGGTGACTAAGAGCCATATCTGGGATCTTTCAAACTTTACGTTTAATTACTCCTATAGTGACATTACAAGGACTAATATTACAACGGCACTTTATTATCAGAAAAATGTGCGTGGGGGAATAGGGTATGTATTTAATACGACTCCTACTTACTTTGAACCCTTTAAAAACAGTAAAGCTCTTGATAAACCAGCATGGAAATGGTTGAAAGATTTCAATCTGAATCTAATACCTTCCAACATAGCCATTCGAGGCGATCTGAACCGGATGTTTACAAAGACACAGTATCGGAATGCTGATCCATCTGCTTTAGGTACAGGACTGACAACTGTAGGGGTGAAACCATTGTATGAAAAGTCCTTTACCTTTAATCGGACCTACGATATACTCTGGAATTTCACCCGTAATTTATCCTTTAACTATTCAGCTATTGCCAATGCGGTTATTGATGAACCAGATGGGGATATTAATGATACTGAGTTGAGACCTGGATTTAGTAAGCGGGATTCTGTAGTATATAATCTCAAAAGATTTGGACGGATGAAAAACTTCCAGCAGCATGCTACAGCTACCTATCGTATGCCTCTGGACAAGTTTCCTATTACGAACTGGGTGAGTGCAGATGTGAGATATGCGACTGCTTACAATTGGAGAGCATCAGCTTTGGGTATTTCCGATACGTTAGGATTATTCTTTGGAAACTATGCAGACAATAGTCGTCAGCGTGCCATTAACGGTCGTATAGATTTATTGAAACTCTATAACAAATTGCCTTTCCTGAAGAAAATAAACGAACCAGCTCGTCGTCCAACTACTCGACCTACAACACGCCCAACTCCAGGGCAACCTGGTGCACCTGTGGCGGTTCAGAGGGATACTGTAAAACGGCCACCACAGTTCAGGTTTTTCAAAGGTATTGTACGTACACTGATGACAGCCCGAAATGTTAATTTCAGCTATACTATAGATGAAACGACTTCTTTGCCTGGTTTTATGCCAAGTGCTCGTTTTCTGGGATTAGATAGTTCTCTGTTGGCACCTGGCTTAGGATTTACTTTATTAGGCAGTCAGGATGCAGGAATTCGGCAGAAAGCTGCTAAAAATGGATGGCTCACACAAAGTACTCAGCTCAATACTCCATTTATGCAGACTCTGGCAAAGAACTTTACTGCACAGGCAGACCTTGAGCCATTCAGAGATTTCAAGATTCGACTCAATGTCAAGAAAACACAAACTCAGGAGTATAGTGAGATGTTTAGAGACATTAATCCTAGCCTGACAGAGACTGATTATGAAAGCCAAAACGCAGTAAAATCCGGAACGTATTCTATCTCATTCATTAGCATTAAAACTGCATTCCAGGATAACCGATCCACTTTCGAAGAGTTTGAAAAGAATGCTGGGATTATGAAGAACCGATTTGGCGAACGGACTACTGGAACAGGTAAATATGATACTACTTCTCAGGATGTATTAATTCCTGCATTCATTGCTACCTATTCAGGTAAGTCTCTGAATAAGGCCAAGCTGACTTCTTTTCCAAAGATTCCATTACCTAACTGGAATATTACCTATGCAGGTTTGTCGAAATTAGAAGTGTTTAAAAACATCTTTTCTTCAATTAATATCACACATGGATATTCTTCCACTTATACCATCGGAAGTTACCGGAGCCCTCAGGAATACGCATCTTCCGGACTAATAGGTTTGCATAGTTCGTTGGATGCACTGGGATATGTACCCAATGTGAATAATGATAGTGTATATATACCCCTGTTAATCACAGACCGTGTAACCATCACCGAACGTTTTTCGCCATTGATTGGAATAGACTTACGTACACCAAGCAAACTAACTGCACGAATTACATATAATAAAGAGCGAACAGTTTCGTTGATAACATCTAGTCGTCAGGTAAGTGAGATTACCAATCAGGATGTGACAGTGAGTATAGGATATACCAAAAACAATCTGAAACTGCCTTTCCGGGTGCAGGGAGAACAACGGGTACTGAAAAACGATGTGCAGTTCCGATGTGATGTGCGATTCCTGGATTCGAAAACGATTCAGCGCAGGTTCCAGGGAGTCAATACACCTGTAGCTGGAAACTTTCAGGTATCAGTCAAACCAACGATTCAGTATGCAATTAACCAACGTGTGAATATAACTGTATACTTTGAACGCAATGTGAACAGACCAGTTGTGAGTACTTCCTATCCTCGGTCTGATACACGGTTTGGCTTCCGTATGCAGTATAATCTTAGTCAATAAATTCATGAATACCTGATTTTGTTTTGCATAGCTTTTTTTAAGTAGTATCTATGCAAAACAAAATCTACAATACCAGTACAGTAATAATACCTTTAGAACACTCAATTAATAAGTAGAATGCTCAGGGGCAACTCTGAACGAGATAAAGTTTTCAAACACAAGTATGTGTTTGCATTGGATAGCGTAAAAGCATTTCCAGTGATAGAAATTAGGTTATCTACGATTAATTCTATTATTAACATTGAGGTTCTCCGATTACATTTTAGTTTCGGGTGGAGTATTATTTTCTCTTGTATGCTGGTTTTCTGACTCAGAAGATGAGAAGAAAGGCTATTCCTGGTCTCCCCGTTTAGCACAAGCTCCCCCCACAGATAGTATAAAGAAAGACAGTAGCTTGAGAGATACCCTTAAAAAAGGAAAAAGAGGCTTATCATTTTATAAGCGAGACCGGTATGGCGATCCTTTTACTGATCGGCAAGGCCGCTCTCCCCTGGAACTGAAAGACCCTT
>NZ_JASJOU010000037.1:0-2500 GCF_030068605.1 Xanthocytophaga agilis
GAGTAAAACTCTTTGTAGTAAAGAATTGACAAGTGGAAAAGAGAGAAACTCATTAACGAGTGTTTAAGTATAACAAAGTATTTTTTCTGATTGAGTATCTGACTTGCATGATCAGCAAAAAGAAAAAAACGGAAGTCTTCGGATCATTAGTACGACTTGGCTGAACATATTGCTATGCGTATACCTATCGCCTATCTACGTTGTCATCTCCAACGGTCCTATATGGATATCTCATCTTGAAGTGAGTTTCGCACTTAGATGCTTTCAGCGCTTATCTCATCCGGACATAGCTACGCTGCACTGCCATGGGCATGACAACAGCTACACCAGCGGTCCGTCCAACCCGGTCCTCTCGTACTAAGGTCAGCACTTCTTCAAATATCCTACGCCCACAACAGATAGGGACCGAACTGTCTCACGACGTTCTGAACCCAGCTCGCGTGCCACTTTAATGGGCGAACAGCCCAACCCTTGGGACCTTCTCCAGCCCCAGGATGTGACGAGCCGACATCGAGGTGCCAAACCTCCCCGTCGATGTGAGCTCTTGGGGGAGATCAGCCTGTTATCCCCGGCGTACCTTTTATCCTTTGAGCGATGGCCCTTCCATGCGGAACCACCGGATCACTATACTCTAGTTTCCTACCTGCTCGACTTGTCGGTCTCACAGTCAAGCTCGCTTTTGCTATTGCACTCTGCGTACGGTTACCAAGCGTACTGAGCGAACCTTTAGAAGCCTCCGATACTTTTTTGGAGGCGACCACCCCAGTCAAACTACCCACCAAACGCTGTCTCCTATTAGGATTAGGCGCTAAATCAAGCAAGGGTGGTATTTCAACGTTGACTCCCCGATGCCTGGCGACACCGGTTCGCAGTCTCCCACCTATCCTACACATGCTTGACCCAGCACCCACGTTAAGCTATAGTAAAGGTGCACGGGGTCTTTCCGTCCCGTTGCGGGTAAGCGGCATCTTCACCGCTACTACAATTTCACCGAGCTCACGGCCGAGACAGTGCCCAGATCGTTACACCATTCGTGCAGGTCGGAACTTACCCGACAAGGAATTTCGCTACCTTAGGACCGTTATAGTTACGGCCGCCGTTTACTGGGGCTTCGATTCAATGCTTTGCCTTGCGACTAACATCCCCTCTTAACCTTCCAGCACCGGGCAGGTGTCAGGCCTTATACGTCAACTTTCGTTTTGGCAAAGCCCTGTGTTTTTGTTAAACAGTCGCCTGGGCCATTTCTCTGCGACCACATCGCTGTGGTTCCCCTTTTCCCGAAGTTACAGGGTTAATTTGCCGAGTTCCTTAGCCGTGACTCACTCGAGCACCTGAGTATATTCTACCCGACTACCTGTGTCGGTTTACGGTACGGGTCAGTAAACAATTGCTTCCCAAGCTTTTCTTGGAAGTGGCTTCTTAGCATTATCACTCTGTCCGAAGACGTAGTGTACTATCATGAGCTTTCACTCACTTTAACGGACAATTCCGTCTGTCCGCAGCTAACGCGCCCCTCCGTCACTTGATGGCTCATTTACTAAGTACTGGAATATTAACCAGTTGTCCATCAGGGCTTCGCCTTCGCTAACCCCTTAGGCCCCGACTAACCCTGATCCGATTAACGTTGATCAGGAAACCTTAGTCTTACGGTGAGCAGGTTTCTCGCCTGCTTTATCGTTACTTATGCCTACATTTGCTTTTCTTCAAGCTCCACCATGACTTACATCACAGCTTCGATGCCGGAAGAATGCTCCCCTACCACATAATCAAAGATTATATTCATCGCTTCGGTACAAAACTTGATGCCCGTTTATTATCGATGCCCCATCCGCTCGACCAGTGAGCTGTTACGCACTCTTTAAATGAATTGCTGCTTCCAAGCAAACATCCTGGCTGTCAATGCAGATAGACTTCCTTTGTTCAACTTAGTCCTGATTTAGGGACCTTAGCGGATGATCTGGGTTCTTTCCCTCTCGGACTGGGACCTTAGCACCCCAGCCCTCACTCCCTTGTTAATTACACCGCATTCGGAGTTGGGCAGAATTTGGTAGGATGTGACTCCCCCTAGTTCTATCCGTCGCTCTACCTCGGTATAACATCACAAGAGGCTGCCCCTAAAGGCATTTCGGGGAGTACGAGCTATTTCTCAGTTTGATTGGCCTTTCACCCCTACCCACAAGTCATCCAAAAACTTTTCAACGTTTACTGGTTCGGTCCTCCACTACCTGTTACGGTACCTTCAACCTGCTCATGGGTAGATCACAAAGTTTCGCGTCTACTCCTACTGACTAAGCGCCCTGTTCAGACTCGCTTTCGCTTCGGCTGCATGTGTTAACACATTTAACCTTGCCAGTAAGAGTAACTCGTAGGCTCATTATGCAAAAGGCACGCCGTCACCCCACGAAAGGGCTCCGACCGCTTGTAAGCGCATGGTTTCAGGTTCTTTTCACTCCGTTACGCACGGTTCTTTTCACCTTTCCCTCACGGTACTGATTCACTA
>NZ_JASJOU010000038.1 GCF_030068605.1 Xanthocytophaga agilis
ATGTATTCGATGTCTGGAAGTTGACTCCATCGATTGAGTACTGGTAAGGAGCTGTGCCACCCGATACATTGCTCACTGTGATGGTTCCATTGTTGACTCCACACGTTGTTGGATTACTACCACTTACTGTCGCGGTGATTGGAGATGTCTGAGTTAATCCAACAGGTACTGTAATTATACATGTTGCATCTGCTGCATCTCGTACTGTTACAGTGTAATTACCGGCAATCAATCCTGAGAAGTTTGCTGAAGACTGGAATGTTGTGCCATCCAGGCTATATTCATATGTTCCACTTCCACCTGTTGCCACAACTGTGAAACTACCGCTAGCTGGAGTTGTACAAGATGGATTCACAACAGAAGTAACACTAGCTGTAACTGTACAGGTTGTACAAGCTGTACCTATAGTTACGGAACTTGTTGCTTCACAATTATTTGCGTCTACTACCCGAATAGTATATGTTCCAGCGGATAAGCTACTGAATGTACTGTTATTGATACCAGCCGGATTAGCGACTCCATTGATATAATATTGATAAGGTAAAGATCCACCTGTTACTGATACAGCTATACTTCCATCTACGGCAGAACACGCAGTTTCTGAGGTAGGGGCTGTGGTTACTGTAATAGTAGCTGGAGCTGTTAATGTCTGAGAAACGTTCACTAAACAAGAACCTGCATCTTTTACATAGATAGTATAGTTACCAGCGGTTAATCCAGTAAATACACCTGTTGTATTAGAGAATGTCACTCCATCCAGACTATAACTGTATGGACTTGTACCGCCTGTCGCACTTACTGTGATTGTTCCATTTGGAGCAGTACAGTTCGTTACGTTTGTACCAGATGCTGTAGCAGCCAATGTACAAGCACAGTTGAACTTAGTTACAGTTACTGCAGAAGTAAATTCACAGTTATTAGCATCTACTACTTTAAGTGTGTACGAACCAGGAGCTAATGATGCGAATACATTATTACTAGCCCCAGCCGGATTCACACTTCCATTAATAAAGTATTGATATGGAGCTGTGCCGCCACTTACAGTCACTGTTGCCGATCCATCGTTTGCATTACATGCTGATTCATTAGTAGAAGCAACTGTCGCTGTGATTCCGCTTGGTGCTGTAATCGTCTGTGTTAGAGTAATGCTACAGTTAGCTGCATCTTTAATGGTAATCGTATATGTTCCTGCACCTAATCCGGTAAAGCTTGCTGAAGACTGGAATGTTGTGCCATCTATTGAATATTGATATGGCAATGTTCCACCACTTACATTACTCACACTCACACTACCATCTGTTGTGGTACAGCTAGTTGGATTGCTTCCACTTGCAGTCGCTGTCAGATTACAAACTGGAGGGCAAGTAAACTTAGTTACTGTTGTTGTTGTAGTAAACTCACATCCTGCTGCATCTTTTACCAGGATTGTATACGATCCAGGTGCCAGAGATACGAACACACTATTATTCAGACCTGCTGGATTTGCCACTCCTCCGATATAATATTCGTATGGAGCTGTTCCACCAGATACAGATACTGTTGCTGAACCATCATTTGTGTTACATGCTGTCTCGTTTGTAGCTGAAATCGTTGCACTTACCCCACTTGGAGCAGTTAATGTAACAGTTTCTGTATATATACAACCTTTTCCATCCTGAACGGACACAGTATAGGTTCCAGCAGCAAGTTTTGTATAATTCGTTCTCGCTCTATAAGAAGCGCCATTTACTGAATACAGATATGGTGCTGTTCCGCCTGCTACATTGCTGATAGTAATTGTCCCATCAGAATCTGTACATGTAGTAGGATTGGTTGTTTGTATTGTTAAGTCTGTAGGACCTGCTGGTAACACCAATGTTACTGCAGAAACGTCATACACACATGAATTTGCGTCTTTAACTTGTACTGTATAAGTACCAGCAGTCAGACCTGTAAATTGTCCGGTTCCTGCTGCAAATGCCCCTCCATTCACAGAGTATTGGTAAGGAGCTGTTCCACCTGTAGCAGTTACTGTAATATAACCACTACTAGAGTTTGTACAGGTTGGATCACCATAGGTAATCTGCGCTGTCAGATCACAAGTCACAGGACAAGTAAACTTAGTTACAGTTGCAGTCACTATAAATTCACAATTATTAGCATCTACGACTTTAAGTGTATAAGATCCTGGAGCTAACGATGCGAATACATTATTACTAGCCCCAGCCGGATTCACACTTCCATTAATAAAGTATTGATATGGAGCTGTGCCGCCACTTACAGTCACTGTTGCCGATCCATCGTTTGCATTACATGCTGATTCATTAGTAGAAGCAACTGTCGCTGTGATTCCGCTTGGTGCTGCAATCACTTGAGTGAAAGTTGCTGTACAGCCAGACGCATCTTTTACTGTTACAGTATAACTTCCCGCTGCAAGCCCTGTAAAGTTTGTGCTTGCCTGGAATGTTGTGCCATTGATTGAATATTGATATGGACTTGTACCGCCAGCAACAGCACTGATTGTGATTGAACCATCTGTTGTAGTACAACTGGTTGGATTGGTTCCACTTACTGTTGCTGTAATAGCTGCTGGCAAACTTAACACAGCACTTACACTGGTCTGACAGCCTGAAGCATCCTTCACAAGGATTGTGTAGTTGCCTGCACTCAAACCTGTGAACACACTACCTGTCACATATGTTGTGCCTCCATCTATTGAGTACTGTATCGTTC
>NZ_JASJOU010000039.1 GCF_030068605.1 Xanthocytophaga agilis
TGTCCTTCCAGAAAATCAGAAATTCACCATTTTCGCGTTAGCCTTGGAAAGTGGATTTAATTCCAAGACTTCATTTAATAGAAATTTTAAAAAATATATGCACTGCTCACCCAGAGAATTTTTAAAATAAGAGTCTAAATGTCGAATAATTTAGTGTAGGATGTCAGATAAGTATACATGGTAAGTCTCAATGTATAGCTTTAAAATTGGCTCCACCTTTCATTTTGGAACAGTTAAGTCTTCTGTAATTCCCATGTTTACAGAAAATTTAATCAACTTTTATGAAAAAATTATTGTTCTTAATTATCTGTCTTTTTGCGCTATTAATCGGAACTTATCCTATCATTTATGTCTTTGTGGATCATAAAAATACTTTTCTGAATTCTAAATCTTCAGAAGTATTAGGTAATATAGTCTGGAAATCTGCTTTTTTTGCGCATATTATTTTCGGAGGTATTTCTCTTTTTATAGGATGGCGACAATTTGGCCCTAAGTTCAGACATATGCACTTGAACTTGCACAGAATCATCGGAAAAGTGTATGTGATGTCTGTAATCATCAGTTCGATAGCGGGTATTTATATAGGCTTTTATGCTAATGGCAATGCTGTATCAGCTACCGGATTTATTTTTCTGGGCCTAATCTGGCTTATTACTACTCTTACAGCGGTTGCACAGATCAGAAAAGGCCATATACTAAACCATCAGCAGTTAATGACCTATAGTTTTGCCTGTGCGTTTGCAGCTGTTACACTCCGGTTGTGGTATCCGTTGTTAGTAAAAATTACGGAAGACCCTTCTTTCTCTTATATGATTGTAGCCTGGCTGTGCTGGGTTCCCAATCTCATAGTGGCTAATTTTATTAATAAAAAAATGCAAAATATAACCAGCCCTAAAAACGGATAGTTGTTTAAGGACATAAATAAATAGTTACGCTGACGCAGTTTCTTTTTTATTTATAAGTTTGGTTGTTCTGGAATTATAATTATTTCTTTGACAAAGTAAACCTTTAGTGCAGTAGTTTAGTGCATTTATCTATGACCAAAAGAACATTACCATGCTGGTGGATTTTACTGATCCTTATAAATTTTGGCTGCAATGAGATCTCTGATACGAAAACAGGTAAACAAAGCCATACTCCAAGCTCCAGAACTGCAAGCCCCAGATTAAAAAAGAAGTGGCACTGGGGCAATAAGCAAAAACCATATGAAGCCGCAGGTAATGCACAGGTCGCTAAAACCGGGAATACCATTTATGTTTCAGGCATTCCTACCAGTAATTTAAGCCCTGAAGGGATTAGAAAAGTTTATGGCCAATTGGAAAAATGCTTGAATGCATTTGGTGCATCTTCTGAAGATGTGGTAAAGGAAACGCTTTATACAACAAACATCCAAATAGCCATTGCTAACAAGTTAGTTAAGCAATCCTTTGTTTACATAATTTCTTTAAAAAGAAAAATCCCTGTTTGTAAAAGCAGGGATTTTGTTTTTGATAGAAAATTGTAGAAAGGTAAAGATATTAACTCGTAATAATTTCCTGTTTCTGAGCATCAAAAGTGACACGTTTGCCTGTATGCAATGCCATTGTAGCCATGATATTTGCAACAGAGTGATTATAACCAGCTTTTACAGATGCATTGGGTTGCTTACGGCTTCGTACACATTCCAGCCAGTTGCGCATATGCAGAGATGTCATTGGATCACCTCCTGTATTGGCTCCCGTTTCCATTTTTATATCTGAACGCAAGGAGGTTTCTGCCAGTAAGTTAGGTTGCATGTTCATTGCTTTGGCATATTCAGCTTTTAAACCTCCTTCCGGAGAAATTTTATTGGTATCCAGATTAATCATTCCTCCATTAGAGAAATAATACTCTTTCACGCCACCTGCTTCGTTATGCATACGGGAAGAATACAATACCTGAAAACCTTTGGTTGGATCATTGTCCGGACCGTAATCAAATACAGCAGTGAATGTATCGGCATTCATACGGCCGTCTTTCCATACGTAAATACCTCCATTAGCAACTACACTTCTTGGATGATCGTAACCAGAGAACCAGTGTACGGTATCTATCTGATGGCTCATCCACTGTCCCGGTATACCTGAAGAATACGGATAGAACAAGCGGTACTCCAGATAATAACGAGGATTCCATTCTACTTTAGGACGATTGAGAAGAAAACGATCCCAGTCTATATCTTCTTTTTTTATCTCAGCTACAAGCTGAGCACGGCGCCAGCGACCTGGCTGATTTACATTCCAGGTCATTTCAACCATACTGATATCGCCGAACTTGCCGGATTTGATATAGTCATTGGCTGCCCAGTAATTTGGTGCACTACGGCGTTGAGAACCAATCTGAACGATTTTACCTGTTTCCTCCACTGCTTTGAGGGCTGCTTTTGCAT
>NZ_JASJOU010000040.1 GCF_030068605.1 Xanthocytophaga agilis
CCAAGCTAATTGAATACAATAGCATTGGCAGACGTAGTAGTAAAGAGCGATAAGAGTTACTTGCATAACTACTTAACATCATTTGCTCTACATTTGCTTTTTTATCCCTTATCCGCATACTTAAAGTAAAATTTTTCAATGTTACTTAACCTATTTTTTATAATTTGCTCGACCCTAAGAAAGGCTCTTAGACACCTAAAACTAACGAATATCCTTCTTTCGACTACCCAGGAATTTAAGAGCTAACGCTGCCATGTCGCCGGTTAACTTTGTGGGCGAATGGCAATCGCAATTGCTCAATCCTATTACATAAATGTCTTCACTGGGAATGTATACACCCATTGTCTTAAATCCAAAAATGCTTCCCCCATGCTCCCGAGTTGGCACTTTGTTTATATCCCTGATGTGCCATCCATACCCATACGAAAACTCCGAACCATTATTTAGTTTATATCGGCTAAATGCTTTTCTCGTTGCAGCCGTATCAAGTAAAAGATTGTTGTTCAGTGAATTTTGCCATTTGAGCATATCCGATAAAGTGGACATTAAAGAACCGGAAGAAAACGGAACACTGAAACTAATTACAGTTTTATTTACATAGCCAAACTCTTTTTTATGGTATCCATAAGCTCTACCCTTAATAACGTTTCGATCACTCGCATAATAGGAGTGGCTCATACCCACTTTGTCAAAAATGTGTTTCTTGATATAATCTTCATATTTTTCACCGGAAACCAGTTCAATCAGATAACCCAGCAAAACATATCCGGAATTATTATAGTCAAACTTTTCACCTGGTACAAAATCAACAGGTTCGTCCTTAAAGAAATCTACCATCATTTTAGGTGTCATCTCTTTTTGTGCAATATCCTGTAAAGATCTCATTTTGGTAAAATCCTTTATTCCAGAAGTATGTGTCAACAGATGATGGATTGTTATCTTATTCCCATTGGGATAATCCCCAATATATTTTGAAATCGTATCCACAGTACTGAGCTTACCTTGCTGCTCTAACAGTAGTATTGCGACAGCAGTAAACTGTTTTGTCATGGAACCAAGTTGAAACACATTATCCACCGACAGGTTATGGCCAAGCTCCAGGTTCGCCTTACCAAAAGCCTTTTGATACACTGGCTTTCCATGATGCGCAATCATAAAGACACCGCCTGGACCACTTTTATCATTAAAATCCTTTAAAATTAGACCATCGACGGCCTTCTCAAGGCTTTGGGCTTGGATGGTAAATGGACTGCTGGTAAATATCCACAAAAGAAATACTACACAAATGTTCTTCATTTTTATCAATTTAGTATGTTACTCTGTTATTAGATGCACTGAAACAGGAATCGGTTACACAAATTGTATATTATTAGTAATTCTCTCTTGTCTACTGTATGTAATGCTCGATGTAGGCTCTACCTTGTTTTGAAATAGAGCTTCACACATGCCATCCTCCCGTAAAAATAGACCTTTTATACATTCTTAAGGGAAGCAGAAAAAATCAGTGATTATGAATCGGAGATGATGGATGATCTTATACGATCCATTAGTTTACACATAAAGAAAATCGCCATATAAAAGCAATTTTACAGAGGCATAGATTGCAGCTGATACGTGTGTATCATCAGCTCTGGCCTTAAAGCAAACGGGAGCGGAACTTCAGTC
>NZ_JASJOU010000041.1 GCF_030068605.1 Xanthocytophaga agilis
CTACAGGGTTGATTAAAAAAGAATACTCATTAAAAAATGCTGTAACATTATAGTTTGTAAGTATTACTTAACCTACTCCCGAAAAATAAGGTCTTTTGGGGGTAGGTTTACTATTTATTGTGTACCCACTCAAGGGGCTTAGTAGCCTGACACAAGAGTTATATGTAAAATACGCAAAGAGTCCAGTTAAAAACCAGGCTCAGCAAGATATAGCTATTTTTCAGTATTCCTTGTTTTTTGCTAAAGGCTGATTGATCCACTCAATTAACCCAGGTAGTTTATCAAGCATACTTTTTATTCCTTCTTGTGTATTGGATTTGTTGATATACGCGTTTCCTCCCAGCTTCATAAACAGCTCCATAGTCTGGTAATCTTCGATGGTTGAGTAGCCTACAACAGCTAGTGAATCGTAAGTGGGAGTTTCTCGTATTTTTTCTAAAACCTGCAGTCCGTTCAGCCTGGGCAGGTGAATATCTAACAGAAGTATATCCGCAAAGGGATAGGTAGCATTTCTTCTGGCAAGGTAAGTTAAAACGGCTTCTCCTGTAGTTATAAACTGATAATACCAGTGTGGAAAGTATTCATCTAATAAGGATTTTAGCAAATAGATGTCGTCTTTATCATCTTCTGCAATCAGAATAGAAAAAATATCTTGGGCCATTTTGTAGAAATAATCATATTTTGCTGTGTCTGTTTAGAAATGAAATATGATAGGGAATAGTTCCAATTATGGGGTGAATATCATGAAATAGTTATACTATGTTAAGTAGTGGGCAGTTCATTTGAATACCCATATGGTTATTTTGTAAAGCTTGCTATCTGTATGGATAAGCTTAAGATAAACAATTTGTTATGTATGTAAATTGTATGACCGGCTATAGCTAGAGAAGGGAATAGGTAGCTCGGTGTGAATTGTTAGAATATTCTATTTTTAGAAGCTAGTAAAGAATAGAATATTTTTTTGAAGGTGTGATTTGCGGAATAGTATAAAAATTCAAAATCGATTTTTGTTTATTTAATACAATAAATTGTAGAATTTCAGAATCACTTCATCTCCTGAAATTCTACAGAACATTCATTAATAAGAGGATTCTTCATCTGCAATAGAGGCCCAGGCAGAAGGTTCAAACCGAACAGTAATGACCCGAATCAATTCTATTTTCGGGTTAACGGTTAAATTAACAAGCCGGATAACTTCTTTCAGTTCCTTTAGGACTTTTTCAGGTGTGTGAGATTCTTTTTCATGCCAAAAGGTTTTATTTGGCAGATTATAGATATTCTCCTGGTGAACAATTTGGTCTTTGTAACCTCTTTTCTTTAATTCTGCTCTGATCCGTTGAAAACTTGAAGTCAAATCATAGGTTAACAGAACTGCCATACAATTTACGCATGCTTAGCATTGAACTTATTTTATATTTCTCAAGCAGGTTACTCGGATGAGCGTATTTACAGAATGTATTTGCATTCAAAATACTACTTTTTCTAATTTATCCATGTGAGGATTATATACTTTATTGTAAATATTTCCTCATTCTGTGTCTAAATCAGATATATCGTAACTTAACAATATTCCTCTATCCCTTTTTGTATTCCGGTTATTTCACAACAGACTCTACCTATACACAACCAACTAAACTTGTCCATAGATCTCTAA
>NZ_JASJOU010000042.1 GCF_030068605.1 Xanthocytophaga agilis
TGGTAGTTCCCATCATAGTGATGGTAGCAGTGGAGTTGGTAGTAAGTGTGCCACTGTTCAACAGATCTCCACATACCTGTAGTTCACTTCCGCTGTTTAAAGTTACTTTCGCGCCTGATTGAATAGTCATCGAACGTACTGCTCCAGTAGCATTGGAAGCTAATATAGGATAGTTAGTCAGTCCAGCAGGGATCACCACATCATCTGAGCAGGTAGGTACTGTACAGGACCCCCAGTTATCAGCTTTGGTCCAGTCAGTAGTATATCCTTGCCAGATAAAGTCATCACTGATTGTGGCATAGTTGGTAGCGGGATTATCTTTTACCAAACTGATATCATCAATACCAATATCGTTACCAGAGGTAACAAGACTTATATTTCGGATTGATAGTTCCAGTGAAGTCAACACGCCACTATTAAAGGTCATCGTATATTTCTTCCATCCACAAGTTGTAGTTGCTTTTATGTCTTGTCCTAAACGGGTACAGTTGCCATATAAACCAAATGATAAGGTAGTATAGTCTGTTAAGGCAACAGCATAAAAGGTAAATGTATAGTTTGTATTGGGTGTAAGACTAACCGTTTGCGCCCATAATTTCTTGGAAGATCCATCATACCCATTCCCTACCAGCATAGTTCCTCCAGAGGGAGGTACAGTACTGCCTGATGCAGAAGAAATTGAAGCTGCGCTGCAAAAAAGGTTATGAATCGAGACCGGATTCGATGTTAGTGTATACAGGCCTTCTGGATATAGAGTTGTATTATTTAAAGGAGCAACATATGTATACTCTGAAGTGAATCCAGTATTTCCACTCGAAAAATTTCCATTGGTAACCAGATTCTGAGCTTCAACTTTTACTCCAACTATTATACATAGAAGAAGTAATATAACTTTCTGTGTATATTCTAATGAAAACCTTGTAAAAAAATGCTGCATATCATTTGATAGTATTTTCCTACAGCAATTTTACACAAAAATCGACTCAGCAATTGTACTACACAAACACCTTAACTTACATATGTCAGAATTGAAAATATTCTATTGAAACCTAATCATTTTTACTTATTATCAACATAGAACTTATCTAAAAAAATAGTCGAAATTATTTACCTTTTCGGATAAGTAAGTATATCAATCTAAGGTCTCTTTTTTCACTATATAAACAATACATTTTAGATTGATTAGTTACTTCCTCACATTGATAAAATCTGAGAGCCAATAAAGTATTCTTACATTATAATATAATTCCAAAGAATGTGTAAATTTTTATAAGTATATACTATTCTGGTTCTCTCTATATGCAGGAGGCCTACTATACCATTTATATAAACAGAAAAGAAATCACAATTTCCTTACTTGATAATAAGTTTCTGATGAGACACTTGTTTGTCAGTGGTGATCTGCATTAGATAAGCTCCTGCTGATAAACCACTTACTGGTAACAAAGTCTCTCCACCACCTACTTCCAACTCCATACTCTTCACACATACACCCTGAATCGTATACAGATTCAACACCGCCTTTCCACTGTAATCTGTATGTAAATACAAACTCTGACCATCTG
>NZ_JASJOU010000043.1 GCF_030068605.1 Xanthocytophaga agilis
ACTATTCAATCAGGCGCGAAAGTAACTTTAAACAGCGGAAGTGAACTACAGGTATGTGGAGATCTGTTGAACAGTGGCACACTTACTACCAACTCCACTGCTACCATCACTATGATGGGAACTACCAATCAGACTATTTCCGGAAGCAGTTCCTCGAGTCAATATGCCAACCTGAAAGTCAATAAGAACTCAGGTTATGTGATTCCTGCCAACACGATTTATGTGTCCAATACGCTGGATCTGACAAAAGGTCTGATCAAAACCGGAACCTATGAAATCAATCTGACCAATTCGGATACAGATGCCATAACCAACTTTTCGTCTGCTTCCTACATTTGGGGAAACTTGCGCAGATCCATTGGTACGGTTCCAACAGTAACTGTACCTAATGCTGGTTTTGAAAACTACGGAAGTGGCAGTTCACCTGCTAACTGGACAAGAACCTCTAACAGATCTTATTTAGATAATGTGAATACTCCACATTCGGGTAGTCGCTATCTGGCTCAGTATAATGGAAGCTCCTATACAACAGAGATCTATCAGACATTAAGCGGACTTACCAATGGGATTTATACACTCAAGGCATGGGTAATCAGTACAGGAGGACAGACAAGTACCTACATGTATGCTTCCAACTATGGAGGTAGTCTGATCAAGACAGATATTACATTTTCCCTGACCTGGAAACAAATCACCATCCCCAATATTGTGGTCACCAACGGGCAATGCAGAATTGGATTTTATTCCAGTTCTTCAGGAGGAAAGTATATTCTGGCAGATGATGTGGAATTTGTTTACACAGGTTCAATAGATTATGATTATCCGATAGGAGATGCTGGTCGTTATCAGCGTTTGACAATGGGTGTAACGTCTGATTTGAATGTGAGTAATGTGCTGGGCTTTTTTACCTGGGGTACTTTGAGTGGCACCAGTGGATTGCCATTGGTAGAAGGATTGAATGTGTTTCCTTATCTGGCGCAGGATGGGTACTGGACACTGGAACCTAACACCACACCGGCAGCATCTGCCCGATATAATATCACTTTATATTTAGCTAACTATCCGGGAGGCAGTGGTCCGCTCACCTTTGCCAAACGAACCAACGCTTCTTCTCCCTGGACATTTAATAACAGCAGTGTAGTGGGTGATTACTCAATCAAACAACAATATGGACGAAGCGGGTTTTCTACTTTTTCACAGATAGGGATTATCAGTGGAACACCTGTGAGTTTGCCGGTAACCTATCTGTCACTGAATGGCTATGCTACGGAAGAAAAACAGGTAGAGTTGAAATGGATTACATCCAGTGAAGAAAACAGCAGTATGTTCAATGTTGAACGCAGCAGTGATGGCAAGACGTATACACAGTTAGGGAGTGTGGTAGCAGCAGGCAACTCGTCGACTCCGTTAACATATTCATTTTTGGATAGTTCACCACTATCAGGAGTAAATTATTATCGGTTGAATCAGATAGACAGAGATGGGAATGGTTCGTATTCAAAAGTAGTGACTGTGAAGATAGGTCAGAGCAGTGG
>NZ_JASJOU010000044.1 GCF_030068605.1 Xanthocytophaga agilis
TTTGAGTGGAAAACCGTTTGTGAACAGGTGCGGGCTCAACCCTATGATGTGGTTTTCAAAGCAGAAGACAATGCTCCGGTTCCCAACCAGCTGACCGATACTAAAACCTGGCGTATCACAGTGGTGGGTCCTGCGGTAACCAACCTGCGTGCAACAGTTCAGGCCAATGCTATTCGCTTAGACTGGGATCGGTATAGCTGTGCCAATGCCACCCAGCTGCTCATCTGGCGCAAACAAGGCTGTTCCCCTGACCAGATCGACCCCTGTGCCAAATCTGTTCCCGCTGGCTACACGCTGGTAGGAAGAGTAACCGCTTCGAGCACTTCGTTTGTCGATCAGACAGTGAAAAAAGGGATTCAGTATGCTTATCGGGTCAGTGCAGCTTTCACGGGTACTTCAGGTGGTTCGGGTATTCTCTCGGATCAGGTGTGTGCCCGACTCAAACTCACTGTTCCGATCATCACCCAGGTGTCTGTAACCAAAACCGATCTGACACAGGGACAAATCCGGGTACGGTGGGCACAACCGCTCGAAATCGATCCGGCCCAAATCCCTGGTCCGTATCGGTATCAGGTGTTTCGGGCCAGTGGGTTTTCCACTAGTTTCGGATCGACTCCGGTGTATAGCACCGACTGGCAAAGCAGCATTCCAGCTCCGACATCGTATCTGAGTTTTACCGATAG
The DNA here is from genome assembly GCF_030068605.1 of Xanthocytophaga agilis. Lineage (NCBI taxonomy): Bacteria > Pseudomonadati > Bacteroidota > Cytophagia > Cytophagales > Rhodocytophagaceae > Xanthocytophaga > Xanthocytophaga agilis. The sequence goes on from NZ_JASJOU010000044.1 coordinate 684, forward strand.
TGGCTTAAACACTGAAGTGAATCCATACACATATGTAGTGGTGTTGCTTTCGTCGAATGGAGCGCGGGCAGATTCCTCTCAGCCCGCTTCGAGTGTTCGCTTGTCGGCCACTCCATTGCCCAATGCCATTCAGTTAAACTGGACAGCGCAGGTACCATGGGATAATACCAACTCGACACATATTGTCTACCGGGAAGATCAGACCAAAAAGAATCAGGTGCCCAAAGTCTATGTCAAACTGGCCGAAGTACCTGTGACCAGCACAGCCAGTTTCACCTACCTTGACACAGGCAATGGGATCAAACTCAACAAGGATTCACTCTATTGTTATTATGTGGAGACAGTCGGCACCTACAATGAACCGTTACTGGAGGATCCATTGCGAAACCTGTCTCAGGAATTATGTAGTTCACCGTTGGATACCATCAAACCGTGTGCGGTGGTGTTAGCCATTGATCCGACTCCGTGTGGGCAATGGGTATCCGAAGAAGGTAGTCCGTCTCCTTCGTTTTGTAGTGTGAGCACGTACTCGAATCATTTGAGCTGGGTGTATCCGCAAAGTGAAGGAGATAAAGAATGTGATAAAGATGTATCGCGCTACCGGATTTATTACAAGCGCTATGAAGAAGACAGTGAGTTTACTTTAATCGACAGTGTATGGAGTCCTGTTCAGGTGTATGACCATATGAATCTAAGCTCATTTGCCGGATGTTATTATGTGACAGTGGTAGACCGAAGTGGCAATGAGAGTGCTCCAAGCAACATTGTTTGTCAGGATAATTGTCCTTACTATG
>NZ_JASJOU010000045.1 GCF_030068605.1 Xanthocytophaga agilis
TATACTACTAGACAATTTTAAAAATAGTTGATTTTTTAGGAAAGCGCTTGAGCAGATACTCTCGAAAATCGACTAGACAAGTGAGCTTTTCTTTGAGTTTTTGTAGCCCATCACGAAAAACAGACACTGATCGATACTTCTTGCCACCGGCCGAGCGAATGTGTCGAACCGGATTGTGTTTCTCTTGCAAAATGCCTTGCTCAAGGGCTAGAATATAAGCCACAATCACAAAACTAATTAGTAAGCGGATCTTGTTTGTATCTTGAAAGGCCACCTGTTCGAGATTAAAACCATTGGTCTTCAGATGCTTGAAACAATATTCGATTTTCCACCGCTTCCGATACTGTTTTCCGATTCGTTTTTTCCTGAGCCGATTGGTTAACAAATATACCAACGGTTCTTTTTCATTGTGATTTTCATTTCGGTACACTTCCAATCGATAGCGCTGCTTGTCCAGAGTGAAATCTGTATGGGCATACCCTTTCTTGAAGACCCTTTTCTGTAATTTATCATACTGTTTTTCTTCCAGATCAATCCATTGCTGATAGATTCCTTTGCGTAAGCGAATTAGAAATCCGATCTGGTTTGTATTCAGAAAAGCAAACCATTCTTTGCCGATAAATTCCCTGTCAGCAATCAAAAGCTTACCCCTTAAGTCAATCACAGATAGGCTTTTGCGTATAAAGTTGATTCGTTCTTTCTCACTAAGTACACCTTTGTGGGAATAGATGCGAAAATAAACTGGAACGGCTACTCCTTTCACATCGGCGGCTAGCACCAGCACGTGCAATGGATACTGACCTATTTTCCATTCGGTCGAGTCCAAAAAAAATACTCCACTTTGCCAATAACCAGACCTGTTGCCCACAAAAGCAGATCGATAAACAATCGGGTCGATCCGTAGCGTTCAAAGATACGAAGCATTCGTTTGTAATGGGTATGACGCGAAGCATCGGTTTTACCAGTCAAGGCAGAGAATTCATCTTTGATCTTATACAAACTTACGCTTCGAGCGGAAAGTAAACCGGCCAGCAGCAGTTCGACATTTTTCAATGTAGATTGATGGTATTTTCCTGGTAATCGTGTAATTTTATCCAATAGAGTCATCGGGAATAGTTTTGTTAGTTTGGTCACTACAAAGCTCTCCTTTTTGACTCTATTTTTTTATCCTTTTTGCAAATTGTCTAGTAGTATAA
>NZ_JASJOU010000046.1 GCF_030068605.1 Xanthocytophaga agilis
CCCAGACTGTACCTTCCGGTTCACACATGATCTATGTAGCGGCCGGTACCTATGATGAACAACCCATGCCGCTCAAACCTGGTGTTTCTCTACAAGGAGCCGGCATCGACCAGACTATCATCAAAAACGGTACCTTCGTTTGGTGGTATGGTGCTATTCAACTCTACAGCTCTTCACTTACCAATGGCAATCAGACCCTGAGCGGGTTCACCCTCGATGGAAAATCCTATTCTGCCTTCACCGGTATCCAGGTACAAAACCGAAACAATGTCAAAATATTCAATGTCAAAGTACAACAGTTCTACCATGCTGGGATTGAACTTTGGTCAGATACGGGTAACCAGACCGAAAACATTGAAATCTATAACTTTACTATCAGCGAATCTGCCCGTGAATCTACCGGTGGCTCCTATGGCAACATCACTTCGCGGGGCAGTGTGCGGAACCTGCAAATCCATGATGGAACCATCTATCACCAATCCAATATCTCCATTGGTTCCTATGGGGAGAAAACCTCTGGCTATGCGATGAAGTTTTTGGCTTCCTACAATGGATCAGCTTTCAGCACCTCTGATTATGTGAGTAAATCCAAGATCTACAACATCAAAGAATATGGCAAAGCGTTTGCACCCTGGGGACAGAATGTACCCAACATTTCGTTTGAATTCTGGGCTATCGGTGCAGAAGAAGTAGAGATCACCAATTGTGATTTTACCACTCACCTTTCGTTGGAATATGATCCGGCTGTATTGAAAGGAGCCTATTCGTTCTGGGTACATGATAACCGCTTCAAAGTGGGTATGGGTCAGTCGATTGAGTTGACAACCAGCAACACCATCATTGAAAACAACATATTTGATTACAGAGAAAACACCAATGCGTGGAATGTGATGGGCGAGTACAATCAGAAAAGCAAGGGAGCAACCAACATTCACGTGCGTAGAAACTATTTTCTGTTAGGGGATCGGTCTCCGATTCTGTGGGCGTTGGGCAATCCGTCAACCAATCTGTATTTCTACAATAACACCATCAATGGTAGCGGCAATCCGGCTTTGTTTCAGATCCGATCGACCAGCAATGGGGTAGCGTCCAAGAATTTGCAGGTATTCAACAATGCCTTTGATGTGAGTACAGGCGGTCAGATCACAGCG
>NZ_JASJOU010000047.1 GCF_030068605.1 Xanthocytophaga agilis
CAGCCCAGGTGCGGAACATTGCTGAGGTAACAACCGCCGTGGCAAATGGAGATTTGTCGAAGAAGATTACGGTAGACGTTCAGGGAGAAATCCTCGAATTGAAAAATACGATTAACACCATGGTGGATCAGCTTAACTCGTTTGCCTCTGAGGTAACACGTGTGGCGCTGGAAGTAGGTACAGAAGGTAAACTCGGTGGGCAGGCGAAGGTACAAGGGGTTGGAGGTACATGGAAGGATTTAACAGACTCGGTAAACCAGATGGGTTCAAACCTGACAGCTCAGGTACGGAACATTGCTGAGGTAACAACGGCCGTTGCAAATGGTGACTTATCCAAGAAAATTACGGTGGATGTTGCCGGGGAGATTTTGGAGCTAAAGAAAACCATCAACACCATGGTGGATCAGCTTAACTCGTTTGCCTCTGAGGTAACACGTGTGGCGCTGGAAGTAGGTACGGAAGGTAAACTCGGTGGGCAGGCGAAGGTACAAGGGGTTGGAGGTACATGGAAGGATTTGACCGAGTCGGTAAACCAGATGGGTTCAAACCTGACAGCTCAGGTACGGAATATTGCAGAAGTAACCACAGCGGTAGCCCGAGGAGACTTGTCGCGTAAGATTACCGTGGATGTGAAAGGGGAGATCCTTGAGCTGAAAAATACGATCAACACCATGGTGGATCAGCTCAACTCATTTGGTTCGGAAGTAACACGGGTGGCGCGGGAAGTAGGTTCAGAAGGAAAGCTGGGTGGGCAAGCAAACGTGCCAGGTGTTGGAGGTACATGGAAAGATTTGACCGATTCGGTAAATAAAATGGCGTCGAATCTGACAGCTCAGGTACGGAACATTGCTGAGGTAACAACGGCTGTGGCAAATGGTGACTTGTCGCGTAAGATTGAGGTGGATGTTCAGGGAGAGATCCTCGAATTGAAAAATACGATTAACACCATGGTGGAACAGCTTCGGGCATTTGCATCCGAAGTAACGCGTGTGGCACGGGAAGTAGGTACGGAAGGTAAACTCGGTGGGCAAGCAAACGTGCCAG
>NZ_JASJOU010000048.1 GCF_030068605.1 Xanthocytophaga agilis
TATCGAACCTACAAACCGTGTGAAGATTTAGCCACACTTATCAAATGCTACTGGACTTTAGAAAATCCAAAAGAAGATACACCCAAAAAGCAAACCATTGTTCCCGATGGTTGTATGGAAATGATTTTTCATTATGGCGATTTATACAAGCAATATACCGAACAAGGCAATTGTATTGTACAGCCGAAATGCTTTGTGATCGGGCAACTGACACGACCACTTGAAATTGAGCCAATGGGAGAAACAGGTATTTTTTCCGTTCGTTTCCACCCAAACGGATTTTTGCCTTTTGCAACTATTCATGTAAAGAAAATGGAAAACACAGCTATACCATTGGGGCAACTTTTTGGAAATGCCGGAAAAGAAATCGAGCAAAATATTTTAAATGCTCATACAGCGTTGGAAAGGATAAAACTTACTGAGAGTTTTTTATTGAACCGACTGACTGAAGTTACGACTATTGACTATGTTGTAAAATCTACTCTCGAAACTATTTTATCAGCCAGCGGGCAGCTTTCGATTAATGAAGTTTCCAAACAAACCACTATCAACCGCAGGCAAGTGGAACGCAAATTTTCATCAGCCATTGGTTTAAGCCCAAAGCAGATTTCAAAAATGATACGCTTGCAGTCTATACTTAAAATGCTACTTAATAAACAGTTTACAAATCTTACTTCTTTAGCTTATGAAAATGAGTACTATGACCAAGCTCATTTTACAAAAGATTTTAAAGAGCTAACGGGTTTTACACCAAAGGAATTTTACGGAGATAATTTAAAGATGTCCTCGCTTTTTTACGGAACGGATTAGTCTTGTCGCATTTTTACAATTTTATAAATTCGGCATTTTCCAATTTTACACTGTAATAATGCAGTGTAATAATAATAATGCTGTGTAATAATAAAGTATGAAGACAGGAACAAAACTTATAGGTATCGCTGGCAGTTTTCTTTTGTTGTGCACCTTTACCATAAAG
>NZ_JASJOU010000049.1 GCF_030068605.1 Xanthocytophaga agilis
TATGGTGCAGTTCCTCCTGTTACATTGGTAATCACAATCGATCCGTTGGTAGCTGAACAGCCACTTGGATCATTGCCTGTCACGGTTGCTGTCAATGGAACGGCTGTTAATGTCACACTACCGATTGTTTTCTGACAGACATTATCTTTCACTACAATCGTATAAGTGCCTGCACTCAGACCGGTAAAGCTTGCCGAAGCCTGGAAGCTTGCCCCATTGTTGATTGAGTACTGAACAGTTCCGTTACCTGCTGTTGCACTGATTACAATTGAGCCATCATTGCCCACACAACCCGGATTAGACTGAGAGGCAATCGTTGCCTGTAAACAACAAGCGGCAATAATTGTTTCAGATGTAGTGAAGCTACACCCATCTGCTGTCACTACTTTAATTGTATAGGTACCTGGTGCTAAACCAGAGAATTCATTGTTATTGATTCCGGCAGGGTTGGCTACTCCATCAATAAAGTACTGATAGGGAGCTGTTCCTCCGGTTACTGTTGCTGTCAGCATCCCATCTTTGGCACCACAACTGGATTCATCACTACCTAGCAGACTTACCGCACTGATGCTGTTGGGTGCAACAAGGGTAGCGTTGAACCCTTGAGTACAGCCATTGGCATCCCGAATGGTAATAGCATAGCTGTTTTCTGCCAGATTGCTGAATACATTCGATGTCTGGAAAGCACCTCCGATCGAATACTGATACGGAGCTGTTCCCCCTGCCGGATTGGTGATAGTGATTGATCCGTCACTGACCGTACAACTGCTTGGATTGGAAGGCGTGATGGTAGCTGTGATGGTCACATTCACTTTCAGTGTCACTGGAGTAAGGCTGTTGATACATCCTTTGGCATCCTTCACCTGAACCGTATATGTACCTTCACCTAAGCCTGTAAAACTTGGATTAGATTGGAAGGTTGTGCCATTGATTGAATATTGATAGGGAGCTGT
>NZ_JASJOU010000050.1 GCF_030068605.1 Xanthocytophaga agilis
AGAAAAAAGTGTCGATTATCCTCGTATTCGGATACTTTAAATTCAAACTTCTTGTTCTGTACGCCACCACCTTGTAAAGTTGTCTCCGAAACTTTAGCTCTCTGATTAGCTAGAATCCCTGTTACTCTCAGTTTTCCAAACTGCAACTGCGTCTTCAAGCCAAACAGATTCTGTACCCCCTGAATCAAAGTGCTGTTCAATGGCATACTCACATTGCCCGCTTCTACCTTCTGAATAATCTCATGATCATACCCTGTGTAATCCAACTTAAAGTTCTGCTCAAACTGAAAACTGGCTTTGGTATCAAACGCGCCTGTGATCTTTAACTTCTCTCCTACTTTGCCGGTAAAGTTCAGATTAATCTGCTGATCCATATTTAACGGTAGAAAATACCGTTGCTGACGAATAGGCAAGTTCGGATTCTGAACCCGTTGCCACTGAGCGCCAAAATCCAGCGTCACAAATCCATTAGTCTGAAAATCAATATAATTCCCTCCAAAGATGCGATCAAACACAGGACTGATATAAATTTTGGGAATCAGTTTGCGTCCTGTCATTTCACTTTTTCCTCCTGCTGCCTCAGTTTTGGATCGCCAGTAATCGGCTGCCAGCTTGCGGTCCGAATACTCAGAAAACTCTTTATAAGTTAAGGTAGTCGAAGGTCTATATGGAACAGGACCCACTGTTTCAGCGATAGTGACATTGCCTGCTGTATCGACAGAAACATCTGTTTTCACATTGGAAGGGTCTTTCAGTTCCAGGGGAGAGCGGCCTTGCCGATCAGTAAAAGGATCGCCATACCGGTCTCGCTTATAAAATGATAAGCCTCTTTTTCCTTTTTTAAGGGTATCTCTCAAGCTACTGTCTTT
>NZ_JASJOU010000051.1 GCF_030068605.1 Xanthocytophaga agilis
AGAGTATGTTTAAATTTTGAGAAAGGATATCGGTTGCATACTTTATAAGCGACCAAACTCAAAAAATATGCAAACTCAGTTTGAAGAACTGACCGATACCCAGTGGCAATTTATCGAACAAATTTTAAAGGAAAAACGCAAGCGGAAACATTCTTTACGTTTAGTAGTCAATGGACTACTTTATATTTTACGTACTGGATGTCAATGGAGAAATTTAACAAATATGTATCCCTGTTGGCAGGTAGTATATTACTACTTTCGTAAATGGCAGCGCAATGGCACATTAGAGCGTTTAAATAGCGAGTTGAATAAACACGAACGAAAAAGACAAGGCAAAGAAGAAACGCCAAGTCTAATTTGTATTGATAGCCAGTCGGTTAAGTCGGTTTCTTTTGTAGTAGAAGAAAAGGGTATTGATGGAAACAAGAAGGTTAATGGAAGAAAAAGACATGTATTAGTAGATACCTTGGGATTAGTATGGGGTGTAGTAGTTCATGCTGCCGATATGCATGATAGTACTCAAGCTCATTTGTTGGTTGAACATTGTTTGGGATATTTAGATCGAATGAAAAAGATTTTAGTTGATCATGCTTATAAAAAGGGATTTATGCAATGGGTAGAAGCCAATGTGGCTGGTTTGGAAGTAGAAATTGCCTCTTGCCCTCCTAGTGAAAAAGGCTTTGTACCTATCAAGTGGAGATGGGTCAATGAGCGTACTTTTAGTTGGCTAAATTTCTTCCGAAGACATTCAAAAGATTATGAGAAAACAACTAAAAGTGCACAAGCCTGGATTTTATGGGCTAACTGCCAAATTATTCTTAACCGTTTCTAAATTGTTCACAATTTAATTTTTAAACATACTCT
>NZ_JASJOU010000052.1 GCF_030068605.1 Xanthocytophaga agilis
CCAGCGATTTAAAACCAGTCAAAGAATTGGAGGAAGAAAATCGCAGATTAAAAAAGATGTTTGCTGACCAATCGTATCTGATTGGCAAGTATTGAGAATGAAATACTCAAAGAGATTAACTCAATCCCATGCGGTAGCCATTAAAAGTGGTAAAGCCTGTTCAGCGACGCAAGTTGGCTGATTGGTTAGTGAGAGAGAAAAAGCTTAGTCAACGTAAAGCGGCTCGTATAGCAGGCATTTCCAGGCGGATGCTATCGTATCAATCCAAAAAAGATCCACAAGATCAATTGAAAAATCAGATTTTAGCTATTGTTGAACAACATCCCTATTGGGGCTTTTGGAAAGTATATCATTATTTACGCAAAAAGCGCAACATAAACCAAAAGGTAAATCACAAACGGGTTTGGCGCTTGTATTGTCAATTGCAACTCAATTTACCAAGGAAACGAAGCAAACGTTTACCAGAGCGAATTCAGCAGCCATTGACCCAATTGAAAAAGAGGAATCAAATTTGGACGTTAGATTTCATGAGTGATGCGCTTACAGATGGTCGTAGTTTTCGTACACTCAATATTGATCTGATACGTGTGCAACATCGGCTTGATGAGTACAATAGAGAATGCCTAGCCATTGAAGTAGATTTTTCCTTGCCAGCTTTACGGATAATCCGTGTATTGGAACGTATCATTGAGGCGTATGGCAAACCAGAAAAACTTCGTTGTGACAACGGTCCAGAATTTATTAGTACCAAATTAAATGAATGGTGTGAGGCTCAAAAAATTGAATTATT
>NZ_JASJOU010000053.1 GCF_030068605.1 Xanthocytophaga agilis
TGGGTACACAGAGTAAACCGCTGACCTATTTTGCCATTCAGAATTGTACCTTCAACGGGGCACTGACAGTGGCTGTGGAAACTTCCAATACCGCTCGTTTTCTCAATACAACCTTTAATGGTCCTGTTAGTCTGAGTGGACCGGGCAACACTGAGTTGTATGCCATTACGGCCAATGCCAACCTGACTATTCTTTCAGGGGTAGTCTCGATGGGAACCAGTTCTATGTTTGCCAGTGGAACGGTGGTGAATGTTTACAGCCGGTTTATAGCCAATAATTATACTCATACCTTTCGGAATAATTTTACTTTACAGAATAATTCACAGTTTCTGATTGGTTTTGCACAGACCTATCAGGGCAGTATCAGCATGGGAAGTGGGGTAACGGCCAGTTTCAGTGGGGGGGCTCAGACTTTTACCCAGCCAGTCAGTGTGGGCAGTGGATCCACAGTGACTTTTACCAATACTGCCGCGACAACCTTAGATGATGTGACACTGGCAGCCGGAAGCACGTGGCGTTTTTCAGCCAGCAGTACCAGCACTGTCAATGGAGATTTTCTTACCAATGGCAGTTGCAGTGCACCTGTGAGTGTGAATTCGAACACAGGTTCTTCTCAGGCAAGTGTCAAATTTACTTCCTTTTCCAATCCCCAGTATGTGAATATTTCCAATATCAACAATACAGGGTCTGCTCTGAATATGTTGTATGGGATAGGCACTAACAACACCAATATCAGTATTGCTTCAGCCCGCACTTTGTATTGGGTAGGCAACAGTGGAAGCTGGA
>NZ_JASJOU010000054.1 GCF_030068605.1 Xanthocytophaga agilis
GGGCTAAGTCGTAACAAGGTAGCCGTACCGGAAGGTGTGGCTGGAACACCTCCTTTCTGGAGTGATTGTATGAAGGTAATCTCTAGATTACATACTCTTAGCTGAGTACTTCTCTTTCACAGATAAACCAGATAACTACTCAGAGCTGATCTATGTACAACCATGCGATCAGCTCACGCTCCTATCTTTTGCTTCTCACCCAAAAAATACACTACCTGTAAAGGTAGAAAATATAAGTAACGGACCAGTAAATGGGCTTGTAGCTCAGGTGGTTAGAGCGCTACACTGATAATGTAGAGGTCCGTGGTTCGAGTCCACGCAGGCCCACACTATCAACCACACTGCTGAAGGTACACTCTGCTTTATATATGTTTTATAAACGAGTTGCACTGACAGTACCAATTATGGGGGTGTAGCTCAGCTGGCTAGAGCACCTGCTTTGCAAGCAGGGGGTCATCGGTTCGACTCCGTTCACCTCCACCAATAATTTAGATAAAAAGCACAAACAAAAACGTTTGTTTGGTAGGTGAAAGTCCTCAGGTTGTAAAACCACCATGTTGTACACTCAGATTTATTTTGATGTATGACTGAAGTTCTTTGACAGATGGAAAAATAGAGAAACTGAGTAACGAGCGATTGTTTCTAAGTAATTAGAAGCAATGCTGAGTATAATTTCTCTTTAGTAATAA
>NZ_JASJOU010000055.1 GCF_030068605.1 Xanthocytophaga agilis
TTTGCCTTTACTAGCACATAAAGTTTTCGTACGTTTCATCTTTTGTTGATAAACGGCAGTAGGCACTTTTTCTAAAATCAATCGTACAGGTCCTAAATCAGATCTTTCTTTTTTATTGTTACCAATACTTACACTATATTCCTGCAAAGAATAATCGTTTGCATTGTCTTTAATCAAAGATGCTAAATCCATCCTCTTTTCTTGATTATAAAGGCTACTACCAGCTCTCAATCGTGAAATAAAATAAGCCCCTTTCTGATGAAGCTCTCTGAAGAAGGGTACTTGATAGAATCCTAAGTCTTTCAAAATTAAATCTCCCTTATCTACACGAGAAGCATTATTAAATGTTTGATCTGAACGCGCCCATCCATCATCTTCTAAGCATGAAAATGAACCTGATAGAAAGTCATATTCGCAATAGAGCTTGATGGCAGAGCTTGGATAAATACCTCCAGGACCTTTGTATGTTGAACCTAATGAGGCTGGCAGGGCAAAAGAAGTACAGTCGCCAATTAAGATATGTTTGAAATTAGAAAATGTAGATAACTGATATTGATCAGATTGTTTCTCTATCAATTCTTCTACTACTTTTTTGAGAAAAGTTACTGATTTTGCTGAGAATCGCTCGTTAAGTGATTGCTTACATAG
>NZ_JASJOU010000057.1 GCF_030068605.1 Xanthocytophaga agilis
TGGGTTTGTTTAGTTGAAAAATGATGTATATTTAGTGAAAAACAAATATGAACAAGTTGCCTGTCTATATTTCTGAATCCGATTTCCAGACCTATGTGCTCCCTCATTTGAGTCATAAATTAAATCATAATAGATTGAAGGTAAGCTATCATTATCTGTTCAATACCATTTTGTATGTGTTAAAATCAGGTTGTTCATGGCGTACCTTAAAGCCAGATAATCAATTAGTGACTTGGCAAAATATTTATTATCACTATGCCAAATGGTCAGCCGATGGCAGCTTTGAAAAGCTATTTTCCTCTACCCATCAAATCATGAAAGCCAGTTTAGCCTTGGAATGTATTCAATTGGAATGTATTCAATTAGACGGGACGCATACTCCTTCAAAAAAAGGGGTGAAAAGGTAGCCTATCAAGGTCGTAAAAAAAGTAAAACAACCAACAATTTAGTGCTCTGTGATAATAAATATCATATCCTGGCTATTTCTGACTGTATAGATGGAAATCATAATGATAGTTTTGAGTTAGTTGAAAACATGGATATTTTGCTACAAACTCTTAAAGAAGCAACGATTGATATACAGTACTCACACC
>NZ_JASJOU010000058.1 GCF_030068605.1 Xanthocytophaga agilis
TCTAGTTATGAAGCGGGCAAAAATACAGTAAAGACTGCCCCTTGACCTAACGTACTGGTTGCCTGTATAGCGCCTTTATGATTAGTTACTACCTTTTCACAGATAGCCAGCCCAATACCCGTTCCGGCATATTCCACTCTGCTATGCAAACGCTGAAAGATCTGAAAAATACGTTCAGCATACTCCTGCTCAAATCCTATTCCATTATCTTTTACCTCAATCCGATGATATAGTTTTGATTGATGAGTCCTGACAGAAGCAGGTAATGAAGTAAAAGATACAAGCTCATATTGCACCTTAATAACAGGAGCTATATCTTCTTTACGAAACTTGAGCGCATTGGAAAACAGATTCAAAAATAACTGGCCCAACTGTGTAGCATCGCCCTGTATGGTGGGTAATGTGTCTACCTGTATAGTAGCCTGTGTTTCCTGAATACGAAACTCGAGTTCAACCAGCACTGTATCTAGCACCTGATTCAAGGATACAGATTCGGTACGATCTTTCTGGTTTGATATTTTGGAAAATGACAACAGATCTTGGATTAAAACCGACATCCGCTTGGATGCTGACTGCATGCGTTCAAG
>NZ_JASJOU010000059.1 GCF_030068605.1 Xanthocytophaga agilis
ATTGGTCACTCCATTGACAATCGAGTTGGTCAGTAACTGAAAGGAAACACTGTTGCCAAAAGAGAGGCCACCATAGACTCTGGATCCATTTCCATTGATGGTCAGATTGGCATTGTTTCCTACCGTGAGTATGCCCATCGTTTGGGTGATGGCACTGTTGGTAGATGAGTTGATGGTAATAGTTCGGGCTGTATTGGCAGAAAAAGTAATATTGCCAAATGTTTTGGTGGTATTACTCAGATTCAGTGTGGTTGCAGCACCAGAAGTAAAGGTGATGGTAGCCGTACCGGACACACTCATCGCGTCGGCAAAGGTAGCCAGTGCTCCGCTGACAGTCAGGTTGGCAGCCAGATCCAGTGTTGGATTGTTATCCACCCCAGTCCAGTTGATGCTGTTACAGATCGCACCGGCAGTCAGGGTGACGGTCTGTCCAGCCGTAGCAAAGGAGTTGGCATCAAAGATGGCTGCGTTTGAAGTGGTAGGCACCCCAGCTCCTCCACTTCCACCCGAAGTAGCAGACCAGTGGCTGGCATCATTCCACGATCCGCCATCGCCTACCCAGTATAAACTCTGGGCGTTT
>NZ_JASJOU010000060.1 GCF_030068605.1 Xanthocytophaga agilis
ACAATTTCAGTCCATTTACTTTAGCAACTGAGATAGATTATAATCCTCTTCCGGTAACCTTACTTGATTTTACAGGCAAAGCCGTTGACCAACAGGTGAATCTGAACTGGCAAACTGCCTCAGAAGTGAATACATCGTACTTTGTAGTAGAAAGAAGTCAGGATGGTAAAACTTTTCAAGAAGTGACACAGGTAAATGCGACAGGAAATTCATCCGGCTTACAGACCTATCAGTCTATCGATCACAGACCATATACAGGTGTATCGTACTACCGGTTGAAAATGGTGGATCAGGATGGAAGTTATGCTTACTCAAAAGTGATTAAAGTAAACTTTGGCATAAGTGGAGCATTGGGAGAAATTACTTTATTCCCTAACCCTGGTAATGGAGATGTAATTTACTTTACGGTTAACAACACAGAGGTGAAGATTGCTTCTATCCATGACATGTTAGGCAGATCGGTAGGGTATCAGACTAGTTGGGATGCAGATGGCACAATGAAAGTAACCTTTAGTGAAAGACTGGCTGCCGGTACGTATGTGGCTATTCTGGTAGCAAAAGATGGATCTTCTTCTTC
>NZ_JASJOU010000061.1 GCF_030068605.1 Xanthocytophaga agilis
GACGATAAACATCCGGATGCTAAAAAAGGCCGAGATGGCAATCGTACAGTTGGTTCCTTGTATGATCTGATCACAGCCAAAGATAAAGCTGCAAAGCCTATAGGCGAGTGGAATGAAGGCCGTGTACTGGTTCAAGGCAAACATGTAGAACACTGGTTAAACGGTAAAAAAGTGGTAGAGTATGAACGTGGCAGCGAAGACTTTAGAAAACTTGTAGGTATGAGCAAATATGCAGCCCCGGAATACAACGCCAATGGACGTTTTGGAGAAGCAATCAAAGGCCATATCCTGCTACAGGATCATGGTGATGAAGTATCATTCCGAAATATTAAGATTAAAACGTTATAATATATCCGGACAGAATAGCTTCCTGCCGGAATAAGCAAGGCAAATGCGTTTCTTGATAAAACAAGTAAAGTAATTATTCCACATCCTGATTCAGATAGTATTTCCATGGAAAACAATCATCAAACCTCCCGCCGTGATTTTCTAAAGAAGACCGCTCTGGGAACAGCCGGATTAGCCATGAGTATGAGTGCATCCAGTTATGCACGTATCATTGGCTCAAATGA
>NZ_JASJOU010000062.1 GCF_030068605.1 Xanthocytophaga agilis
CACCATCAATGGTAGCGGCAATCCGGCTTTGTTTCAGATCCGATCGACCAGCAATGGGGTAGCGTCCAAGAATTTGCAGGTATTCAACAATGCCTTTGATGTGAGTACAGGCGGTCAGATCACAGCGATAACATATGAAGGAGGCACAGCCCAGCCACAGGGATTAGTAGTGAGCAACAACCATCACAGTGAGCCATTCTCGGCCATTTCTTCAGGGGCATCGGTAAGCAACAACACTCAGACTACTCCAGCTTTGTTACGTTCTGGGGCTTTAGCTTTGCCATATTTATCTACAGCTGAAGGTAGTAATCTGATAGATGCCGGTACAAGTAATTTGCCAACAGCACCATTAACAATGAGTTACAATGGAAATGGTCCTGATATTGGCGCTTATGAATCTGGAGGAACAGTAAGTAATCAGCTACCAAATATAACTCTGACTGCACCAGTAGCAAATGCTTCGTATCCAACTGGAAGTAGCATCAACCTGACTGCTAATGCATCTGATGCAGATGGTTCAATCGCTAAAGTAGAGTTTTATGTTGGATCTACGAAAGTTGGAGAGAAAACAA
>NZ_JASJOU010000063.1 GCF_030068605.1 Xanthocytophaga agilis
ACGATCCATTAGTTTACACATAAAGAAAATCGCCATATAAAAGCAATTTTACAGAGGCATAGATTGCAGCTGATACGTGTGTATCATCAGCTCTGGCCTTAAAGCAAACGGGAGCGGAACTTCAGTCGAAGAAGTCTGTCGAAACGTCTATGTGAAACCATGGGCATTAAGGATCGTAGCTTATCCCTTTGCTACTTTCTATAATTGCAACAAGTTTGACCTATACGAAAGTACGGCTAATAGAAAAGAAAACAGATTTGTAATTGCCATTCCTGATTTACCAGATAATTTACTCATTGTAAGAGGCATAATGCAAATAGAATAATAAATAATGCTATTGCCACGAAACTGAATTTAATAATTTCCCTAATGTAAAACAGGACATATTTTAAACCACAAGGGGACAAATAATAAATAAAATGGATTATCGAACCTACAAACCGTGTGAAGATTTAGCCACACTTATCAAATGCTACTGGACTTTAGAAAATCCAAAAGAAGATACACCCAAAAAGCAAACCATTGTTCCCGATGGTTGTATGGAAATGATTT
>NZ_JASJOU010000064.1 GCF_030068605.1 Xanthocytophaga agilis
CAATCGATGGAGTCAACTTCCAGACATCGAATACATTCACCGGTCTGGCAGGCAACAGTTACAGTGTGTCTGTTCGGGATGCCAACAACTGTAAAGTGAGTTACACTCAGGTGATTACCGCGCCAAACGGTATTTCTGCCGTTACTATTAACACGACCTCTGAATCCAGTTGTTTAACTAAAGATGGAGCTATTACAGTAACTGTGACTGGCGGAACAGCTCCCTATCAATACTTCATTGATGGAAGTGTTAACCCGGCTGGTGCGAATAATAACATATTCACAGGTTTGGCAGGAGGTATTTATAGCATTCGTGTAGTGACAGCCGATGGATGTTTCTTCAACACCACAGCATCAGTAGGAACCAACTGTACTTCGCCTTGTACACTGGTGGCAACCAGCACGGTAACCGATCTGGTTTGTCATAATGGCACAACAGGCAGAATTACTGTAAGTGCCAGTGGGGGAACGGGTTTGTATGAATACTCACTGGATGGAACAACGTATCAGAACATCGCAGTATTCAATAATCTGACAGCGGGTAACTATACCG
>NZ_JASJOU010000066.1 GCF_030068605.1 Xanthocytophaga agilis
GTATTTCCATGGAAAACAATCATCAAACCTCCCGCCGTGATTTTCTAAAGAAGACCGCTCTGGGAACAGCCGGATTAGCCATGAGTATGAGTGCATCCAGTTATGCACGTATCATTGGCTCAAATGATAGAGTACGGGTAGGCATTGTTGGCTTTTCGGATCGATTCCGTCAGTCACTGTTGCCTGCATTTATGAATCATGCCAAAGAACTTAATTTTGAACTTGTTGGGGTCTCCGATCTTTGGAACCGTCGTCGGGATGAATGTGAAGCTCATCTGAAGGACAAACCCAATGTAAACAAGAAGTTTTTCAAAGTTCGCAACAATGATGAATTGTATGCGCGCAAAGATGTAGATGCTGTTATTATCAGTACTGCCGACTTTCAGCATGCATTGCATTGTGTAGAAGCCGTGCGGTCAGGCCGCGATGCCTATGTAGAGAAGCCCTTTGCAGAATCTCTGGATGATGCAAAAGCAGCCCTCAAAGCAGTGGAGGAAACAGGTAAAATCGTTCAGATTGGTTCTCAACGCCGTAGTGCAC
>NZ_JASJOU010000067.1 GCF_030068605.1 Xanthocytophaga agilis
CTATGTCCTGGGCTCTCAATCCCGAATCGGGGGGTATTTACAATGAAGAATATGCAATAACCAACCGAACCACTGGCCAGAAATATATTATTCATGCACAAGCCCGCACCTTTTTTGATGAGCAGGGGAAACCTGTAAAAATGTTTGGAACGGCTCAGGATGTAACTGAGCGGCGTTCTGCACAACTGGTATTGGAGCAACAGGTTCAGAAGCGTACGGAAGAGCTGGCAAAAACCAATGATGAATTGTTTGAAGCCAATCAACTGCTGGTTCGTTCAAACGATAACCTGGAAAAGTTCGCCTACATTGCCTCACATGATTTGCAGGAACCTCTTCGCAAGATTCAGTCTTTTGGAGATTTGCTCAAAAAGCAATACGGCGTTGGGTTGGGCGAGGGTCTTCCTTTGCTTGAACGCATGCAGTCAGCATCCAAGCGGATGTCGGTTTTAATCCAAGATCTGTTGTCATTTTCCAAAATATCAAACCAGAAAGATCGTACCGAATCTGTATCCTTGAATCAGGTGCTAGATACAG
>NZ_JASJOU010000068.1 GCF_030068605.1 Xanthocytophaga agilis
AACCGTCTAAGGAGCAGGTATTGTGGAATCAATATAATATTTTTATCACTAATGTTCCTCCAATTTTGTTGTCAGTAGGCCAGGTAAGAAGTCTGTATCGGTTAAGATGGCAAATTGAGCTTTTATTTAAAGCTTGGAAATCAATTTTTCAGATTGATCAGGTAAAACCTATGCAGTTATATAGATTTCAATGCCTGCTGTGGGGAGCATTAATATTAGTTTTAATGTTCATGCCTTTGATTTGTTTTTTCAAGCATCACTTCTGGCAAGAAAAACAACGAGAGGTAAGTGAGTGGAAAATGTTGCTTTGGTTAAAAACTCATATTCGGCTTTTGGTATTCTCAATCTGGAGAAAAACAAAGAGTTATTTAGCATTTGCTCGAAAAGTTTATAAACAAATAGTAAAAGATGGCTTAAAAGAGAAAAGGAAGAATGAAAAGCGATTTGACTCCCGACTCCCTTTCGAGATCCTTTTTACTTCTTAGCCTGACGGCTATGTCA